>JBEBJH010000060.1:0-21218 GCA_040079965.1 Cyclobacteriaceae bacterium
ATACAATTCCAATTACACTCATAGAAATCCCAAGCGAAGTATGCTCAGTAATTTTTAGTGCTATAAGATTACGGTAAGACTCAACAAGCTCCACAGCCGTATTGGCTAAATTTTCTGCATTGTTATTTTCCTGATCCATGGTTTATGTTTTAGTAATAGTATTGTAACTTTTATTATCTCAAGTAAACTAGATTTTGGTTTGTTTGCTTTCCAACGTGCCATCGCCCATAAGAACGCCCCACGCTTGAAGTTCTGGTACCTTATCAAAAATTACCTTCATTACCGCCAGGCCAGGTATAGCCAGAAACATACCGGGTATTCCGCATAAGGCACCGCCTGCTAAAACTCCGATTAAAGTTACCAAAGCATTAATCCTCACTTTATTACCCACAATTAAAGGCATCCCAATATTATTGTCTAATATCTGAACAATGGCAAGGATAATGCCTACCCAAAGGACTTTGGTAGTTTCTGCTGAACTAACTAAGGTAATGAGCATGCATAAAATGTTTGCTATCAGTATGCCTACATAGGGAATTAAATTGAGAAGAGCCGCAAACAGCGCAAGGAAGATTGCATACTTAATGCCTATGACTAAAAAGCCTATAGTATTTAATGTAAATACCAACGTAGTCTCTATAAGTAAACCCGTGAGATATTTTTGAGCAATCGTTGAAGACTCTACTAAGATGCTAGCCACGCGGGTTTCCGAATCTTTTTTAAATACTGTAATTAAGAATGCCTTAATGCTCTTTCTATAGTAAAGTAGGAGATAGGTATATATGGGTAAAAGTACAACATAGGTTAAAAATCCGGTGAGTGAAACGAATGTTATGCTTACCAATTCGGGTGCACTGTCCTTCAGGTCGTCTACAGTATTATTGAAATACTGATTTTGTTTTGTGATGGTCATGTTAGTACTTGCTTTGAACCATTTTTGAAATGAATGGGTAACTTCATTGATGCGCTCTTTTAAAGCCGGCACATCATTCATGAAGTGAATGATTTGACTCGATAAGAAATAAAGGATTCCAATACCTACTGCAACAGAAAGTAATAGAGGGATTGAAATGGAGAGCGACTTATTGAGTCCTTTTCTACCAAAATAAGTAGTGAGTGGAAGTAATATATTGGCTAGTAAAATGGAAAATAAAATGGGTAGAATAAGATCTTTTCCATAGATCAACGCTATGCATAGAATGGATAGTGAGATAAGGACCAGGGATAATTTTTGATGAAATGGGATTTCTAGTTTATCAGACATTGAGGATGTGGGTTAACCGCTTACAAAAGGTTAATTATCGTGCCAGAGTAATTGATGGGTTCCCGGCAAGGCCCTGAGTCATTTGCAGATCGGTGAGAAAAAATCTCCCCACCTGTGAGATATAAGTATCATTAGAAGATGAGTGCGTAGCACAAGAGTGCCTTTAGCGATGATCTAGCGTGGTATAGAATTTGAACAAGGCACATTAAAATTTAAAAAAACTATATGACTATAAACCTAACTAAGCTATTGATTATTTTCTTAATCGTCTTTAGTTTTTCTAAAACGCAGGCACAGAGTGGTGCTATTGGATTTCATGCTACAGTAAATGAGTACGATGGAGATCTCAACGGTAACCAGCATCATTTTTATCAGTTTGATGATTTAAAACTGGGGGGTGCTTTTTCCCTGCAGCAGTATATTAACCAGTCGTTTAATTTGATGGAGAAATTCTCCTATAATAATCTGGTTTATCGTAATCAAGAGAGAACTGAAGGATTTTCAGCAGATATTTTTGCGCTAAATCTGAAGTTGCGATATAAATTTAATAATGGCTATATCTTCAAAGAAGATGCTGCAATTGCCCCCTTTTTAATGGGAGGCATTGGTGTAACTCGCATCGATTCAAGGATGAATACAGAAACCAGCCATGCAACTATTTCCGACAAATTGTACAAAGCCAATGTGGCATTGGGTGTTGGTATTTTGTTCCAACTTACAGATCGTGTGGGTGTGGAAATTGCAAATACACTTAATGCCCCGCTTTATGATGGTTGGGACGGTGTAACACAAGGTGGTAACGATTTATACCTGCAGCATAGTGCCGGGTTGATTTTTAATTTAAAGAAGCCAGCCGATACGGATCAGGATGGCATTCCTGACAAAAAGGATAAATGTCCTGATACGCCAACCAATGCAAAAGTTGATGCAAATGGATGCCCCATTGATTCAGACACTGATGGCGTGCCTGACCATTTGGATACATGCCCGAATCTTTCTGGTTTAGAGCAATTTAATGGTTGTCCAGATACCGATGCTGATGGTGTTGGTGACAAGGATGATAAGTGTCCAGATGTTCCGGGGGTTGCGCGTTTTGCGGGCTGTCCAGATACCGATGGCGATGGCATTCAGGATTCTGAGGACAAATGCCCTAATCAAAAAGGATTAGATATTTTTAACGGTTGCCCTGATACCGATGGTGATGGTGTAGCAGATGCGATTGATAAATGCCCGGATACACCTAGTGGAGTAAAGGTAGATGAAACAGGATGTAATCCAGATACAGATGGAGATGGTATTAATGATCAGGAGGACAATTGCCCCACATTGGCAGGCATAAAAACCAATAATGGGTGCCCTGAAATTAAGCCGGAGGTAAAGCAATTATTTCAGAAAGCACTTCAAGGCATTCAATTCACTACCGGCCGTGCGGTTATCAAACCCGTTTCGTTTCCAATCCTGGATGCTATTGTTAAAGTAATGAATGAAAACCCTAGTTATAAGCTACTAATCGGTGGGCATACGGACGATGTTGGTTCGGATGCAACCAACCAAACGTTATCAAAAAACAGAGCTGATGCTGTTTCAAATTATCTGATTACCAAAGGTATTACTCCACTCAGAATTTCTTCAACCGGATATGGAGAAACAAAGCCTGTCGATGATAATAAGACTGCGGCTGGCCGAACCAGGAACAGGCGCGTAGAGTTGAATGTTGAATTTCTGGAGTAACGCAATTTAATTAGCAGCACTGGAGGCTCCGCATGTGTGGAGCTTTCTCTGTTTAGACCTGTGCAGTTAATTATTCGCAATGAGGAATAATTTACCCACTAGTTGTATAAAATCCGTTTAAACGGATGATAATATCATGGATGATTTATTGCTATCATGAATGGGTTGGTTGATACACTATTAAACGATTACACTACAATGAATATGAAAAATCTAGGAATGGTCTTGCTGGTGATTGGAATTGTGATGACAATTTTCACCGGATTTAATTTAGTTACAAAAGAAAAGGTGGTTGATCTGGGTTCAGTAGAAATTAGTACAAACAAAAAGACACCCATTTACTGGTCCCCTATAACGGGTGGCGTGCTTGCAATGGCCGGAGTATTATTAATTGCGCTGGGAAGAAAAGCGAAGTAAATAAATTGTTTTGACACCATCCTTATTAAACGTTTACCGTAAGCCGGGTGACTTCGCCATGAAGGACAAAAGAGTATTGATTATTGATGATCAAATGGATTTTGGTTTTTTAATGGAGGCGTTTTTTGCGCATAAAGGAAGTACGGTTTTTCTGGCAAACTCCATGTCGGAAGGATTGCGGATTTTGCAGGAAGAGGCTCCTGATTTTACCTTTTTGGATAATAATCTACCCAAGGGATTTGGATGGAGTAAGGCTGAGTTTATTCAAGCTAGTTATCCACAAACACAATTGATTCTTATTACCGCAAAGGAATTTTCTAAAACTTCTTCAACTTTTCGCATGCTCTACAAGCCTTTCTTAAAAGATGAGCTCCGGAAGATGTTCCCATAAACATCTCAACCTTGGGTCTTGAGTTTCCTGCTCAAGTAATTGGTAATGGTAGTCGTGGATTTATAAATTTTTCTTACGCATCATGAGGCTACTCGTACCCGAAATTGATCAATTATTAGATCCCTTAAAGTCGCGCTTTAAAAAAGACAACTTTACACATAAAGAAGTTGCGGAAAATCCTCCCCTGCGATCTGAGCTTTTCAGTAAAGATCAAATGGAAGTACATGCGCAGTATTTGGCGGAGACCCATGTGTTAAGTAAAATCAGTTCCCCGGAATTATTGCTTAAAGGATTATCAGAGAACGAAGAGATCATATTTAAGGTAAATGATCTACTGAAGGACAGTGTAAAAGAGCGAAGATCTATTAGCCCGGCAGCGGAGTGGCTTTTGGATAATTACTATTTGATTGAAGATGAAATACGAATTGGAAAACGTTACCTGCCTAAAGGATATAGTAAGGGATTGCCTAAATTAAAAAGTGGGTTTCCCCGTGTGTATGCAATTGCCATTGAAATAATTTCTCATAGCGATGGTCATATTGATTTTCAGAGTTTAAGTCATTTCATTGCATCGTATCAAAAAGCAAGCAACCTGACCCTGGGCGAACTATGGGCGATTCCGATTATGCTGCGCTTGGCATTGTTGGAGAATCTGAGCCGTGTAGCAACGCGGATAGCTGTTGATAAAAAGGATTCGGCAATAGCAAATAAGTGGGCCCGACTTATTGTCGAAACAGCAGAAGGTTCACCAAAAGACTTAGTGTTGATTATTGCGGATATGGCACGATCCAACCCACCCATGGTGAGTGCCTTTGTAGCAGAGTTTGTTCGGAAACTTCAATGGAAAGGACCGGAGCTTACGTTGCCATTGAATTGGGTTGAGCAACATCTGAGTGGTATGGGGGACACCATCAATTCCATGGTAGCAATGGAAAATCAGAAGCAGGCCGCGGATCAGGTTTCGGTAAGTAATAGTATCAATAGTTTAAGGTTTCTGGCCAAAATGGATTGGCGCGAATTTGTAGAGACCATGAGCGTAGTCGAACAGACGCTACGGTATGATATAGAAGAAGTTTATACTAAGATGGACTTTTATACGCGTGATGACTATCGGCACCGCATAGAAACAATTGCAAAGACCAGTGGCTTGGATGAACATAGTATAGCACGAATAGCTATCGAACTGGCATTACTTAGTTTTAATGAGGATAGTGTTGATAAAAGGAAGGCTCATGTGGGCTACTACCTGGTAGGTCCTGGAGCTGTCAAAACAAAAAGAATAGCGGGTGTTCGCCTGACAGGACTAGAGAATGTACGAGAGAAAATAATCAATGCACAGCGCTCCCTTTATATTCTGAGTGCTGTATTTATTACTGCTAGTATAGGTAGCGTGATGGTTGTTGTAGCGGCTACAACTATTCAGCACGTTGGCTGGTTGATAGTCCTGAGTATAATTTTTATTATGGGCGCCAGTCATTTTGCAATAGCAGTAACAAATTGGTGGACTACCCTCTGGATAAAACCTAAACCATTGCCCAAACTTGATTACTCCAAAGGAATTCCAAACGATAGTCGAACCATGGTAGTGGTACCTACTTTGCTTGTTAATAAAGACCAGGTAGAAAAACTTCTCGAACAATTGGAGGTTCGCTTTCTTGCCAATCGTGACCCAAATCTGCTTTTTGGTTTATTGACAGATTTTAAAGATGCACCTTCTCAAACTATGCCATTAGATGATTCATTAATTCATTTAGCAGAAGAAGGGATTAAAGGATTGAATAATCGGTATGATCGTCTGTTCAACGATACCTTTTTTCTTTTTCACAGACCAAGAACATGGAATGCAAAAGAAAATGTTTGGATGGGGTACGAACGCAAAAGAGGAAAGCTCTCTGAGCTAAATCATGTACTTCGAGGTAACAATAAAGACAGATTTTCTTTGATTGTTGGCGAGCCTCATATCTATCAGTCAGTAAAATATGTAATCACACTCGATACGGATACACAATTACCTCGCGATGCTGCATGGAAGTTAGTAGGTCTTATGGCTCATCCATTAAACCACGCCAGGTATGATGAAAGCAAGAAACGTGTTACAGAAGGCTACGCAATTATCCAACCCCGTATAGCAATTAGTTTGCACGGGGCCGCCCGATCAGGATACACTCTTCTTAATGAGAACGATTCAGGGATTGACCCCTACACACGCGTAACCTCTGACGTTTATCAGGATGTTTTTGGCGAGGGTTCATTTATCGGTAAAGGTATTTATGAAATTGATGCTTTTGAAAAAGCATTGAATGGTCGTTTTCCTGAGAACAGGATTCTTAGCCATGATTTATTGGAAGGCACGTATGCCCGGTGTGGCTTTGCAAGCGATGTACAGGTATATGAGGATTACCCTTCCAGTTATCGTCTTGATAGTAACAGGCGGTATCGTTGGATTCGGGGCGACTGGCAAATTGCAACATGGTTTTTGCCCTTTGTACCTGATGCAAATAATAAGTTTAAGAAGAATTCGATTTCTTCTTTATCTCGTTGGAAATTCTTTGATAACCTGAGGCGAAGCATAATGCCGATTGCTCTTATACTGCAATTGATTGTAGGATGGACCGTACTTAGTTTCCCATGGTTTTGGACCTTAGCTGTGCTTGGGTTTGTGTTTATTCCCTCTGTTATAACTTCTATCTGGAACCTTGCGTGGAAACCCAATGAGGTTGGTGTATCCCAACATATCACCAATGCCTCGCACGCTACATCAAGAAGCATTTTACAGGCGGCATTTTCATTGGCATGTTTGCCGTTTGAAGCATTTATGAGTATCGATGCCATACTAAGAACATTATGGAGAATTTTGATAAGTGGTAAAAGATTATTGGAATGGAATGCGTCAGGATTTTCTGTTAATCAGGCAGAGGGATTTTTTACAACCTATCGTACGATGTGGATTTCACCGACACTGTCTGCGGTTATTTTCATCCACTTAGTTAATGTGTCCTCACCCGCCATTTTTATTGCAATGCCTCTTCTGTTGGTGTGGTCTCTGTCTCCCGCAATTGTTAACATTCTGGGTAGGCCATTAACCTCTCAAAAATCAACGTTAAGTAATAAACAGAAACTCTATTTAAGAGAACTCGCCCGGAAAACGTGGTTGTTCTTCGAGAATCTTATAACTGAAGAGGATAACTGGTTGCCACCGGATAATTTACAGCAATTTCCGGTGCCTGTAATTGCTCATCGATCCTCTCCCACAAATATTGGACTTTCACTTCTTGCCAATCTTTCGGCCTGGGATTTTGGATACTCGACTACAGGGCAACTTATAGAGAATACGACCAATACATTTTCATCATTAAAAAAACTTGAGCGCTGGTCAGGACATTTTTATAATTGGTATGATACCCGAAACTTAAGTGTACTTCAGCCACGCTATATCTCCACAGTAGACAGTGGAAACCTTGCCGGGCATTTATTTACGTTGCGCCAAGGATTAATCACAATTCCAAATCAACGGATAATAGATTTTAAATCCTTGATGGGTTTGCAAGATTCGCTTCGGCTTGCCATCCATGAGATTCCCGCTAAGGAAAAGGAGTTAAGGTTGTCTCTTCATAGTTTTCATGAGGCTATAGTTATCACCGGTTTTCAGTTACCGGCACTGAAGATTCATTTAGAAAATATTTTGGCACGCTTTAAAACATTTACTGGTTCGGTGGAGAGTAGCAGGATGACCTCTAGGGAATGGTTTCATATCGCTGGAAGGCAAATTGAAGCTATTCAGCATGAACTTTTATCTGGAGCCCCGTGGCTATTTGATTTGCCGATACCACAAAAGTTCCATAATCATAAATTGGTTTCTGAGATTCCTACCCTTACCGAATTGGCCAAAATGGATCGTGAACTAAATTCCGATCTTGACAATTGGCACAAGCAATTAAATTCAGAGGAAGAGATCCAATGGTTGTATCATTTCGAGCAGTGTGTTCACCGGGCAAGTAAGCACGCCAGAGAACGTATTGCGGTAATTCAGTCACTGGCATTGCAGTGTAACGAATTCACGGATCAGGAATATGATTTCTTGTACGACAAGTCGCATCATTTATTGTCGATTGGCTATACAGTAGATGAACACCAACGGGATGCTGGCTTTTATGACTTATTGGCTTCTGAGGCAAGGCTCGGTTTATTTGTTGCTATTTCACAAGGGAAGCTTCCCCAGGAGAGTTGGTTTGCGCTGGGAAGAAGACTTACTACCGCAGGCAATACACCCGTTTTACTTTCGTGGAGTGGATCGATGTTCGAATATTTAATGCCTGGTTTAGTAATGCCCACTTATCAAAATACCTTATTGGATGAGATGTGTATTGGCACTGTGAAAAAGCAAATTGAATACGGTGAGATACAAGATATTCCCTGGGGTATTTCTGAATCGTGCTATAATTTAGTAGACACACACTTGACTTACCAGTATAAGGCATTTGGAATCCCAGGTCTTGGTTTTAAGCGTGGGTTGGGTCAGGATCTGGTGATTGCTCCCTATGCTACAGTATTAGCATTAATGATCGACCCGCAAGCGGCTTGTACCAATCTGGAAGAAATGAAGGCGCGGGGTTTTGAGGGAAAGTATGGGTTTTATGAGGCTATTGATTATACCACTTCCCGGTTGTCGAGCGGCCAATCCCATGCAGTGATTCAAACCTTTATGGCTCATCATCAAGGAATGAGCTTACTGGCTCTTGCATCGCTTTTATTGGATCAACCGATGCAGAAGCGATTTGAAACGGACCCACAACTTCAAACTGCTTTGCTCTTGCTGCAAGAACGGGTTCCAAAGTCTACTGGATTTTATTCAGGATCTTCGGATAGTATGGATGTAGTATCAGGTTCTGTTACCCCTGAAATTCGTATCATTAATACACCTCATACACTTGTTCCTGAAGTTCAATTATTATCCAATGGGCGTTATTTTATCATGATAACAAATGCAGGTGGTGGTTACAGTCGTTGGCGCGATTTGGCAGTAACTCGTTGGCGCGAGGATGCCACATGTGATAATTGGGGAATGTTTTGCTACATCAGGGATTTGGATAATGAAATTTTTTGGTCAACTGCCTATCAACCCACATTAAAACCAGCGGATCAGTATGAAGCAATATTTTCGCAAGGGCGGGCAGAATTCAGAAGACGAGATGATGGTATAGAAACCTATACGGTAATTATTGTTTCTCCAGAGGATGATGTGGAAGTGAGGCGCACCCACATAGTGAATCATTCGCGAAGTAAGAGAAACATTGACGTGACCAGTTACAGTGAAGTAGTATTAGCGATAGCGGCAGCAGATGACGCTCATCCTTCATTTAGTAATCTATTTGTTCAAACCGAGATCAATGAACAGCAAAACTCGATAAGTTGTACAAGACGTGCCCGTTCTAAACAAGAACATCCGCCCTGGATGTTTCACCTCATGAAAGTAAGCGGAGTGGATGCGAATATGATTTCTTACGAAACCGATCGAAGTAAATTTATTGGGCGAGGGTATTCGTTAAGTAATCCCAAAGTAATGAGTGAAAAAGAGCCACTGTCAGGTTCGCATGGCTCGGTATTAGATCCCATTGTAGCTATTCAGTATAAATTAGTGTTGGGTTCGGGCGAATCAGCCATCGTGGATATGGTGACCGGGATTGCAGACACGCGAGAAGCAAATCAAAGTTTGATTGATAAATATCAGGATAAGCAACTTCGCGATCGTGCCTTCGAATTAGCCTGGACGCATAGCCAGGTGGTAATCAGACAAATCGGGGCCACCGAGGCAGACGCGCAAGTATACAGTAAGCTGGCAAGTTCTATTCTTTACCTCAATCCAGCGTTGCGTGCACGCCCCAATGTGATTCTTAAAAATCTGAGAGGGCAATCATCGCTATGGAGTTATTCGATATCAGGTGATTTACCCATAGTACTGTTGTTATTAACTGATTCGGAAAGTATTACGCTTGTTAAACAGCTAATTAAAGCTCAGGCGTATTGGCATATGAAGGGCTTGGCAGTCGATGTAGTTATTCTTAACGATGATCCCAGTGGCTATCGTCAGGTTTTGCAAGATCAGATTCAAGGACTTATCAATGCAGGGATTGCAACGATGACGGCAGAAAGGAAAGGGCGAGTCTTTGTGCGACCTATTGATCAGGTTTCGCAGGAAGATAGAACGCTGCTGGAGAGCGTGGCAAGACTGATTATCTCGGATACAAAAGGAACTTTAGCAGATCAGGTGAGCAAGCGTATTCAGACAAAAGCTCTGGTACCAAAACTAATCCCTTCCCGATCGCTGGCACTCAACAACCAATTACTGGGATCGCCAAAAGATCTTCAGTTTTTCAATGGAACCGGAGGCTTTTCACCAGATGGTAAAGAGTATGTAATCGTTACGGGAAAGAAATTACACACGCCTTTGCCCTGGATTAATGTGATTGCGAATCCTCAATTTGGTACGCTTATTTCCGAACATGGTTCATCTTACACATGGTTTAAAAATGCTCACGAGTTTCGGTTGACACCGTGGCGTAATGATCCGGTTCTTGATGGGACTGGTGAAGCCTTTTATTTGCGTGATGAAGAAAGCGGTTCATTCTGGTCTCCCATGGGTTTGCCGGTAATAAGTCCGAATACATATGTGACTAAGCATGGATTTGGATATAGCTTATTCGAACATGTTAAGGATGGTATCCGATCGGAAGTGTGTACCTATGTTGATAGTGAATCGCCCATCAAGTTCATTGTACTTACTGTGACTAATCAGTCGGATCGTTCCCGGAAACTTTCGGCAACCGGATATGTAGAGTGGATCCTGGGCGAGTTGAGGACGAAGTCACTTATGCATGTTGTTACCGAGCTGGATTCTGCTACAGGGGCATTGATTGCCAGAAATTCTTTCAATACAGAATTTCAAAATTATAGAACCTTCTTTGATGTTGATGCTCCTGACTTTCGTTATACAACGGATCGAACAGAATTTATTGGGCGCAATGGATCGCTACAATATCCGGAGGCAATGAGCCGTTTACATCTTTCAGGAAAGTCGGGTGCTGGTATGGACCCTTGTGCTGCAATACAGGTTGAGTTTGAGTTGGTAAGCGGGCAGTCACGGAAAATTACCTTTAAATTAGGTGCTGGGGCAGACCTGCGTGAAACTGTAGAAACGATTCAACGTTTTCAAAGTAGTTTAGCAGTTACACAATCTTTTGATCGGGTAAATCAATTCTGGAATAAAACCTTAGGAGCCGTGCAGGTGAATACCCCTGATGCATCCATCAATATTTTGGCCAATGGTTGGTTATTGTATCAGGTTATTTCGTGCCGGTTGTGGGGCCGTAGTGGTTTGTACCAATCAGGTGGTGCGTTTGGTTTTCGCGATCAGTTGCAGGATACCCTGGCCGTGATGCATACTAAACCTCAGCTTACCCGTCAACAAATTTTGTTATGCGCATCACGCCAGTTTACAGAAGGTGATGTTCAGCATTGGTGGCATCCCCCACAGGGGCGAGGTGTTCGCACAATGTGTTCGGATGATTTTCTTTGGCTTCCATTTGTTGCAAGCCGATATGTTTCAACTACCGGAGATATACAAATAATGGATGTGGCGGTAGCTTTTCTGCAAGGCCGAAATCTAAATGTAAACGAAGAGTCCTATTATGACTTACCTGTCACGCTAGATACGCATGCTACGCTTTATGAACATTGCAAGCGGGCTATTATTCACGCACAGCGATTAGGTCAGCATGAACTTCCTCTGATGGGTTCAGGCGATTGGAATGATGGAATGAACCTCGTAGGTATTGAGGGACGTGGTGAGAGCGTTTGGCTTGCATTTTTTTTCTATGATGTACTTACCCGGTTTTCAAAAATTGCAAAAGGCAGAAGCGATTTTGAGTTTGCAACGGATTGTGAAGAAGTAGCGGGAAAATTGAAAAAAAGTATCCATAGTAATGGGTGGGATGGCGAATGGTATCTGCGTGCCTATTTTGATGATGGCTTGGCCATGGGCTCGCACAATAATGAAGAGTGCAGAATTGATGCAATCTCCCAAAGTTGGTCGGTGTTATCTGGAGCTGGTGAAACCGAGCGATCAGTAATGGCGATGGAATCGCTGAACAAATTTCTTGTAAACCGTGCGAAGGGATTAATTCAATTACTGGAACCACCTTTTGATAAGGGCGATACGGACCCTGGATATATTAAAGGGTATGTGCCTGGGGTACGCGAAAATGGTGGACAATATACCCATGCTGCAATCTGGGCCGTGATGGGTTTCGCAAAATTGGGCAATGTGGAAAAGACGGAAGAACTTTTGAAATTAATAAACCCAATTCTTCACGGCAGCACTCCACAACAAATAGCTACCTACAAGGTTGAACCCTATGTTATGGCAGCTGATGTATATGGTGTATCTCCGCATACCGGTCGGGGGGGGTGGACGTGGTATACAGGCTCTGCCGGATGGATGTACCAACTAATTATGGAGTCTTTCCTCGGCTTACGAAGAGAGGGAACACAACTAAAATTTATACCATGTATTCCTAAAGATTGGAAATCGGTATCGCTGAAATACAAATTTGAAAGCACAACCTACTTTATCGAGATGAATCAAAAATCCGGAAGAAGAAGGATGCACATCACTTTGGATGGGATTTCACAAACTTCTGATTACGTTGAAATGATTAACGATGGAAAGGAGCATCTGGTTATAATTTTGTTGGACGATAGAGATCAAAGTACATTAGATATAGACACAGAATCTCTTTTGGAACTGAAGTAACTTTTGATCACAATTCCTGAATCGCTTTTCTTCTGTTCTTTTTTAATGTTTTAAAGTACGATGGGGTTAACCCTGTTATTTTCTTAAATTGAGTGGACAAATGTGCAACACTGCTATAGTGCAATTTGTGGGCGATCTCAGATAATGTGAATTCCTCAAACATAATTAACTCCTTTATGCGTTCAATTTTGAGTGAAATTACATACTGGGCGATGGTAGTGGCTTCTACTTCAGAGAAAAAATTGGCGAGATAAGTATAATTGTAGTTCAGTTTTTTACTCAGTAGATCCGAAAAGTTGGTGATTGTTTTTTCATCCGTATGGTATACATAATCAATAATTACTTCTCTTATCTTCTCAATTAGAATACCCTGTCTGTTTTCTAAAAGTTCAAGGCCAGCTTTTTTTATTATGGTATTTAGTTTCTTCTTTTCATCGTTGGTCACATCCTCTTTGGTTTCTATTTCTCCAAGTTCTATTCTAAGAGGAAATATCTTGAGTTCTTCTAATGCGTCTTTAATTACAACTTAGCAACTAAGGCAGGCCATGTTTCTTACATACAGTTTCATGGTTTTATTGGAAATTATACGAGGACTCGATTCTGTCAGGTTGTATTCAATTAAAAAGGATCCCATTGCTGGGATCCTTTTTATAAGCTAATTATAGAATTTTACTTCTTGCCCCAAAGTTCAACAATTGACTTATTGGTAGACTCATTTTTAGTATCATACCAAAATGTTACTTTTTCAATTGTTTTGTTGCTACCTTTTAAATCAAGGATGCGACCATCATTTGATTTATTCACTTCGTCTGCAAAGGCAATGTCCTTTGTATCACCGCCTGCGAAATGAACCGTGCACTTGTGCATATTCAGCGTTCCATTTTTAACTACAAACTTCAGTTCTGTGAAATACTGCGTATCAGTTATTGCTACTACATCGCGATCCAGTGTGTAATCAACGACACGTGTGCCCAATAGAGTCCATCCGTCAAGTGATTTGTCGGCCATTTGTGCAAAGGCCATTTGTGCTTGTGTCATTACCAGCACTACTGCGAGGATTGTTAGAATTGTTCTTTTTTTCATAATTGTACTTACTTTTAGTTTTATCGATTAAAGTTTTGCCAGACCATGACGGTTGAGATTATAGGGATAATCATACCAAATTGATTTTAGGGAATGAGCTTTATTCAACCCTATATCCTCTTTATTGGTGTAGAGATTCGTTCGTGTTGAGGAAATTTATCTCGTAAATAGTGGTTGGACTTTAAGGTTGATGCTTTTAGAGGGATTGATGGGAAAAGTCAGATAAATCAGTAGGTTTTGTAACAATTCAGTGGATACATGTAATGACATGGATCATCAAACCGACCAAATTGCATCAGAAATTGTAGGATGGAAACATGGCTAAGATAAACGGATAAGAGTATGAAAATATTAATGGTTGACAATGATTCGGATAACAGACTATTCGCCCTTTTCGCGTTTAAAGATTTAAACGTTGCGCATTCAATGGATTTTGTCAGCAATAGCGATGAGCTATCTGATTATTTCACAAGAAGGTTGAGTTCCAATAGCCAGCTCCCTGATCTGGTACTGATCGATTCGAACTTGAGTAAGGATGATAAACTAGATTCCTTGATAAGTATTAGATCAAACCCCAGGTTGAAGCATTTGAAGACGATTGCCTTTTCAATATCTACGGCAAATAGAAACTCCTCGTTGAATGTAAATGAAAGTGGAGAATTGGTTGGATTTTCCAAGGAGGACGAGTTAGTTTGGATCTTCAAGGAAATCCGTGATGAATTGGTTGACAAGCCGGGATGGGAGTATTTGATTGAACGGCCAGGCTCTTCGGATAAGATGCTTCACCAACGACAATCAGTTCAATTTGCCTGAGGTTCCTTAATTTTTGACTTGTTCAAGATTGGTCAAATCCAAAATCCGGAGCCCTTTATCCAGTATTTCGATTATACCTTCTTCTTTAAAGTCTGCAAGAGTCCGGTTCAACGATTCTGTTGAGGTACCTACCATTCCGGCAATATCCTTTCTCGCTACGGTAATGATATAGTAATCGCCATTGCTCTGAATGCGATGATTATTATTAAGTTTAATCAAAACAGCTGATACCCTTTGTCTTACAGACTGATAGGCAAGTTCAAGTAATAGATTTTCGGCATTATATAAGTTACTTGATAACATGGATATGAACTTTCTGGCTATCTCTTTATTAGTATAAATCATAGTAAGGAAATCCTGCTGAGGTATCAGGTATATTTCGGCCTCTTTTAAAACAATAGCGGTTTCATTGTTAGGCTTATTCTCTAGTAAAGGCAAAAACCCAATAAATTCACCCTCATGATGAAGGCCTGTAATTAACTCCTTCCCATCATTGGTTGATTTGTAGGTTTTTACTTCACCTTTTGAAATAAAGTAAAGATGAAGCGGCTGAGCCCCCTCCATGAATACAAAATCTTTTTTCTTGTAAATACGAGAGAGTCGACCTGCTGATATTTTTTGAAAACCCGGTAGTTGTCGTGTTTTGTCAAAGAAATCGTTAATGTCAGTTACATTATTGCGGAATGTTGTTTTGATCAAATCATGCTTCTTTAGACGCAATTCGATGGCATTGAATAATTCCAGTCCGTCAAAAGGTTTAGTAATGTAGTCATCGGCACCAAGATTCATCCCGGTTCTAAAGTCTTTATGTTCACTCTTTGCTGTAAGAAAAATGAATGGAATATTTGCCGTAGATGGATCCTTATTAAGGATATGTAAAACACCGTATCCATCCAGGTCAGGCATCATAATATCACATAAAATCAAATCGGGTTGATGTTGTTGTACCAGCTCAATACCCAACCTACCACTATTGGCGGTATACACTTGGTAATTTGCAAGTTTTAGAATAGAGGCAATGTTTTCGCACATCTCTAGGTTATCCTCAATAACTAATATTCTTCGATTCATATTTTTTGTTCAATGGCGACACTAGTCATTATACTACCAGTCTCTCCGCTTGGTAAGGTTACTATAAATTCGGTGCCTGTATTTAACTCACTTTTAAATGAGATACTTCCCTTAAGCAGCTTAATATCTTTATCAACAATATGTAGTCCCAGTCCTGTTCCATCAAAGTTCAGAGCGTTTTTGGCTCTATAGAATCGTCCAAAAATATTATTGAGCTCGTTGGGGGGTATACCAATGCCAGCATCTTTACCAGTGATAGTCAGGATTTTGTTGTGTATTTCTGACTTCAGTGTAATACAGTCGCTTTGCCGGGAGTATTTGAGGGCATTAGATATCAGGTTCGTGATGATACCCCAAAGCAAATGGGGGTCTAAGAATATATTCTCATCACCTTCATGTTGATATGAAATAGATTGTCCCTTCTGTTTTACGGGTACCATTTCAGTGATTATGTCTCGAATAAATTTCGGAATGTTGATAGAACTATTTATTACACTCACCTTATTCTCCTCTAGCATTAGAAATTGGTTTAGTATCATTGTCAGGTTATTGACAGAGCGCTTAATTCGATTTGTATGTACAAGCTTTTCTTTTTCAAAGTCTTCTCCCGAATAGTTTTCGAGCAGAAATGACGAAGAAAGAATGGTTGCCAGTGGTGTTTTAAATTCATGACACGCCATGGTTACAAATCGTGATTTAAGTTCACCAAGTTCTTTTTCTTTTTCTAGCGCCTTTAATAGTCCGCTTTCCAGCCTGTTTTTTTTGGTCACGTTCTTCAGTACACATAAAATTTCACTGATTTGATTGTCTACATCATGAAGAGGAACCGCAGAGATATGATAGAATTGGTCGTTTGCCGCTACTTCGAAAGAAACATGTTGACCCGTGAACGCTTTTTTAATTTTGGATAACGTCCCATCTTCAGTCTCAGGCATTTCGTTATTAACTGCACCCTGACTTGTTAAACCCAAAGCGGGTAAGTCAATTTCGTTAAGCTCCTTACCGTCTATGAGCACATATTTCATATCGCGATTAAGCACCCCAATTACGCCATCAGGAAAATTATGAACAACGGTATCATAGAGTCGTTGAATTTTAATTAGTTTCTGTTCTATTTCTTTGCGTTTTTGAATTTGTAGCTGTAAATCCTTGTTGATAGTTTCAACATTGGCAAGCGAGGTGATCAGTTTTTGAGTTTGCTTTTTAACACTTCGCTCAAGCTGAGTATTAAGCCTGTTAATTCTATCAATATGACTAAGATCAATTTCCCTATCTAGCTTTTTACCAAAATCGAATCCAGTATTGAAAGTACCTACCGGTTCACCGGTCGAGTCATAGATTACATAGGTAGTCCAAAGAATTGTATGATATTCGCCTTTCGTATTGAGTAGTGCACTCTCATAGCCTTCAAAAGAACCCGTTGCAAAGGCCTGATCGAAACTCGTGTTCCATTCAAGTCTGCGGTCTGAAGGAAGAAAATTCTCATACCAATTAAGTCCCAAAAGAGTTTCTTCTGGGCAACCTAGTAGCGTGCACCCATACTTATTAACATATTTTATATTTATTGATTTGTCGAGGATCAGAAAAATTACAGCAGGTAAATTTGAAGAGGTGGAATCTGTTTGACTATTCAGGATTTTTATTTCAGAAATGAAGACTACAGTGAAAGGTTCTTTTCCACCCTCGAAATGATCAACACCTATCTTAATTTCAAATTCAACACCATCCTTCTTTATGCCTGTAAAAACCTTTTGTTCAATTTGAAACTCTTCCGGATCTGGGAGCTCTTCGGAGATAAGCTTTATCAGCGGCACACCGATAAGCTCCTTTTCTGAGTAGTTGAATAGGTGATTAATGGTAGGATTAATCAAAACAATAATCCCCTTATTATTAATAATCAAAACGCCTTCTAGGCTATGTAGATGTTGTTTCATTGAACAGAACTAACATTAAAATATTTGAGGAAAGCTAAACTGTTAGTCATAGTTTTTTTGTAGTGTTCCCGGTCATACCAGATTTTAACCCGTCTAGAAGTGAGATCATCCAAAGATTAAAAATGTATCTGTTTTTATTTCGCTCAACGTCAATTACACCCATTCTTTTGAGTGGAGACTTTGACTGATTAATATTATTCTTAACAAATACGTTTGCAAGCATCGTTTTAAATTCATTAGTTGATTTTTTATTTTTATCCAGCGCCAGAAATCTCAGGTTTTCGTAATCTATTCCTAAAGTACCCTGTGAGCTCGAATCAGTATAATTGAAGTCAAATGTTAAATTATTTAATTGACCAGATTCAACACGAAGGTTAACCATTTTTAGCATAGGATTAAGTTGTGTAAAAGGTAATTGTGATATTGATCCTCCTGCTTTATAGATTGATTTGCCATCTAATGGTAATAGGAACGCTGCTTTAATTTTAGCTGTTCCCATGAATTGACTGGAAGCAGTTAGCAAGGCATAAGGTGCATCTTTTTTCTCTGCTCGATTATTCAGCCCTGAAAGTATAGCATTTACATCATCAAATGAGACAGTGCCACTCACCACCCCTTCCTCAGGAAATTCTTCGATTGTAATATGTGAATTTGTTATGATTGTGGAATCCACTTGAATGGTCCAGGGTAGTTTTAAAAAACTCTCCATAGGTAGAGGAATCGATCGTTTTCTTAAGAACGGCAGTCGTTTATCTTTAAAGGAGTATATATCAAAAGACAGGATCTCTATTTTTGAAGCGATAAATGTCCTGTCAAATATTTTTTCAAACTGTAGACCATGTATAGTTATCTGGGGGATGGAGCAATTCATTCTCGCGATTTGCTCTCCCTTATGCTGAGCAAACTCGTATTTATCATAATTAGGTATTAATAGTATTGAATCAATCTCAATGTTATGGTTTGCTGTACTTATCAGGATTCGGGCAACTGTACTACTATACATTCCCTCGTAACGACTTAGGTCTACCTTCTCGATTGATAACTCCACCTCCTTTGCTGAATAACTGAGTTTGTTTATGGTGTCTAACTTAACGTTGAAGTTAATTATCTCTCCGCGGATACGTGCAGATGCATTTGTCATTGTATCAGTCTTAATGCGTATTTCGACTGTATTAAGATGAATATTTTGAAATCGAAGCGATTTATAAGGCGAATTAAACGCCTTTTGTTTAATAGTGTCTTTTGTTTTGTCAAATTCTAAATAGCCACTATCAATTATCAGATCCTTAAAGTGAATGGATTTATTTAAAGCTAATTGATAAAGGCTAAATCTATGAAGTGCGATTGATCTGGCTTTTATTGAATGTTGCTTTTTGTTGAGGCTATCATTCAAAGAATTCCACTCAACATCAGTGAACTTGAGTGATTGAGTTAGTAAATCTACTTTTATGGAGGCGGCCTTTCCGTGGTTTGCGAAGAGCTTTTCAGCAACCTTTCTTTCGAGGTAGTGAGTTAAATATATCCCGGCAACAACGATCAGGACTATGCTACCAACAAAACTTATTACAGAAATGTAAATTATTTTCTTGCTTCTGATTTTCATCGCGGGCATTTGTAATAATTAATGCCTTTCAGGCTATATCGCCTTGTCACCTTTGATAACCCGAACCAGAATGGCAATAATGGCGATAACCAGCAAAATGTGAATTATCGATCCGGCACTGTATACGAAGAATCCCAAAAGCCAAAAAATGATTAATACGACCGCGATAATGTAAAGTAAATTGTTCATGTATTTAGTTTAGATAATACAATGCATCAAGTAATAATGATGCCATTGATTATGGGTTATTTTATCCACCTATTAGAAGCACAAGGGGAAAAATGACACTTTACTTACCCCATTTATCGGGCAAAATATCTACAATAGTGATTGTTAAAATTGAAGGTGGGCTAAATTCTTTTGATGGCATGATTTTTCTTGTTCAATGGCAAAGTATGTTCCTATGAATCATCTTATTCTCCTTTTAACCATCCTTTTGGTAGGATATTCGGGATTTGTGATCACGGTTTTTGTTTTCCAGAAAATGTTCTTCCCTTTTTTTACTAAAGAGGAGTTGGAAAAACGTAAACGTGCCCAAGAGAATTAAAGCGTCTGAATATTCGTCATACGCACAGGCATTCTAACTGGGACTGCAATTTCTGCCCTTAGTTCAATGTGGGAAAAGTGTAAGATTGCTTAATAAGTGTGTAACGCTTTCGGGGCGTTATTTCCACACATTTGCATAGTTAATAAAACTAATCAATTACCCACTATGCAAAGGATTCTAGTTATTGATGATGATAAAGACATGTGTCTTGTGTTATCGAGGTTTTTGAGTAAAAAGAATTACTCTGTTGAAATAGCCCATAATGGCGAAGAGGGATTAAAGAAGTTGCGTGTTACTGACTTTGATTTGGTGCTTTGTGAATACAAATTGCCCGATGTTGCTGGCGTTGAGCTGCTTCAGAAAATCAAAGTTTTAAATTCTACTATTGCTGTTATCATAATTACAGGATATTCTGATGTAAAGACAGCAGTTGAAACCTTTCGCTATGGTGCCAATGACTACGTAACGAAACCATTATATCCGGATGAACTGTTATTAACGATTCAAGAGACAATTGAAAAGAATCAGAAAGAAATTCTTCACAAAAATGGAAATGCAGTGGTTGTTGGAGATAGTAAGAGAATACAGGGAGCGGGTTCATCGACAATCAATTTCATTGTAGGCAAAAGTGCCCAATCTCAGGACGTTCAGCGCTATATAGAATTGATTGCTCCTTCAGATATGTCGGTGATAATAAATGGAGAAACCGGCACGGGGAAGGAGTTTGTAGCACAATCCATACATAAATTCAGTAAGCGATCAGGCTTTCCCTTTATGGCAATTGATTGCGGGGCGTTGCCGAAAGAACTTGCGGGCAGTGAATTGTTCGGCCACGTAAAAGGATCGTTTACAGGTGCTATAACGGATAAGCAGGGGAGTTTTGAAATTGCTGATGGAGGCACGATTTTTTTAGATGAAATTGGAAATTTATCGTATGAAAATCAGGTAAAATTATTGCGGGTAATTCAGGAGCGAAAAATCAAGCGAATAGGGGCGACCAAAGATATCTCAATTGATGTTCGAATACTTGCAGCGACCAATGAAAACCTTCTCAAGGCAGTAAAAGAAGGTAAATTACGCGAGGACCTTTATCATCGACTGAATGAATTTAAGATTCAATTGGCCCCCTTGCGCGAACGTAAAGATGATATCGTTTTCTATGCTGGCTATTTCCTTCAAAAGGCAAATCAATCTTTGAACAAGAACCTCCAGGGATTCTCTAAAGAAGTATTAGATATTTTCTCCAACTATCATTGGCATGGAAATCTTCGTGAGCTAAACAATGTAGTCAGGCGAGCTGTCTTGTTGAGTGCTGGAGAAATGATTCAACCCGATAGCTTGCCACCGGAACTAGGCCAAACGAGCCAGGTGGAAAACGAGGAGAGTGTGATTCATGAAAGTGTAGGCTTATTGAAATCAATCGCTTGGACAGCCGAACGACAAGCCATAAAAGATGTACTTGAGAAAGTCAATTTTAACAAGTCAAAAGCTTCTGAACTCTTAAGTATTGATAGGAAAACTCTCTATAATAAACTAAGACTTTATAATATACTGG
>JBEBJH010000061.1:0-21234 GCA_040079965.1 Cyclobacteriaceae bacterium
CTTCCTATGTCCTGGATTTCACTCTTCTGGAAGGTCTGTTATTGGGAGCGATTGTGTCTTCAACCGATGCGGCTGCGGTCTTCTCCATTCTCCGATCAAAAAATGTTGGACTTAAGGGCAACCTGAGGCCCACGTTGGAATTTGAAAGTGGCAGCAACGACCCTATGGCCTACTTTCTAACCATAAGTATGATTTACCTGCTAACAAACCCAGAGGCTTCCATACTTTCTCTTATACCAAAATTTTTAAAGGGAATGCTGATCGGAGCAGCCTGTGGTTTTGTGATGGGCCGGGTTATGATCTGGCTGGTCAATAAAATAAAACTTGATGTTGCCGGACTCTATCCGGTGTTGGTGTTATCGTTGGTATTCTTCACTTTTTCATTTACCGACTTTATTGGAGGCAATGGCTTTCTTGCTATATACATCTCGGCTATCATTTTAGGCAGCAACAATTTTATTCATAAAAAAAGCTTGATTCGTTTTTATGATGGTATGGCGTGGTTAATGCAGATTATTATGTTCCTTACGTTGGGACTATTAGTCTTCCCGAGCAAACTGGTTCCTATCTTAATACCTGGTGTTTTGATCTCCGTATTTCTGATCTTAGTTGCCAGACCGATAGCTGTATTTGTCTCTCTTACTTTTGCAAAAGGGCTTAACGTTCGGAAAAAGCTTTTCCTCTCATGGGTTGGCTTGCGTGGGGCCGCACCGATTGTTTTTGCCACTTACCCCATGCTAGCCGGTATACCTTATGCCGATACATTATTTAACCTGGTATTCTTTATTTCCGTCTCCTCAGTTATTCTTCAAGGCACTACTCTGCCCATCGTAGCCAGGTGGTTGCATGTAAGCGTACCCAGTGCCATCAAACGTAAATTTCCCATTGATCTGGAAATGAATGATGACCTGAAATCGGAACTTGTTGAACTCGATATTCCTGATGACTCGCCCGTTATTGGCAAAGCAGTTGTGCAGATTGGCCTACCCAAAACAGCACTTATCGTTTTAATTCATCGCAACGAAAAATATATTCCACCTTCCGGAGAAACGATCATTGAACCTAATGATCACTTATTGGTAATGGCTGATACAAAAGACACAGTGGCAAGCATCTACAAGGCATTTGGGCTTAAAATGTAGACAACCGGAGCAAGGTTGAGATAACCAAATACTTGCAACCAACTGTAGAAAATAATACACACCTTTTTCTAAGTCAAATTTTCTAATAGTATACCCGCATAGTTTAATCATACTTTTCAATTGCGGAATGATTTTAGTCCACAGACAATGTCCCTAAGCAAGAAGTTGTATTGATATTGATCTAAAATTATCGTATCCCATGAATGTATCGGTAGAGGAAAAGAAAGAAATAAAAAAATTAGTTGAACTAAATGAGGAATTGGAGAATTATTTCAGAAATACAATTATCCCTCAACTGTTTGTAGACGCTGATTTAATACTTAGAAAATTTAGCCCACCGGCTAATATGCACTTCAGGTTGGTGGTAGCAGATATCGGGAAACCAATCCTGGACATTCCAACGCTTGCACAACTTCCGGATTTGGTAGGAAGCATTAAAGAGGTAATTGGAAATAATCTTGATCTTGAAAAAGAGATTCAGACCACCGACAAAAGATGGTTTCAGCTGAATATACTTCCTTACATCATTAAAAAACAAAATATCACCAATGGAGTAGTCATCACTTTTATAGATATCACTGGCCACATTAATGATAAAAGGGACATCGAAAAAATTAATGCCGATCATGAAACTTTCATCTATTCGGTGTCTCATGATTTCAGAGGCCCGTTAACCAATATGGTACTATTAGTTGAACTATTGAAAGCAGCTCTCGTGAAGAATGATAAGGAGGATATGAACAATCTAATGGAAAAGATTGAGATATCCGCCAGGTCCCTGAAAAATCTAATCATTGAACTAACCGACATAACTAAAATAGGTACAGATCTAATCGATGTGCCTGCACGTGCAAGTATCGAGCAAATACTGGATGAGGTCAAATTCACGTTAAAAAACCAAATCTATCAATCGCATGCCAAGATTACTAGTAACATCCTTGTACCTGAGTTACTGTTCTCCACAAAGAATTTAAGAAGCATTATGTACAATTTGCTCAGCAATGCAATCAAATTTGCTGCTCCTGAAAGAACACCTGAAATATTTATAAAAACGGAAACCAAAGGTGAGTACACTTTACTATCTGTAAAAGATAATGGGATTGGAATTGAAGAAGAGAAGCAAGGTGAAATATTCTCAAAATTCAGCAGACTTCGCCCTACTATAGAAGGAACCGGGATTGGTCTTTTTATTGTAAGCAAGATGGTAAGTAATCAAGGTGGTAAAATTGAAGTTGAGAGCAAAGTTGATGTAGGAACTACTTTTAACATTTATTTAAAAAACTAAGGATGCTTTCTCTCAAGAATTTCATAAGCCAGTAGGAAAAAGGAATAACCCTTCAATTCATCACAATAAGTAAAATAGAAAAAGCAAATAAGTTGATCCTTTTGAACAACTCATTTCTCAGAAATTGCCCATAAACCACATTGTAGCACAGCCGGGGCATTTTTCATCATTTTAAAAAACATGAATGGCTTTATTCTAAGCCATTTCAAACAGTTGCACAGATCAATTTTTTAAACACCTGATATGTGTAAGCATACATCTTAGATATGTAAGGCAATAGACTTAAAGTATCTCAACCTTTGCCATTATTTCTCTAGTAAAACATTTAAACCAACAACATGAAACATCAAAAATTTATTCAACTGTTATCACTATTCTCCATTGTATTCATTCTATTCATCTCGGGTTGCTCGAAAGATGAAGACAATGATCCTATTGCAGCACCTACCCCAACAGTTTCTGAAACGAGTCCACTTAATAACGCTACCAATGTTGCCCGTAACAATGCAATTACCATTTCATTCAGCACTGAGATGGATCCAGCGACTATTAATTCTTCAACCATCATTGTTAAACAAGGCACTACCGACATACCAGGCACTGTAACTTACAACGGTACTACGGCTACGTTTACACCAACAAACAGCTTCCTGGCATTAACTACCTATACTGTAACGGTAACAACAGGGGCCAAAACAAAGTTAGGCAAGCCATTTGCCGCTAACAGCGTATCTACGTTTACCACTGGGGGATCAACCACGGTTCGTGCAGTAGTTGATTTAGGTTCAGCCGCTGATTATGTTATCATCGCGAAGACTGCTATCAACAATACTTCAACATCCGCTATCACAGGTGATTTAGGTCTTAGTCCTGCTGCAACTTCATATATTACAGGATTAGCTTTAACAAATGCCACTGGCTTTGCAACATCCACTCAGGTAACTGGAAAACTGTATGCAGCTGACATGGCTGCACCTACACCAACTAATTTAACGACCTCAGTAAATAACATGATTACTGCTTACAATGATGCTGCTGGACGTACGCTACCGGATTTTATTGAATTAGGCAGTGGAAATATTGGTGGAAAAACACTTACTCCAGGTCTTTACAAATGGGCAAGCAATGTAACAATACCAACCAGTATCGTTATTTCAGGCAATGCAAATGATGTTTGGATTTTCCAGATTGCCGGAAACCTGACCATGAGCTCAGCCGTGAATATTACATTAAGCGGGGGTGCACAAGCGAAGAATATTTTCTGGCAAGTTGCCGGACAGGCTACCCTTGGAACAACTTCACACTTTGAAGGAATCATTCTGTCCATGACAGGTATTACGCTGCAAACAGGTGCTACTCTAAATGGTCAGGCATTGGCGCAGACAGCAGTGATTCTTGATAGCAACATTTTGGTTAAGAAATAAGCACTGAATCTCATTTTTTTTGAAGGCTGCATAAATGCAGCCTTCTTTTTTATGCTCTTGATTTTCTATCAACGTCCTTCGATTTTATTGTTGCTGCTGCATCTGCATGTAAGCAATGTAGGAATTGCGTGGCACCCCTTCACTTATCGTAGTTCCACTGATAAAGGTTGGGGTCGGGTTGGCGAGTTGCTCTTCTGTAAACGCTTTTGTTCCAAACTGCACAGTCACTTCGAGTTTATGCTCTACAGCACCTTTATAAGTACCCTTCACAGGAGTGCAATCGCTGAAGTTTCGACCAGTAGCTAACCGAACGTGCCGTTCACCGGCCAGACATTTGTTGGTTGGGTCTATACCTACCCAACCCGTATCCGGTAGCCAAGCCTCAGCCCATGCATGGGTGGCACCCTCGCCTCGCCATTCACTGCTGCCCGGACAAATATAACCACTGATATACCGACCCGGAATTCCCATCAACCGCAACATGTACAATAACAAGTGCGCAAAATCCTGACAAACACCGGCACGTAAATTCCATAGTTCATCAACACTGGTTTCAATATTGGTAACCCCCTTTTTGTACGCAAAGTTGTCGTAGATGTATTCAGATAACTCGAGGATCGTATCCAGCGGATGCTGAACTTTACCAAGTATCTCATGAATTGCCTCTTGAACTTCGGTCTGGCATTTCGCTTCCTCGGCCTTCAGGAAATCATGATAGAGAAGTTGATTTTCGGAGGTGTGCACTAACCTCCATACATCAGTTGCCGCTTCTCTCTTTTGCAAACCCATATTTTTCAATATTTCAACAGATAAAATACTATCAATCACCAGCTCATTGTGCGGCATCAGCAAAGTGAAGAAACCCGTCATGTTGCCAAAATAATCCTTCACAGAACTGACTACTGGGCTCATCGAAATATACAAGTGGTGCTGATTCACTTTCTGATAATCGTCATGCAGTGGGTAAAGTTTGATCTGATTGGCTGAATCAATAACCAATCCGGAATAAATGTAATGCGTGCGATGACGAATGTAAAATAGAGGCATAACTCAATCAGGAATAACCAAAGTATAGAGAAGCCAACTTTTGACTAAGGTCCTTTATTTCAGTTTTAGTTCTAAGCACCAGGGACTTCACCTGCTCAATATTTTTTTGTTCATGTCCGCCATAGCGAAGGTTACTTACAGCCCGACCCAACATGAATTCCATTTCCTTAAAATTTTCCGGAACTGAAATAACGTCCAGTCTCTTAAAATAGCGGTTCGTTTGCGACAAGCAATACAGGGCTGAGTGCGGGAATTGCATATTCAAGATAACCTGATGAATTACATTCTCTGTGGACAACACAGTACGGTAGTACTTGGTATGAAACTCATAGCCCGACAAAGAATAAAGCAAATATTTCCACTGAGTAACTTCACTGCCCCCACTTTCCAATTCCTTTATCTTCAATTCCAGAATATCCAAACTCCGAAGCAAACGTTCTATGTATTTTCCGATATTCAGAAAACTATAACCTTCACCCCGGTTCATAGTGATATCAACCGTGCCGTAAAAAAGTGTGCTCTCGCGAAGGAGATTGTCAAAAGCCGTTACCGGATCATTCGCCAACAATAGTTGCTCTGTGTGGGGGTCGCGTATAAGATGATAATAATCATTTATACACTGCCATACTTCTTTCGTTATGTAATCCTGCACCGAGCGGGCATTCTCACGGGCACGCGCTACATTAACAAGCAACGAAGTATTGTTTTCCCTATTCAATAAAAGGTGATGCAACGCTTCGCGATACGTTGGATTAGTCTTGGATACATACCCTTCAGGGCCTAATCCTTCCACCCAAAGTTGCCAGTCAAAATTCTGGATTTCATCCTGAGAGGCAATGTAGTTGGTACGAAGTGCCCGAAGAATATTATCGGTGCGCTCCATGTAACGGGCCATCCAAAAAACTGCATCAGCAACTCGACTCAGCATGTTTTATTTTATTAACCTAATATCCAAGTGTCTTTACTGCCGCCACCCTGCGATGAATTTACAACCAGTGAACCTTCGCGCAACGCAACTCGCGTCAACCCTCCCGGCACAATCTCAATCCCTTGCGGACCATTTAATGCAAACGGTCTTAAATCAACATGCCGCGGTTGAATTTTATTATTGATAAAACAAGGCACGGACGACAAACTGATGATCGGTTGTGCAATGAAATGCCTAGGATTCTTTTCTACTTCTTTGCGATACTCACTTACTTCCTTTTCAGTAACTGCATGACCCATCAACATCCCATAACCACCACTCTCATTGGTTTTCTTGATTACCATCTTATTGATGTTTGAAAAAACATGCTGAAAATGTTCCTTATTTTCCATTGCATACGTAGGCACCGTTTTCAGAATAGGCTCTTCGTTGAGATAATACTTGATCATTTGAGGAACAAAGAGGTACACAGCTTTATCATCAGCAACCCCGTTACCGGGAGCATTGACGATGGCCACATTACCTTTTCGATACGCATAGTAAAGACCGGATACTCCCAAGATACTATTCGGGTTAAAAATTAACGGATCTATGAATTCATCATCTACTCTTCGATAAATTACATCCACCTGCTTAAGTCCAGCAGTTGTTTTCATATAGACTTTCGCATTGTCAACTACCAGATCCCGGCCTTCCACCAACTCAATACCCATCAAGCGGGCAAGTGTTGTGTGTTCGAAGTAGGCTGAATTAAAAATGCCAGGTGTAAGCAAAACAACAGTAGGTTCGCTCTTTTGTCGGTTGGATAGAGAAAGTAGATTTTTCAACAGTAAATCCGGATAATCCTTTACTGACCGCACGTTGCTCTTTGGCAGCAAGCCAGGAAATATCCGGTATGTCATGCTGCGATTCTCCAGCATATAAGACACACCTGAAGGAGTACGCAAGTTATCCTCCAGCACATAAAATGAGCCATCGCTGTCGCGGATGAGATCGATGCCCGAAATATGCGTATAAATGTCAAAGGGAACATCAACACCGACCATTTCCCGAAGAAAATTTGGACATGAATGAATAAGCGAAGCAGGAATAACGCCATCCTTAATGATAAACTGATCATGATAAATATCACGCAAGAAAATATTAAGAGCCTTGATGCGCTGTTTGATTCCTCGTTCAATGTGAGTCCATTCTGTAGCAGTAATGATACGCGGGATAATATCGAACGGAAAAATCTTTTCGATTCCCTCTCCATCGCTATACACCGTGAAGGTGATGCCCTGGCTCATGAAAAGCTTTTTGGCGAGTTCATCCTTCTTAGCAAGTTCGGCTGGGGAAATCTGGCTCAGGGTTTCAAAGAAGACTTTGTAATGATCCCGAACTTCTCCCTTCAGGCACATTTCATCCCAAATGTTGGGTCTTGTAGCGTATTCGGATAGCAGTGCAGCAAAAGACATTTTATAAATATACTACCCTGAAGGTAGGAAGCAAGGCTTGCCATAAAAATGTGACTCTTGAAATCGATTGCAAGCAAAAATAAAATTCTGGAAAAAATAATACCAGGTACCCCTACCCGGCATTAACCCTTAAATAACATATTAATAACTAAACTATATCATTTACAGCATTGCGCTAAATTTTAAACCCTATAGAAACAACCACTGACCGACCATCGGAAGACCAAACACCAGGACCCGGATAAAAAGAAGGACGTTTCGTGAAATACTGTTTGCTAGCTACGTTATTCACATTCACCCTAAGGGTGATCTGGTTCAAAATCAGGAACGTAGAGTTAATGTCCAGCAAACCATACGCAGGTACGATACCTACTGCGCCATTGGCAGAGGGTGTTTCCGTGTTCGCTGCATCGGCATAACTGCTGCCAACATAGCTATACAAAAAGGATATGTTGGCAATTCTCCATTTCACATTAACCCCATTGCGCGTTATTATTTCAGGAACGCTTTCTATGCGATTACCAGAAATCTCAAGATTTGTATCCCCCGACCGAATCTCGGCATCTGTATAAACTCCGCGAAAAAAAGCAGTGGAAGTAAAAAGTGAAAGTGAAACATCTTTAGCCGCACGGATTCCATATTCGGCAAATAGCTCAGCTCCATCCGTTACCGAATTGCCAATATTAGTCCGATATAAATAAAACACATCGTTCTCATCATACATCGCCTGTGTACCCATCCGGCTATTATACCGTAAGTGAAATAAACTCACATCACACCGGAATGATTTTGTGTTTCCCCGAAAGCCTGCTTCCAGATTATAACCTGAAGCATCTTTTAAATTCTTATCCACTTTTTCATAAACCGAGCCGGGTATAAGATCTTTGAAAATCACAGGACGGTACGCCTGAGACAGACCTGCATATAAGGTACCTGTTTTCTTTACCCTGTATTGTGCGCTGATACCCAGCAAAGGAAACTTATGTTCGATTGTATTTGGTACATCTTCCGGATCATAATAACTAATTATTCCGCTCATCACAGACTCACCTAACTCAAGACGAGCCCCTGGAGTGATTGAAAGCTGTGGCAAAACTTGAAATTTGTTTTCTATGAAAAATGCAACATTCTTTGATTTCAAATGCATGTCCCTGCCAAATCCTGACTCAGTAACAGTAAGATCGAAATCAGTCCCTGTAGTTCCGGTTCCTTGCTGCCTCCGATGGAGATCATTGTTAAATACCTGCACCCCGCCAACAATGCTATTCTCCTGATTAAAAAGCCGATACCTGTGAAGTAGCCGCAATTCAGAAGTGTAACTATTAAAATTATCAATATCTACCTGACGAGGAGCGAACTGCAATGTAACCGGATCGATTGCATCAACTACATTGGCTGGTTTGTCAAACATAACGCTATTGCGATACCCCAACACAGCAGAAGTTACCCATGAAATTTGAGTGTGTTCACCTAAACTCCAATCCATCCGAATGGAGGGAACATATATTTCCGGATTAAAATAATTTCGCGATCGGGTGGCTTGCCTTGGATTTGCCTCAAACATCGCATCCGTTAGTGGTCCCGGTATTTTGTAAACGTAATTTGATCGGCTCAGTTCAGCTGTAAATTTCAGCCGTGTGGTGGGTGAATACATCAATAAAAAAGATTGAGCATCATAATCTGTGTTGCTATTTTCGCGATAACCATCCGATACCCGCTTGGTATAGTATGCCAAGTATTGAAATTTGCCGGCTTTCCCACTGGCAGAAAGGAATGTGCTCATCAACCCGTACGAGCCCACTGATGTTATGTTCTCGATACTGAGGATTCTGGTGCTGTCTGGTTTTTTGGTTACATAGTTAAGCATGCCTCCAAATTGTGCTCCGTATTGCAGTGATCCGGTACCGCGTACCAATTCAATACGATCAACCGATTCCATAGGAATGCTGTAATGACTTGCGGGATATCCATACATATCAGAATTGGTGATCGCCCCGTTTCTTCTTATATTAAATTCCCACCCACGATGAGCATCAAGCCCGCGTGTTGATATATTCATTTGATTGCCACTTCCGTCCATATCATAAACAAAGACCCCGGGCACTTTTGCAAAAATCTGACGGCCAGTTTTTTCAGCTATGTTGGCATTAAGGCTTTGAATATTGATAACCTCATTCTTCTTCCCCGTCCAAAGATTAGTGCCTTCATACTCTGGCAACCGGTCAATGTCATACAAGCGTTGACCCTTCACCTCTACTGCATTCAATCGTTTTGAAGGAATAGTATCCGGTTGTTCCTGCCCCAAAGCCATCGTTGTAAAAAATACTGAAACTACAAATACTATTAATTTCATAAATCAAAAGGTTATAGAATAATGCCGGGTACCCCTACCCGGCATTAACCCTAAACAACAATTACTAAACACAATAACTATAGCACCAATTCGCATCCGCGAAAAATAATTCCCCTTGAATCAATCTGCTCCATCCGCTTCTGCACGAGCAATGGTATAAGCAGCAACTGCCCTTCCTGTTTCTAATCCAACTTCAGAATCAAACCGGTAGTGAATACCTCCGTAAATCCTTGATTCGGCAGCTTCAATTGCCCAATCGCGCACAACTTGAGCTTCCGAGGGAAAGATATAAGCCAATACTTCGGCTGCTGCACCAGAAAAAGTGCTGTGTCCGGATGTATAACTTGGGAAGTTAGGTGTTCCTAAAATTGTCTTAAATCCAACCATAGTTTGAATTGGGCGTGGAAAGTGATAATAGTACTTGGCATCCCAACAGGCAATGCCGGCATCCATTACAGCCATGTTCAGATAAGCGAATGTACGTGCAGCGCGAAGTGGGTTCATTTCATATTTTATAATGTATTCTTTTGCGCGCCTGTTCCAATGACCAGGAGGGGTGTATGTTCCCAACCCATCAGACCACCAATTGGCAATCTTGCGTTGATCTTTGGTCAGATTTTTGGCAATGTCTTTAAGTTCCTGAGCATCCTTTTCAAATTCAGCAGAACCGGGCGCTGGTGGTGGACCTGGGCGAACGTCTACAACATTTGGAACATTCCACATCGTTACTTGTCCAAATAATGGGGTAAGACCAACAGGTCGAACAGGGCTCTCCTGATTATCCCACCACCAGCCAAAGCGATTGATAGCTGACTGCTTGATGGCATCGGATACTGGTTTTGGTGCCTGGGCCGAACTCATTTTATCAGCTGATGCGCGAGCCAATGCAGCGGTTTTCACAGCTGTACCAATTGCTTTGCCAGCTTCTATATCGCTTGTAGTATTAGAACCCGACCACGTTAAACTATTCAAATGTTCTTCGGCACGCGCGTTAAGATAATCGTGTTCCAACGGGAACATGGCTTTCAGAATATCGCGCGATACAATGGCAATTACTGCCCCATCGGATGGATAAGAAGGCAACGAGTTCTTTTTATATGCATACGGAATGCTTGCATCTGTTTCGTAAGGCGCTGGACGATCATATTCATATTTATAATGCCACGCAGTAATCAATCCGTCAAACTGAGCTACACTTAAGTAAGCAAGCATGCGACTTGTATACGGTGGATGCGCAAAAGGAAATGGAGGTGGCCCAGCCGGATTGGCAGCGCTGGGTAAAGTGTAGGTTCCATCCGGATTAGGTGGAGGGATAAGATTATACTTGGCAGCAAGCTCGAGTGCAATTTCATTCCACCTGATGAGTGGATTGTTGGTCCAATATTCAACTGCCTCTACCTGGCTTCCGCTTAAATTCTGTGCAGACGACTTGAGTTCCGCCAACTCAGCTTGATATTCGGCAGAGTTGACTGCAGCCGGAGCATCAATTACAATATCCGTTGAACTTGGAAATAAGATGGGTTGCCAGTTTCCACCATCTATATCCAGATCCGAAAATTCGTATGCTGAATAATTAAAATATGTAGGAAGTTCATTTTCACAACTGGTTACCGATCCAATAATCAGGGCCAGGCTTATACTAAATGCAATTATTTTTTTCATAGTCCTGTCGATCAAAATGTAAACTGATATGTAATTCCTCCGCCAAAGTTGGTTGCCTTGCCCATATTTCTTCCCTCCAAAACCTGACTATACGATGCCATCAGACTAAAACCTTTAAGCGGCTTTATTGATGTGAAATAATACTGAGCAAAAAACCCGACTTGGGTAGCCTCCATTTTATTGGTAGGCTGCGGCATGTTCCATCTTCGAATGTCATCTCCCTCTACACTGTTCATAATATTGTAAGATGCTTCCATTCGAAGGCTATGCTTAAATAGCCAACCTCCCAATATAACCTGATAGTTTACTGCATTGGGCACGTCCATGTAAGTAGTATAGTAACTTCCGTTATTATAATAGTAAGGGCGCTCAACCTCTGTTTGTCCACGCCACACATAAGCGGCAGAAGCTCTCAGATAAATGAGTTTGTTAAACTCATACTGCCCAATAGCACGAACCGTTAACTCCTGCGTTCCTAACCCTAAACTATAGGGCATGTAATCAGACAAATAATTACTCATCGGTGTTCCAAACTGAGCAACGCCTAGTGCAGAAACACGATGTTTTCCGAAATCTTTTTTAATGGCTTCATATTTAACAGTCACATTCACGTCTTGAAACCCTTGCGCACCGGCCAACTGTCCACCGTCTGATTTAGTGCTTACATACGGTGTGGATAGCAATACATTCAAATTGTTAGTAATGCCATAAGCGATCATCGGCATATAAGTAGATCGAGTAAATGTGCCAATGTTTTCGTTCGTGATGAGATTGGTACCCTCCCAATATTCATCCCAGGTTCCTTGATCGTACATAAAAGCAAAACAGATTTCCTTTTTTTTCATCATGATGGCATCAGAAGGGGTTTGTGCATACGTAAGTCTGCCTGCAAACAGAATTACCATACATAGTATCAGTTGTAAATATTTTTTCATTCAGTAATTAGTTAAACACTTGGATTTGGGATTCCAATTCACAGTTCTGACGTAAAAAATCTGGATGCTTTTTAAAGTTGCATCCTCATCAAGCACATTAGAAGAAGTGAATTATTAGTGAAGCCATCGATTTTGAAAAATCATTGACCACACAATGGGTTCCGGGTTAGATTCCGGAAAGGAGAAGTACTAAACTTTGGGAGGCGGACTATTAAGTTGAATGTAAAGAGTGTTGTACTCCTTTGCTTGCGTCCCTTGGGTAAGCACATGATTCCATCCATCGCTACCAATCTGAAGCGTGGTGGAACATACCATATAATCTTTGATTAAATTCTGAGCGGTTTTGGAGTTGCCTTTTTCGCTAACAGGTTTATCTGAAAAAGTCTTTACATAATCAGCAAGTGCCTGCTTGATATCCTTGGACGTATTGTCCTTAACACACACAATATAAAGGGTATCGCTTTGAAGTTTTTGCTTCACCATCCGATAAACCTCCCCCTGATGTTCAAATTCACCATCCACACGAGTATACTCACGCGAATCGGTGGCATAAGGAACGGTGATTGGAACCTTTATCGTTATTTCCTGGGTTCGAGCATAATCCTCATTGTCAAATCGGGCTTGCATTTCCCGGCTATTTTTGAATTGGAGGCCCACAAATACTCCATAATAACCCAGCACATTGAGCAGGAATAAGGCGAGTAGAAATATGGTAAATCCTCTTTTCACAGCTTTAAAAGTATATAAATGTTTTAATTTTCAAAAGAAAATTTTTCCAAAACTGCTTTTTTGATATAAAAAAGAAGTTTACATGTGTTCTTTTTTGTTCTTCACCAGGTCATACATTAGCTCGCGGGCTCGATGAAGCTGTGCTTTTACTGTGCCCAGTGGTGCTTCCAATTCAACTGCAATTTCTTCGTAACTCAATTCATGAAAATAGCGCAGTCGTACCAACTTTTGATACTTGGATGGAAGCATATTTACATACAGTTGAATAAGTTCCTCCTTTTGCGCTTTGATGGCTTCATCCTGTGGGTTAAGCGCGCCATCATCTTCCACATCAATACCCACCGATTGGCCATCATCGTCAGTAAATGTACTTTGAATGCTAAACGTGTTCAGCTTCCTTTTGCGAATAAAATCGATGGAGTTGTTGGTAGCGATGCGAAACAACCAGGTACTAAACGTGAAGTCTTTTTTAAACTTATGCAAACTGCGAAATGCCTTCGAAAAAGATTCCATCGTGAGGTCTTCTGCATCATCAATATTGCGCACCATTTTTAAAACCATGTTGTACACAGGTCGTCTATACCTCTGAAGCAGCTTGGCGTAGGCCCTGTTATCTCCATCAACGGCCATGTCAATAAGCTTGAAATCTTCAAGAGCTTTGGGAGAAAATCGGCTGTCTTCTAGTTCTTCCATCGTATACGTTTGACAACTAACGCCCGCAGGCCGGTGACAAGATAATAAAAGGCAAAAATAAAATCTAAAAAGGGCACTTTCCAGTTCTCAAAAGAGCTTCCCAGTTTGTATGAGCCTTGATGAAACAAGACAATCAGCAATATCCATCTTAAAAAGAAAATACTCACTATACTATATACTGAACCAGTAAAAAATACTGCTGGCACAACAAAAAACCAAGTGAGCAGCCATGTAAGGGAGAATATGGACAGGATTATTTTATCAATTAGCCTATACTTCTTGCCCACGGACAGATGTCGGAGCTTCTGATGCAAAAAGTCGCGCCAGTTCAATTTTGGTTTTGAAATCGTAATTGCCTCCGCACCAACCGAGACCCGGGTATTAATTTTTGTTGCATGTCTGTTAACAAACAAATCATCATCACCCCCCATAATTTCAAGGTGCGAATTGAATCCCTTGTTTTCAAGAAAGAGGGACTTCGTATAAACCAGGTTGCGCCCCACGCCCATATAAGGTCGACCTAAGTACCCAAGGCTGATGAATTGAATACCGGTAAGCAACGATTCAAACCGAATGAAAGCATTTAACCATCCCTCGCGTTTGCTGTAAGGTGAAAAGCCTAAAACAATTTGAGTTTGATTATTATACCGCTCGGTCATGCGTGTTATCCATTGATTACCAGCGGGGCGACAATCGGCATCTGTAAAGAGTAACCAATCATACTTCGCTGCTTTAATGCCAAGGGTCAATCCAAACTTCTTTCCACTTATGTGATCGGGCTTATGAATAACCCGCACCATTTTTAGCTTATTATTTTCGGCACTGACTCCGCGCAAATAATCATAGGTTCCATCGTTGCATCGGTCCTCCACAACAATAACCTCAAACTCCGGGTGATCTTGCACTAAAAGCCGGGGGATCAATTCGCGCAGATTTTGCTCTTCGTCATGCGCACATACAACGACAGAAACAGGATGAGGCGGTCGAATCGATTCCTTTTCCCTTTTATTGAGCCCCACTAAAAAGAGGAGTAGATAAAGTACCTGAATGCCAGGTATCAGAATGCAAAGAATGGTAATCGCGAGCAAATGGTATACGGTTTATAAACTAAAAACGGACAAATATAAAGGCTAATCATAAATGGAGGCGATTTATTCCTAAGACATACCTCAAGGTGCAATAAACCAACACTTTAAGGGATTTGGAGAGCGCAACCGGTGAGGTTAACTTTGCTCCCTCATGAAATTTAATATCCAAGCAACTGACCCCCAATCAAAAGCCAGAGCAGGAACACTCACTACCGACCATGGTGAAATACCCACCCCGATTTTCATGCCAGTAGGTACAGCCGGATCAGTCAAAGCAGTGCATCAACGTGAACTTAGAAATGATATTGATGCTAAAATTATCTTAGGCAATACATACCACTTATATCTGAGGCCGGGCTTACCGTTACTTGAAAGCGCTGGTGGACTCCATGCATTTATTGGCTGGGATCGCCCTATTCTAACCGATAGTGGTGGATATCAGGTTTATTCGTTGGGTGCAAACCGGAAGATCACTGAAGAAGGTGTGGTTTTCAAGTCGCACATCGATGGATCAAGGCATACCTTTACTCCCGAAGGAGTTATGGACATTGAGCGCACCATTGGTGCAGATATTATCATGGCATTTGATGAGTGTACCCCATACCCTTGCGAATATAATTATGCAAAAAATTCCATGGAACTTACTCATCGCTGGCTAACACGCTGTGTGCAGCAGGTTAATACGACAGCACCGAAGTATGGATATGATCAGGCTCTTTTTCCCATTGTGCAGGGAAGCGTGTACAAAGATTTACGAATCAAGTCTGCCGAGTTTATAGCAAATCAACAACGGCCGGGTAATGCTATTGGCGGATTATCGGTTGGCGAGCCGCATGAAATGATGTATGAGATGACAGATGTAGTATGTAACATCCTGCCTAAAGATAAGCCCAGATACCTGATGGGCGTGGGCACTCCTGAAAATATTCTGGAATGTATTGCTTTGGGCATTGATATGTTTGATTGCGTAATGCCTACCCGTAATGCGCGCAATGGTATGCTCTTCACTACGGAAGGAATTATTAATATCCGCAACGAAAAATGGAAGGATGATCTTTCACCCATCGATCTTGAATTGGGCGGATATGCAAGTACCCTCCACTCAAAGGCATACTTACGGCACCTAATCATCTCTAAGGAGATTTTAGGCGCGCAAATTGCTTCAATCCATAATCTTACCTTCTATCTTTGGTTGGTGCGGCAAGCCCGTCAGAAAATTCAGGAGGGCACGTTTACTCAATGGAAAAATGACATGATTAAAATAGTATCTCAGCGTCTTTAATTTCATCGGTGAAATGACCATTCTTGATCGATACATAATAAAAAAAATTCTCTCTACATTCTTTTATGTGGTACTCATCCTCGTGGCCATTATCACCGTAATTGATTTAACCGAAAAAATAGATAAGTTCGCTGTCAATAATTTAAGTACAACTCAGATACTCGGTTACTACGGTGACTTTATTCCCTGGATTGCCGGATTGATTTCTCCTATCACGGTTTTTATTTCAATAGTCTATGTCACCTCGCGGATGGCCGCACATACAGAAATCATTGCCATCCTGAGTAGCGGAGTTAGTTTTAAGAGATTGCTTGTACCCTATTTCGTTGCAGCCTTAATTATTGGCTCGCTCAGTTTTTATTTAAATGGCTGGGTGATCCCTAAATCCAATCAGGAGCGACTTGTGTTTGAGATGCAATACTTTAAAAAGAATAATCTCTATAGCCGGGCTAACATTCACATGCAGATTGAACCCAATGTTTATCTGTTCATTCAGAATTACAATAATCAATCAAACATAGGGTATCAGTTTTCCTTGGAACGATTTCAAGAAAACCGATTGGTTGAAAAACTCTCGGCTGAGAATATCCAATGGGACACGTTAAAACAAAAATGGACCTTGCGAATCTGGAAGAGAAAACTCGTAGATAGTATGTTTCAGGTAAGGCCAGTTGCGTTCGTTACAAAATTTGGCACCACTGGCTATGAATTGGATACAATACTGTCCATTTCACCAAAAGATTTTGAGGCCAACGACCGCGGCTATGATGGGATGACAATTCCCGAATTAAATGATCATATCAGAAAAATGCAGTTCCGGGGATCAACAGGTGTCGAGATTTACGAAGTTGAAAAACACATTCGTTTTGCAACCCCCGTTACTATTTTTGTTTTGGTATTTATGGGTGTGATCGTTTCATCAAAGAAGAGTCGGGGTGGCACAGGTTTTCAAATTGCCCTTGGTTTTATGTTGTCGTTCGTGTTCATTCTTTTTTTTACTATGACTCGAACCTTTGCTGAAGCTGGATCCCTTCCCCCCTTTCTCGCAGCCTGGCTACCGAATACGGTGTTTACAATTATTTCATTAGGCATGTATAAATACGTACCGAGGTGATAGCCACAACCCGCGATTACTTCAAATTACATTTCATTGTTTTTCTCTGGGGGTTTACGGCCGTGCTTGGTAAACTCATCTCCATTCCTTCGGTGGAAATGGTTTTTTATCGCACACTTCTGGCAGCTATTGGCATGGCCGTGTTAATGATTTTTTTACAGAAATCATTTTCAGTTTCAAGTAAAGATCTGCTCATTATATTTCTAACCAGCATTATTGTAGCCATCCACTGGATCACTTTTTTTGTTTCCGGGAAAATTTCAAATCCATCCACCAGCCTGGTGGGGTTCGCTACATGTTCCTTTTGGGCGGCTTTCATTGAGCCGATTGCGAAAAGAAAAAATATTCAATTGTTGGAAATTGGATTAGGGGTAATCGTCCTTGTGGGCCTTACTATTATCCTAACCTTCAATTTTCAATTTCCTCTGGGTCTATTCTTAGGAATAGTCTCCGGGATGACGGCCGCTCTTTTCAGCGTTATTAACTCAAAACTGGTGCACCGGGTTAATGCCTACACGATTACTTTTTATGAAATGCTTGGAGCATGCCTTGTCATTTTGGTTTTCATGCCTGTTTACCAAAACACCTGGGCACCACAAGGTGAGTTAAATCTAACTCCCACCTTTGTAGATTGGATTTACATTGCGATTATGGCACTGGCTTGTTCTGTGTATGCCTTTTCCGTTTCTATCAACCTCTCAAAAAAACTCTCAGTCTTTTTTATTCAACTGGCTTTAAACCTCGAACCTGTCTATGGAATAATTCTGGCTCTTTTGGTTTTTGGGCAAAAAGAAGTGATGAGTTTGAATTTTTATATAGGCACATTAATAATACTAAGTGCTGTGGTAGCTTATCCTATAATCAAGAAAAAGCAAAATCAACTAAGCACACCCGTCCAATAAGTCATTCCGGAAAAATATTTTTTTAAATCCACCAGTGAATTAAAAATTCCAAAGACCGAAGCGCCTGACCCGCTCATGCTTGCATAAACTGCACCTTGATTATACAATTCCTGTTTTATCCCAGCGATAGCTGGATACTTTTGAAAAACAGATTCCTCGAAATCATTGACAAGCTTACCCTTCCACCGAGATATGGGTAACACTAAAATTTCATCTAATGAGATGGCAGGATTGCGCGGTTTAACCCCCGCATAGGCTTCGGACGTAGCAACATGAATATCAGGCTTTACCAAAACCAAAAACATTCCTTTCAAACTCAACGATGTCGGTGTTAAAATTTCTCCGCGACTGCTCCCGAGCATAGGCTTGTCTTCCACAAAAAAGGAACAATCACTACCCAGTTGCGATGCGTAGCCATTCAATTGCTGCCTGGACAATTTTAAATTAAAAACAGAATTGATCGAGCGCAAGGCAAAGGCAGCATCCGATGAACCGCCCCCCAAACCTGCTCCGGTAGGAATAACTTTATGCAAATGCATATGCACAGGAGAAAGGTCAAAATCGCGCTGAAGTAATTGATAGGCATTAATGCAAAGGTTGTCCCCTGGATTTCCTGGAATATCAAGACCTGAATTTGAAAACGAAAATTTCGCGGCTTTAATTATCTCGAGAATGTCAGTCCAGGGTATTGGATAAAAACATGTCTCAATAGTATGATAGCCATCCTTGAGTCTTGAAACAATGTGCAAGCCAAGGTTTATTTTGCAATGGGGAAAGACGACCATAAGATTGTTGGTTGTTAGTTATTCGTTATTAGCAAATAACTAACAACAATCATCTATTTAGATAGGCGAGCGACTAATTCGTTGGTAATACCTGAACCGGAGAACCCTCCATCGTGCATCAGGTTTTGCATCGTTACCATGCGTGTATAGTCCGAAAACATAACTGCAATGTAATTCGCACAATCCTCCGCAGTGGCATTACCCAGTGGCGACATCATCTGTGCAAAATCAAAGAACACATCAAAGCCAGAGATACCCGTGCCTGCGGTGGTCTTTGTTGGCGATTGTGAAATCGTATTGACTCTTACTTTTTTCTTTGAGCCATAGCGCTGACCATAACTTCTGGCAATAGACTCGAGCATCGCTTTAGCCTGAGCCATATCGGTATAATCTGGATAAGCACGCTGAGCAGCAATATAACTGAGCGCCACTACGGAGCCCCATTCATTCATCGCATCCAATTTTTCAGATGTTTGAAGCACTTTATGAAAAGAGAGTGCAGAAATATCAAGAGTCTTTAAATACCAGTCGTAATTCATATCCCCATACTCTTTTCCTTTGCGGATGTTAGGGCTCATGCCTATCGAGTGCAGGACAAAATCAAGTTTGCCGCCTAATACTTCCATTGATTTGCTGAAGAGGTTAGTAAGATCTTGCTCGGACGTTGCGTCAGCCGGAATCACTTCTGCATTGCATGCTTTGGCTAATTGGTTGATGGTACCCAACCGCATGGCGATGGGTGCATTGGTGAGTGTAAATTCACCTCCCTCTTCTTTTACTTTTAATGCTGTTTTCCAGGCGATAGAGTTTTCATCCAATGCTCCAAAAATAATTCCTTTCTTTCCTTTAAGCAGGTTAGCCATGACGGTTATGTTTTAAAGTTTGGACACAATATTACGAATTCCCCACAATTGCCGCTATTTTTGACACCTATGAAAAAAGAAGCGATCGCTCCTATTGGAATCTTTGATAGCGGAATAGGAGGACTGACTGTGGCGCATGCCATCCAGCAACTTCTTCCTCACGAAAACATGATTTACTTTGGAGACACCGCCCACCTACCCTATGGAGATAAATCGGAAGCAGCCATACAGGCTTACTCTATAAAAATCGCAGATGTCTTGTTAAAGAAAGGCTGTAAAGTAATTGTAATTGCCTGCAACTCGGCCAGCTCGGCAGCTTATGAATTACTAAAAGAATATGTGCGCAAAGATGCTCACATCCTGAATGTAATTGACCCCATGGTTACTTTGATTACTAACCACTATGGAGGAAAAGTTGTAGGCTTAATAGGCACCAAACGCACAGTACAGTCAGGTATCTATACCAACAAAATTAAGGAAGCTAATAAGGGTATCCGTCTTCAATCGCTGGCCACACCCCTTCTTGCTCCCATGATTGAGGAAGGATTTTTTAATAATCAAATTAGTCATGAAATCATAGCTCAATATCTTGAAGACCCTATTCTGAAAAATATTGAGGCCCTGGTGTTGGCCTGCACACACTATCCATTGATAAAGAAAGAGATAAGTTCATTCTATCAGGGCAAGGTTGATGTGCTTGACTCTGCTGTAGTTGTAGCTGAAGCCCTCCAAAATTATTTAGCTGAAAATTCTATCTTGAATCCCCAGGGCCAGCCTAGTCATCACTTTTTTGTTTCTGATTATACAGAAGCCTTTGAAGCATCAACGCGATTATTTTTTCAGGAGAAGGTGACCCTTGAGCGGCATCCACTTTGGAATTGACCTTAAAATCAAAATCCGGGTGATGTAGGATTTTTAGCAATTCGGTAGATTTTAATTTCGAATAAAAAGTGACATTTAGGGCTTAATTAGACTGAAAACTGTGCTCTCAACTCTTTTCTTCATACTACCCTTGCTGTTGTTTTACACAATAGTGGTAGTGTATGCCGAGCGTAAAATTTCAGCATTCATGCAAGACCGTTTGGGGCCTATGGAAGTAGGTTACTATGGCATACTTCAAACTGTAGCGGATCTATTGAAACTATTGCAAAAGGAAGATATCGTACCCGCTGCCGCAGATAAAAAGCTCTTTAAATTAGCACCTCTCCTGATCTTCGTGCCCATATTTCTTGGTTTTAGTGTTTTACCGCTATCTCCTGCCTGGTCTGCTTCTCCTTTTTCTTCAGCCCTATTCTTTTTGCTGGCAGTGGTCTCACTCGATGTTATAGGCATCATCATAGCTGGCTGGGCTTCCAATAATAAATATAGTATGCTGGGCACTCTTCGCTCGGCCGCTCAAATCATTTCATACGAAGTGCCACTGGGCATTTCCGTCCTGTGCGCTTGTGTGTTGGCCCAATCTCTCGATTTGCAGGAAATCTCTTTTCAGCAGGGGATCCTTAGTAAAGATCAAACCAATTATCTATTCGGAATTAAGTCGTTGGG
>JBEBJH010000321.1:0-4203 GCA_040079965.1 Cyclobacteriaceae bacterium
AAATTAGACTTAAATAGCTTTAAGCCTTACGCTTAAAAGCTTTACGCTTAAAATAAAATGAAGCTATTCGATGTATACCCCCTCTTCCCAATCGAACCCGTAAAGGCCAGCGGTTCCTGGCTGTGGGACAGTGAAGGGAAAAAATATTTGGATCTCTACGGAGGGCATGCCGTGATTTCGATCGGGCACAACCATCCACATTTTGTGGAAGCCCTGAAAAGTCAGTTAGACAAAATCAGTTTTTATTCCAATAGTGTTAAAAATTCTCTACAAGAGAAGTTAGCTGAAAAACTGGGACAACTTTCGGGTTATCCGAATCACCAGCTCTTTCTTTGCAACTCAGGAGCGGAAGCCAATGAGAATGCATTAAAACTTGCCTCCTTCGTTACCGGAAGAAAGAAAGTAATCGCGTTTAAGAAAGCGTTTCATGGAAGAACTTCCGGAGCTGTAGCCGCAACAGACAATCCAAAAATCGTTGCACCCTTCAATGCAGGTCATGATATAATCTTCCTGCCTTTGAATGATGAAAAAGCATTTACTCATGCTATTAATAAAGACATTGCAGCCGTCATCATCGAAGGCATTCAGGGGGTTGGTGGTATTCAACTACCCGATGATTCGTTCTTAAAGTTATTAGCCGCCAAGTGTAAAGAAGTTGGCGCATTATTAATTCTTGATGAGGTGCAATCCGGATACGGAAGGACCGGAAAGTTTTTCGCCCATCAGTTCTCAGGGATTGAAGCTGATTTGATCACCATTGCCAAAGGAATGGGAAATGGATTCCCAGTAGGCGGTGTGCTGATTCATCCCAATATAAAACCGTGGAGTGGTATGTTAGGTACTACCTTTGGTGGAAACTATTTAGCCTGCGCAGCAGCCCTGGCCGTGCTGGAAGTAATCGAACAGGAAGAGCTGATGAACAATGCAACCACATTAGGTAATTACTGGATGGAACAACTTAGCTCGTTTGCCTCCATTACTGAAGTGCGTGGCAAAGGCTTAATGATTGGATTTGATTTACCTGACTCTCTGACTTCGTTAAGAAAAGATTTATTATTCAAGCACCATATATTTACCGGTGAGGCTAAACCCAACACCGTTCGTCTTCTTCCTTCTCTGGCATTAACAAAAAACGAAGCCGATATTTTGCTGGAAGCCCTTGCTGTAGAACTAAAAAAGCCCGTGCTATCATGAAGCATTTTCTCTCTGTAAACGAAGTATCGAATCTGGCGCAACTGGTTGATAACGCGCTCGCCTACAAGGCCAATCCCTTTAAAGATACTGCGCTGGGCCACAACAAAAGATTAGGCATGCTCTTTCTAAATCCCAGCATGCGCACACGCATCAGCACGCAGATAGCCGCCAAGAATTTGGGCATGGACCCCATTGTCTTTAATGTAGGACAGGACGGCTGGACACTGGAGTTTGAAGACGAAGCTATCATGAGCGGCACTACCGTTGAACATGTGAAAGAAGCCGCGCCTGTACTCGGAAAATATTTCGACATTCTTGGCGTGCGCACCTTTCCTTCATTAAAAAACAAAGAAGATGATTATAGCGAGCTATACATCAATCAGTTCATCAAATATTCCGGTGTACCTGTTTTAAGTCTGGAGAGTGCTACCCTGCACCCCCTACAAAGCCTTACCGACATCATTACTATTCAAGAAACCTTCAAGGAAAAAAGAAAACCTAAAATTGTGCTGACATGGGCACCGCATGTAAAAGCATTACCGCAATGTGTAGCCAATAGTTTTTCTCAGTGGGTGAATGCCTGGGGCGGGGCTGACTTTGTAATCACCCATCCTGAAGATTATGAACTGGACAGTAAGTTCACCAAAGGAGCAACCATCACGCTTGATCAGGATGCAGCCTTAAAAGATGCCGACTTTGTATACATCAAAAACTGGAGCACCTACACCGACTACGGAAAGATTTATTGCAATGACCCCGAGTGGATGCTCACAAACGAAAAACTTGCTCTTACCAATAAAGCAAAAGTAATGCATTGCCTTCCGGTAAGAAGAAATGTAGAACTTAGCGATGAAATATTGGACGGACCAAACAGTCTTGTTACACAGCAGGCCGGCAACCGGGTGTGGGCAGCGCAGGCAGTGTTGGCGGAACTATTGAAATAGATATAAGACAGGAGACACTAGACGTAAGACATAAGAAGGCAAGGATTTATGAACAAGCTATACATCATAAAAATAGGTGGCAACGTACTGGACGATGAAAAGTCACTGAAGAATTTTCTGAAAGACTTTGCTTCAATTCAGGCACCAAAAATATTGATACACGGTGGCGGTAAGATTGCTACCAAACTGGGTGAACAACTGGGCATCGAATCGCATTATGTTAAAGGAAGGCGTATCACCGATGCGCAAACCCTAGACCTTGTTACAATGGTTTACGGTGGCTTGGTGAACAAACAAATTGTAGCCCAACTACAATCGCATCATTGCAATGCTATGGGAGTAACAGGTGCCGATGGCAATCTGATCAAAGCAGTGAAACGTCCGATAGGCGAAGTAGACTATGGCTTTGTGGGCGACATTACACCGGATAGTGTAAACAGTACCCTGTTGTACTTTTTATTAAAACAAAATGTCATTCCTATTTTCGCCCCTCTAACCCATGCCAACGGAGTAATGCTGAATACCAATGCAGATACAATAGCTTCAGTATTAGCCATTTCCCTTAGTAAGCACTTTGATGTACGATTGATTTTCTGTTTTGAGAAACAAGGTGTGCTTACGGATGTGAACAAAGAAGACTCAGTGATCCGCAACCTCAATAACTCATTATATAAGGAGCTATTGGCTAAAGGTTCTTTCCATGATGGAATCTTGCCAAAACTTGAGAACGCTTTTAATGCAATTCAATCCGGAGTAAAGGAAGTGTTGATCGGTGAACACACCAACCTGTTGGCCAACACAGGTTACGACACGAAAGGCACCCTGATTACGCACTCATGAAGGAGCACTTGCCTCAAATTGCCATAGGGTTACTCCAGCAGTTGATTTCAATTCCTTCGTTTAGCAAGGAAGAAGAAAAGACAGCCAACCTGTTGGTTAGCTTTTTCAAGCATCATGGTATGGAGGCAATGCGGAAAGGGAATAATGTATGGTCAATTAATAAGTTCTTTGATCCTACCAAGCCTACCATTCTTCTTAACTCTCATCACGACACGGTAAAACCTAATTCTGCCTACACCCGCAATCCTTTTTCAGCCGATATTGAAAATGGAAAACTGTATGGATTAGGGAGCAACGATGCGGGTGGACCCCTGGTGTCATTGATCATGACCTTTTTCTATTTCTATAATCAGCAGAATCTGAAATATAACCTGGTACTGGCAGCCACTGCCGAGGAAGAAATTTCAGGTACCAATGGAATTGAACTGATCTGGAATGACCTTCCAAAGATTGATTTCGCCATTGTTGGTGAACCCACCCTCACCGACATTGCTGTTGCCGAAAAAGGTTTACTGGTTTTGGATTGTGTTGCCAAGGGTAAAGCCGGGCACGCAGCACGGGAGGAAGGTGTGAACGCCATCTATGAGTCCCTGAAAGACATAGAATGGTTTCGTACGTATCAGTTTCCAAAAATCTCTGATTCATTAGGCAAAGTAAAAATGTCGGTCACAGTCATTCATGCAGGCCAGGCTCACAACCAGGTCCCCGCTGAATGTAAATTCACAGTTGATGTACGCGTAACCGATGCCTATACGCTTGAAGAAGTATTAGATATCATCAATCATCATGTTTCCTGTGAAGTAATGCCACGATCCTTGCGATTGCGATCATCCGGAGTATCGGAAGATCATCCACTGGTAAGAGTAGGAAAATCAATTGGGAAAAAACTTTACGGTTCTCCAACCACATCCGATCAGGCATTGATTCCGGTACCTTCTATTAAGATGGGCCCTGGCGATTCTGCACGTTCGCACAGTGCAGATGAGTTTATCTTTGCAGATGAAATCGAAACTGGAATTGATTCGTACATTGCCCTTCTAGAAAAAATAATTCAATGAGCGATCGTGTACGCATTCTAAAGACAGAAATCCTTTCCAACAATTGGTACACGTTAAAAAAGTTAACGTTCAACTACCTGCGCAAGAACGGAACCTGGACACAACAAAATCGGGAAGCGTATGACCGGGGTAATGGCGCTACGATTTTACTCTATAATAAAGAATCC
>JBEBJH010000426.1:0-1043 GCA_040079965.1 Cyclobacteriaceae bacterium
GTATAAGCCTGCCCGATTGTCTTTAACATCATTTCGTGGGAATGTTTCCTGCGCAAAAGCGGTCCATCCGCAAAAGAGCAAGGCGAGAATCACGATGATCTTACTTTTTTTCATAACAGAGTAATAGGTAATGGTCATATTCAATAAAGTATATTTTTAGCTGAAGCAAAGTATAAAATATTACCAAGGCTGGAAATGATTAAGGGATGTGCGGTCAATAAGTGGTTTTACCTAGAACACCCGTTGCCGTTTGAACTTCATGAGGATTATTTCTTATTTGCCTTTGTAGATTTTTGCCAAAAAATCCCTATCCTATGAAAAACGTTGACACAGTACTTATGGGTCTTGGTACTGTTAATATCGGATTTTTGAAAATTCTGGCCGACAAGCGTAGAGAACTCAGCAGGACGTATAACTTGGAATTCAGAATAACTGCAGTGTCCGATTCTTCGGGGGTGGCCATTAATCCTGCGGGGTTTGATTATGAAGAACTAATCAGGTTGAAAAAAGGCAAAGGTAAGGTTCAGTCACTGAAAGGCTTTGAGGCAACTCTCTTGTCTGAAAATATGATAGATTTTATCGATGCTGATCTTCTGATTGAAAGTTCCCCAGGAAATCTTAATGATGGCAATCCGGGGTTATATGTTTCCAAAAAAGCGCTTCAAAAAGGATGGTCGGTAGTATTTGCCAATAAAGCTCCGTTGATTTTTGCTTTTGATGAACTGCACAACCTGGCAACCGAGTTTGGTGGTCATATTGCCTATAGTGCCACGGTGTGCGGTGGACTTCCTGTAATTAATGTGTTGCAACGTGATTTAAAGGCGGCATCGCTAACACGCCTGCGCGGAATATTTAATGCCACCACCAATTATATTTTGCAGGAACTGGAAAAGGGCGGCTCGATGGAGGCAGCGATCAAGGAAGCACAGCGATTGGGCGCGGCAGAGGCTGACCCATCGCATGATACGCATGGGCACGATACAGCCAATAAATTGTTTATAATCATGAAGTCATTTACAAATTTCTCTGGCTCCATTCAAGAC
>JBEBJH010000062.1:0-21066 GCA_040079965.1 Cyclobacteriaceae bacterium
ACGTTACCATTGTAGTTGACCCACAAACCACCTTGCAGAACGCAACCTTGTTGGTTAAGGGTAATAAAATTGAACAGGTAGGTGCTAACCTCTCTGTACCCAAAGGATACACAACTATCGATCTGAAAGGGAAATTTATTTATCCTTCCCTGATCGATATGTTCACCAGTTATGGTTTGCCTGATGTGGAACGGCCACGGGGTGGCGGCTTTGGTGGGGTTGAACAAATGGAGTCTAAAACAAAAGGCGCCTACAATGCAAACCAAGCGATTCGCTCGCACTACAATGCAGCTGATGAATTTACAATCAACACAAAAACTGCCGATGAAATGCGCAAGCTGGGTTTTGGTGCCGTGCTTACTTCCAAGCCCGATGGACTGGCCCGCGGAACTTCAGCCTTTGTAACACTCAACGAGAAAAATGATAATACTGCATTGATAAGACAGAAGATTGCAGCCAACTATTCACTTGAGAAAGGAACTTCTACACAAAACTATCCTTCTTCCTTAATGGGCTGTATTGCTGTATTGCGACAAACCTACCTGGATGCAGAATGGTTTGGTAGTCAAACCCCGCGCCCTTTTGCAGACAATTCCCTTGAAGGCTGGATTCAAAACCAACGGTTGCCACAAATCTTTGCGGCCACCAGCTGGATGAATGTGCTACGTGCTGACAAGGTGGGCGATGAATTTGGTGTACAATATATCATTAAAGGAGCCGGTGATGAGTATAAGAGAATTAACGATATCAAAGCAACCAAAGCCGCTCTCATCATTCCAGTAAACTATCCGGAAGCTTACGATGTTGAAGATGCTTTTGATGCCGAGCGGGTTTCTCTGGCCGATATGAAACACTGGGAGCTCGCCCCTACTAACCTCGCTACGCTTGAGAAAAACGGAATCAACTTCGCGATCACAACTTCAGGTCTGAAGAAAACTTCTGACTTTCTTCCCAACCTCCGAAAAGCAATTGAAAACGGGCTAACAGAAACCGCTGCCCTGAAGGCATTAACTACTACACCTGCGCAACTGCTTAAAGTAGATGACCAGGTAGGTAGTATTAAGAAAGGACTATTAGCCAACTTCATTGTAACCTCTGGTAAACTGTTTGACGAAAAAACTGTCATCCATCAAAACTGGGTGCAAGGCGAACCGTATTCGATAAAATCATTGGATACCAAAAACTTCAGTGCTAACTACAATTTAACGGTTGGCCCACAATCGTATAAGTTGGAAGTAAGTGGCGAAGCGGGAAGTCATAAAATAAAAGTAGGGGCTTCCGATTCCACCTTGGTAGATGGAGCTGCCACCTTCGGCAATGACCTAATCACGCTAACCTTTAAACCAACCAAGCAAAGCACAAGCAGTATCCGGCTCTCAGGCTGGAGTGAAGGCACTGGCTGGAAAGGAAAAGGTCAGCTAGCAGATGGAACCTGGATTACCTGGTCAGGAACCCGCACTGGCGATCTTACAAGCAAAGCACCCGCTAAACCTGCACCAACCGATAAGAAAGAAGAACTGGGCAAAGTAACCTACCCTTTCAGTGCCCACGGTTACCCTGCTCTACCGATTACTGAGACTCTATTAGTAAAAAATGCAACGGTATGGACCAATGAAGGTGAGGGAATACTTCAGGGCTCGGATGTATTGATCAAGGATGGAAAAATCTTGAAAGTAGGTAAGAATCTTTCTGATCCTGCCGCCCGGGTTATTGATGGTACTGGCAAACATTTGACTGCCGGTATCATTGATGAACACTCGCACATTGGCGCTGCAAGCATCAATGATGTGGCCAGCAATTCGGGCATGGTGCGCATTGGCGATAACATTGATGCCGAAGCAATCAACATTTACCGGGCGCTTGCCGGTGGCGTGGTTGCAGTACAAGTATTGCACGGATCAGCCAACCCTATTGGTGGACAATCAGCACTGATCAAATTGCGTTGGGGCGAATCACCCGAAAATTATAAAATCCAGGGTGCTGATGGCTTTATCAAGTTTGCCTTGGGCGAAAATGTGAAACGCACCGGTAATGCAGCCTCTATTCGTTTTCCCCAAACCCGTATGGGTGTTGAGCAGGTTTATGTAGATGCCTTTACCAATGCAAAAGAATATGAAAAGAAGTTGAGCGCTTATAACAGCATCCCTGCTAAGGATAAAGCATTGGCTGTTAAGCCGCGCAGAGACCTGGCAGACGAAACCATGCTGGATATCCTGAACAAGAAAAGATTTATCACCTGCCACTCCTACGTACAATCAGAAATCAATATGTTGATGGAAGTGGCGGAGCGATTTAACTTCCGCATCAATACATTCACTCATATTCTGGAAGGGTATAAAGTAGCTGATAAGATGGCACAGCATGGTGTTGCCGCTTCTACGTTCTCTGATTGGTGGAATTACAAGTGGGAAGTGCGCTATGCCATTCCTTACAACGCAGCCATTATGCATCGGGCTGGTGTAGTTACCGCCATCAATTCGGATGATGCTGAAATGGGTCGCAGATTAAATCAAGAAGCCGCCAAGTCGGTGAAATACGCTGGGATGTCTGAAGAAGATGCGCTTAAAATGGTAACCCTAAATCCAGCTAAGATGCTTCACCTCGATAACCAGATGGGAAGTATTAAAGTGGGCAAATCTGCAGACATTGTGTTGTGGACAGACCATCCTCTATCCGTGTATGCAAAGCCAGAGAAGACCATCATCGATGGAAAAGTGTATTTCGATCTGGAGAAAGATGCGCAGAATAATAAAGAGCTGGCAACAGAGCGGGCACGTCTAATTCAGAAGCTGAAAAATGCAAAGAAATCAGGCATGCCAGTGCAACGGGCAGAATCCAAGAGCCAACTTGATTTCCATTGTGATGATGTGTTGGGTTTTGAAAAAACGGAAGAATAATCATTACTACATGAACACTATGAAAAAATTATTATATACCCTATTCACGGCAATCCTGATCGTTAATAGTGCCGCTGCGCAGACACCGGTTCCCGCTAAGGCTCAAGCAAAACCAATTGCACTAACCGGAGGAGTTGCCCACCTTGGCAACGGCCAGGTAATTCAAAATTCAATTGTTGCATTTGATAAAGGTAAACTTACTATTGTCGCAGATGCAACAATAGCCAAAGTTGATCTCGCAGGCTTTGAGGTGATCAACATTACCGGCAAGCATGTGTATCCGGGATTTATTTTACCTAACTCCCAGGTAGGCTTGCAAGAAGTAAGTTCTATCCGCGCTATGAGCGACAATGCTGAGCGTGGAGAGATGAATCCAAATGTACGATCTCAAATCTCTTATAATACCGATACAGAGTACACGCCTACGTTTCGCTTTAATGGAGTGTTGTTAGCTGAATCAACACCCACCGGTGGTACTATTTCGGGTACATCGTCTGTGATGGAAATGGATGGTTGGAATTGGGAAGATGCAACTCACTCGGTTGATATTGCAGTGCACATGAACTGGCCAGCCCTCATGAAGCGTCAGTTTGATTTCAACACATTTACCTTTTCCGAGTCAGCCAATACGGATTATGATAAACAAGTAACTGATCTCGAACGGTTCTTTGGCGAAGCCTTATCGTATGGTGCGCAGCCCACAAAAGAGACCAATCTGAAATTCGAAGCCATGCAGGGACTGTTTGATGGCAAAAAGACGCTGATGCTTCATGCCAACAATCCAAAGGAAATTGTGGAGTCAGTTCGCTTTGCGCAACGTAGCGGGGTAAAACGAATTACCATTGTAGGTGGATCCGGAGCGCTTTGGGTTGCCGACTTTTTGAAAGAAAATAAGATACCTGTGATCCTACCCTCAACGCACAATCTTCCAAACCGGACTGATGATGACGTTGATCTGCCTTACAAACTTCCACACTTGCTTACCCAGGCTGGAGTAACAGTTTCCCTCATGGACGATGGTGCTTTGCATGGTGCAAGAAATCTGGGTTTCTATGCTGGCACCGCGGCTGCTTATGGCATGGCCAAAGAAGACGCACTTAAGACCATTACATCGAACACTGCAAAAGCACTTGGCCTCGATAGTCGTGTAGGTACCCTCGAAGTTGGAAAGGATGCTACTCTATTTGTTTCTAATGGCGATGCCCTTGATTACCGTGGAAACGTATTAACTCACGCATTCATTACTGGCAAGTTGATGACCCTACCAGGCAATCAGCAGGAATTGTATGACCGCTACTCAAGAAAGTACGGGCAAATGAAGTAATCATTTAATACCCCATTATTAGAGGCAGCTCTTCAGTTTGAAGGCTGCTTTTTTTGTGATGTCCAATTCCTTATTTTTATTAGTCTTAAGCCAAAATAAAATCCTTTGAATCAATCCCGCCAACTCGCTGCTATCATGTTTACCGATATAGTCGGGTACACAGCATTAATGCAGCAAGATGAAAAAAAGGCTTTCAATATTCTGAAAAGGAGTCTTTCGATCCATCAGGAGGTGATCAATGAATTCCACGGAAAATTAATTAAGGAATTAGGGGATGGCATACTCGCCAGCTTCTCCAATGTTTCTGATGCTTTGAATGCCGCTATCAAGATCCAGAAACAAAGTAATGACACGAATGAGTTTAAGCTCAGCATCGGTATTCACCAAGGCGAGGTCGTATTTGAAAACGGAGATATTTTTGGTGATGCTGTGAATATTGCATCCCGGATCCAATCCTTGGGTGTATCAGGTTCAATCCTCATCTCAAAAAAAATCACAGACGAAATAAGGAACAAGTCTGAATTTACTACGTCTTCACTTGGTAGCTATGAATTCAAAAATGTTACTGAGCCAATCGAAGTCTTTGCATTAACTAACCAGGGATTAACGGTTCCAAGAAAAAGTCAACTGCTTGGAAAATTAAAAAAGGGCAAGCAGAAACGAAATTTACTAATTACTGTTTCAGTTATTTTTTTACTGATCTCTATCTCATTCGTCTATTATAATTTCTTTTCAAGCGATAGAGTAACCAGGAAAAATATTACAGCAAATTCGGTTGCCCATGAGTGGTACTCTAAGGCTGAATTTAGAATCACGCCAGAAAACAGAGACAATTTAGACTCTGCAATACTCTTTCTAAAAAAAGCTATAGAAGCTGATTCTACGTTTGCCCTCGCTCATGCAGAACTCTCCAGAGCCTATACACTAAAACACTATTTTATAGACCCAAAAGGAGGTTATGATGAGAAAGCATTTGTGGAAGCTGAAACATCACTTTATTTAGATCCAAATTTAGCAGAGGGTTATTTGGCACGAGCTTATGCGTTCTGGAATTTTCAAAACAAGTTTCCTCATGAAAAATTTATACGCGAATTAAAGAAGGCCAGAGATCTTAAACCCGATATGGCTGAAGCTTACCACCAGTTAGGTGTGGTGTATATGCACGTTGGTTTGATGGACGAATCTATCGAAGTCCTTAAAAAGTCATTACAGCTCAATCCAGATAACAGGTTTACCGCTGTTGATATTGCTTCAAACTATTTCTTTACTGGTAGAAAATCAGACCTGGAACTTATGATTGAATTATTCAAGAAAACTCCTGATGCCCTAATCTCGCCTTTTAGAACTTCTCAGTGGGCGACTGGACTAATCACTCTTGGCAGGCTTGATGAAGCTGAGAGTATCATATCAGCTGCCTTAAAGAAAGATTCAACTAACCTTTGGATTAATAGTGCCTTAACCGTCCTCCTTGCAAAAAGAGGAGATAATGAAGGGGCCTTAAACAAAATTGAATTCTGTGAAAAAGGTAATTTATATACCGGCCATTTTCATCATGCGGTTTATAATCTGGCGGTTGCTTACACCTTGATTGGTGAGAATGAAAAATCTGTTAACAAGCTTAAATGGGTAGCCGAAAACGGCTTACCTAATTATATTTTTTTCCGTGATGATCCCCTGCTTGAATCATTGCACACGTACGAACCTTACAAGAAGTTACTTGAGGAATTAGAAATTTCGTGGAACAAGTTCAGACAAATTGCGATTGAATAAACTATTAAAAGATTAACCTGTAATTGTTTATCAAGTTGATTCTTGTCGCTACTTAAAAGCCGGAACATTAGGTCCGATTTTAAATACCGCTCCTAGGAAGATCAGGTAATCTGTCATCCCGCCCCGGCTCGGACGGCCGAGTTCTTCGTCAGGTACAGTCTGTTGCATCCTCCGGTATACAGGCACCGGAACAAATAAGTAAACCATTGACTTTTTGAAATTGTAATTTATTCCAGGCTCTACCGAAACAGAGTATCCGGCTCTTCGTTGTCCGTTACTTCCGCCAACCACATCGTGCACCGGAGAGCCTTCCATCCTCATTCCACCCCAAAAAACAAGATTATTAACTGTAAAATTCGCACCACCTCGTAATGTATAGGCATCGGGTACGCTATTTATATTGGCTCCGGCATTGATTTCTGCCTGGCTGTAAGGAACAGGAGCGGGATTTCTGCTTGAGGTTCCGTTTATGTCTCTAGGGCTCAGGAGATAAAATGCATTAGCGTAGAGGCTTATCTTTTTATTTACTGTGTAAAATGCATTAACTTCTGTAGTTAAACCTAATCCACCATCCCCTAATTGAATCGTAGGATTTACCGGGGCACTTACTTTTCCATTGGTCTCATAGAAAAAATCTGCATACTTATAATCGCCAGTTGGCAATTTCAATCCGAGGCCTACCTGTATATTCCCTTTGTGAACTTCCGTAACATCAAACAACCACTTGTAACCGGCAACACGGATGTCAGTTAAGCCGAAGGAGTGGGTTTTGTGTTTTACATGGTCTCCGTTTATGCCGCCATGTTCCTGCCAGGTTTCACGCATACCATTCATGATCGGTATGTCAACGGTAACAGACCAACCCCTGTTATAAAACCTGGTCACGGCAAAGTCTAAAATGAATGTGTTGCTGTAAGGTTGGTTTTCTGGGGCAATGTCTACCTCATTAATACCCTCATAGGTCTTGCGAAATTCGGAGTATCTGGAGTTCACGTTGACCAGCCATTTTATAGGTTCTTGGTTATACTGGGGCAGACTAAATTGCCCAAAGCCAGTAAGGTTACGAATAGCGATACACCCTTGTGCGTTAGCTGCAAGGGAAAAAACGAAGACAGCAAATGATAAAAGGACAAACTTCTTCATAGATCAATAGATTAGTGGGTAAAGCTCACCTCAACTGAAAATACTTTAGTAAGCCTAATCTATTTAAGGGATTTATTTTACAAATGCAAACGCAGCAGGCTCACCTCTTAAATCATCCTGCATAGCAATAGGCACAACCATGCTCTTGCGCACGTCCAAGTGCCCATACACCTGAAGGAACCAACTGAATGCCTGGAAGCAGGCTTGCAATCCATTCATTCTTAACCTGTGACGGATCGAGGCTTTTACTTATGGCATACTGCCTGCTGGTTAATGTTATGGCCGTTTCGCAGACACACAACTTTACTCCCCGTTCCTGCAATGCCTTCATAGACATACCCGGGTTTGGCATCTCTCCTTCCCTGGGCTCCCAAAAAAGATTTCTTTCTGAAGGAGAATTAGTTGAGTAGTCAATCACCTTGAACATTTTTCCAAGTTTATACTTATTCCAGGCATTATCATTCAACGCAGCCAATATCGCTTTGCTACGAAAAACCACGAGAGCACTTAATTGATCATCGGGGGTGCCTGTCTGATTGTTGGTGGACATGAAGTTAAAAGTATACACTATAGGAAGTCCATCATTCGTAGAGACTGCATCGAATACCATTTTGTGTTTTCCGGTAAGAGTATTAAACCATGCGTCCAAATTGGAAGGATCTTGAATGAACCCACTAACCTTCGCCCCGACTGGAGAAGGAACAGATGACAACCCAAGAGAGGCTGCCACAGAGGTAAGCGCTCCCAGAAACTTTCTGCGATTGGTTGTCGAACTGTTTCTTCTGGCATCCATAAGAAAGAGGGTTGTTAGTATATGAAGATACGAAAATTACATATAAACCCAAGGTAAGTCAATCGTACCAATCACTTCACTAATAATCTCTATGAAATAACATGGATCAACTTTACTATATTTGAAAGATGTCGCCTATTATGGAACAAACGGAAGAAAAGCTAAAAAAGAAAAAGAAGGCAGCTCGCGGCCGCGAAACCCTTTTCAGAGCTTCGTACCAAAATCAAAGCAATCTGATTCAAATGGCTGATAATAAGGCCAACATCATTATCAGTATCAATACGATGATCATCTCTTCCATCATCGCCATTACTGGATATGGGGCAGTGGCTGGCAAGCTCAATACCTACGACAATAAAGTCATTATTCCGATCGTACTGATAATTCTCTCTTGTCTCGTCTCTGTGATCTTTGCCATCCAGGCGGCCCGCCCCAAATTAATCAAAGCCAAGACTGAAGGCGGTGAAATGCAAAAATCGAGTTTACTATTCTTTGGCGTGATCTCAGGGTATACCCAACAAGGCTATCTGAATGAAATGAATACGTTGTTGAATTCTGAAAATGACCTCTATGAACACATGACTATCGATTTGTATAACCAGGGGCTTATTCTTAAGCGCAAGTATAACTTGTTGGTTTATGCCTATCAGGTTTTTATGTTTGGTTTCATATTTAGCGTATTAGTCTTTCTTTTATTTCTTGGTCTTGGATGATTGGTAGGAAAAGGTTCCACATTTGCTTGAGTTGATGTCTGCCTCTCTGATGAATCGGGGTCGAAGGCTTTGATTAGTCATGTCTGTTTATAGGTATCATATCACACTGAAATCATGAAAGTATTTCAAGCAGTCTTTCATTTTTTTCTCATTACCCTCTCCTATCAGGGATTCACTCAAGGTTATCAAGAAAACTCCAACTTTCCAGAAATCCGAATCTATATCTCCAACAAGCAGTTAGATCAGCTTCGCAATGTTGAGGGAACCAGAATGGAACTTAAGCAACCCTTATTCCTGATCAACAAAGACACAGCGATCGTCAGGGACATTCACTCGCGGGGTGCCAGTACCATGAAGTTTGCCCGCAAATCTTTATCCGTAGACCTGGAACATTCCGCTACCTTCAATTCGCGGGGCGAAAAAGTAAAAATCAAAAAATTTGATCTATTGAACCTTGTCATGGACAAAGACCTCTGGCACAATCGCTGGGCCTTTATTAATCTCAATGAATTGAATCTCTTTCCCCTGTTCAATACTTATTGCAAACTTTGGATCAACGATCAGCCTCAGGGAATTTACCTGCTTGTAGAAAAACCGAGTAATTCAAGTGCTCGCATCAAAAGCCCCTACATGCTCAGGCGCGGGCCTGATCATAAGATTGAGCAAGAGTACATCAACATTCCTTCGAAAAAGGAAGCTTATCAATACAAGGAAAAGTATTATAGAATTTACCGGGACCTAGGAAAATACAAAGGTCAGGCACTGGAAGAACACCTGCGCTCGGCCCTGCAACTTGATCAGTACTTCAATTGGCTTGCCTTCAATTATTTTATCAAGAATGGCGATTACGCAGATGAAATCTTTTTTTACATTCATCCTGATTCAGAAAAGTTCGATATCATTCCCTGGGATTACGATGATATTTTCAGGCGTGAACCGCATGAAGGGGCCAAAGCCCGTCAGGCTAAACTAACGGATAAGTTAATTTTCTCGATTGAGGACGAACTGGATCGCAGCATCGCCTCCGATGAATGGCTTTACGACCAGTACCGTGCTGCATTCAAGAAATTGTTAATCACGCGCGATATGGAAGTGATCGGCCGCACATTCGATCAGGTGTTACAGGAACTGGAGATAGTAGCCAATGACCCAGCTATGAATCAAGTCTCCGGCTACATGGAAAAAGATTCGTTCAGAATCGACCAGGCTAAAGAAAGTATTCGAATCGCCACGGAATTTTTACTTAACCAGCGAATTGTTCTGCTAAAGGCCCTGGACAAGTAGCTTTAGAATTTGATTATATTTGGTTATGTCATCCCTTCTCCCGAGCTACGAATACGACATTTTTATTTCCTACCGCCACAACGATAATCGTTCAGGGTGGGTCACTGAGTTTGTTAAAAACTTACAGGAAGAATTAGCCACCACCATCAAAGATCCGGTTTCAGTCTACTATGATTCTAATCCGCACGATGGGCTTTTAGAAACCCACAACGTTGACAAAAGCCTGGAAGGGAAACTGCGGTGTCTTATCTTTATTCCTATACTTTCTCACACCTACTGCGATCCCAAAAGCTTCGCATGGAATAATGAATTTATTGCTTTCTGTAAGTTGGCTAAGGCCGATCAACTTGGTCTGGATGTTCGGTTGACCAATAAGAATGTAGCCAGTCGAATTCTCCCCGTTCAGATTCATGACCTCGATGAAAAAGATAAAAGACTCTTTGTAAATGAAAGTGGTGGACCGATACGCGCTATTGATTTTATTTTCAAAACGCAGGGTGTTAATCGACCCCTTACTCCTCAGGACAATCGCATCGACAATCTGAATAGAACCTTCTATCGCGATCAACTAAATAAAACGGCTAATGCTATTGAACAACTTGTAGAGGCTTTGACTTCTCCAGAGGGATCTGTTCCTGGACCAGTACCTCCTAAGGCGCATTTCCACGATCCTTCTCAAACTGGAATTTCAAAGCTATGGAGTGAACTTCTCCGAAGGAATGTATTAAGAGCTGCATTTACCTACGTAGTAGTAGCCCTGCTCCTCCATCAGCTACTGATTTTTCTTACTCCCTTACTGAAACTGGAAGCGCGATTCGTAAATCTGTCCACCTGGGTCATCCTGGTTGGGTTTCCTTTTGCCACCTTATTCGCCTGGTTCTACGAAGTGAGTCCCCATGGGATTATCAGAACCACTTCCGCGGAGGCCGCCACTAACCCATTCCCGCCAAACAAAAAGAAGCCCTTTACAGGAATACCCCTCGTCTCTATTTTACTGTTGACATTAGGCTTACAGTACCTCTACTTTAACTTTGTAAAAACCCCACTGATTGATCAGGAAGGAAATAAAATCATTTCAATAGCCGTGCTGCCATTCGAAAACCGCAGTGGAGATGAAAAGGATAAATATATTGCAGATGGAATCACGGATGATATCATCAATCGACTTACCATCATCAGTAAATTCCGGGTTACCAATCGCGGAAAAAGTCAACAGTTTCAGGGACAGATGTTACCCATCGATGACATTGCGAAGGATCTTGAGGTAAAAATTCTCATAACCGGCAGCGTGGAACGTCATGGAAATCAGATTGCCGTACGCGCCCAGATGATTGACGAAACCAATACGTATCTATGGGGAAATACATTTCAGCGAACAACCGAAAACATCGTGGCTGTGCAATCCGAAATTGCACTGATGATTGCCGAGCAGTTAAAGATTCAACTCAACGATTTAGAAAAAACAAGACTGCATATTAGCGCAACTAAAAATTCAACGGCCTACGATTACTACTTGCGCGGAAGAAGTCTTTATTACAAATACAGGCCAACGGCTAATGACTCGGCAATCACACAATTCAAACTGGCCATAGCCCTCGATCCAAACTATGCCCGCGCCTGGGCTGGGTTAGGCGATGCATATAGTCAAATGAATATGCGGTTTAGCAGAAATGAATCATGGCTGGATTCCAGCTTCATCGCCAGTACTCGTGCTATTCAATTGGATTCGAATCTCTCAGAAGCTTACAAAGCACTTGCTAATGCCTATAGCTATAAAAAACTTTACGATAAGGCCTTCCCTCTTCTTATTAAGTCGGTAGAATTGAACCCGACAAACGATGCGGCAGTTGGCAATCTCGGAACTAACTTTCTCTTGCGTGGTGATTTACCGGAAGCCCTACGCTGGGAAAAAAAGGGTGTGGGAATGAATCCTAAGAATTGGATTCCTTATCAACTCATTGGATGGATTTACCGATTGCTGGGCGACTTGGGTAATGCGGAGTCATGGTTTGTTAAATCGCTTGAGCTTAATCCTGATGTCTATGACACGTACGAATTGCTCGGCTATACGTATGTTGCTCAGGGAAGAAAAAATGAAGCGCTAAACCTTATTCCCCGAGTACTTGGAATTGGTGACGAGCCCCGGGCTTTGGAAGTAGCTGGTTTAATCGCGCATTATGGGGGCGCTATAAAAAATGCGAAACTATACTTACAACGGTCTATTGAAACCAATGAAGTTTATAAAGATGATCCTAACACAGTAAGTCCGATCGGACTTGGTCAGATTCTTTTGGAAGAAGGAAACAAAGTAGACGCAGACGTTTATCTTTCACACGCTACCAATATCAATCTTGATCAAATCGCAAAAGGCTCCCAAAGCTATGAGCCCAGTTTCTACCTGGCAGCCATTCATGCCATACGAGCGAACAAAGAACAATCATTACTATGGTTGCAAAAAGCAATAGACTTAAACTGGGTCGACTATGCTCATGTGGTACACGGTCCCTATTTCGCGCGCTACAGAAACGATCCTGACTTTCTTAAGAAAGTAGAGTTTGTGCGTTCGAAATCAGATTCGATGCGCAGGAAAGCGGAACAGTACTAAACCAACACCTACCCTATTAACTTATCTGGTTTTTCCCTTCATATATAAACTAGAAGATCCGTAACTGCAATTTGAATTTTCTGGTACAATTGCACCTGAAGTTGCGTGGATAACTCCTGAGATTACTGCCGTAGACATAGAAGTACCCGTCATTAATATATACTGCCACTGACCAGTAATAGGATTTTTTAAATATGTTGAAAATACACTGGTGCCTACCGCTACATAATCAACTGGAGGTAATCCATAATTTGAATAGAAAGCACAATTCCCCTCACAGTCAATAGCAGCGACAGTATAAATGTATTTACCAGACCCTCCAACCGGGTCATTCAGGCAACCAGGCAAATTCTTTGACGCATCGCCAGCATCATTACCTGCTGCCATTACTACATAAACTTCCCTTCTGGCTAATCTCTCAATCTTCCTTCTCAATTCCGGAAGTTCGGTGTCACAATTAGTGATGCCATAAGCACCCAGACTGAGATTTACAACATCATTCTTCTTTACGTGTTTGGCTATATGATCAAGTGCTAGGATAATGTTACTCCATTCACCATAACCTTCGCTATCAAAGACTTTCAAGGATACTAATATAGCTCCTTCAGAAACTCCAACACTTACGGTAAGTAGATTTCCGGTATCGTTCCTAAAGAAGGTGGCATTTGATTTGGCTCCGATAATTCCGGCCACGTGCGTACCGTGTCCATTATTATCGTCATCCGGGGCATATGGAGCGTTCTTGACAAAATTATAACTCAAACGAGTATTTATGGTTAAGTCCGGATGTTGTTGGATACCCGTATCTACAATCCAGACCTTAGCTCTATTACTGGGAGCGACAACTACCGGTCCACCAGCTTTAACAAGAGCACACGAACTCAGGTGCAAAGGATTCGCTGGGTCGGGTACCATGCTTTGCTGAATGGGCTGGCCTTGCTGAATAGGTTGGCCTTGTTGAATAGGCTGACCTTGTGTAGCAGGATCAGCTAATTTTATTTGAAAATCAGGATAAACTGATTTGACTTGAGTACTATCAAGGCTAATCTTATCCGCCAATGTAGAATCAATTTCGGTAGTAAAACCAGCGCTTATATCAACAAAAATAGAAGAGTCAGAGGGAGTTAAATTATACTTCTTGGCAAACCTCTTAACCTTATCCTTTTTGGATTCCCGCAACAACGTTTTTGCAGACTCATCTTGACTATCTTCAAGGACAATCATTGGTTTAACAACGGAGTCCTGCATGATTATAATATAGTGCCCTTCAATAGGCCGTAGTGTTTTATTTCGGAATACTTTTGATTTTGCTTTTTGACCAGATGGAGTTTCCTTTCCTCCTGGAGTACCACAAGAAATTGCAGAAATAGCAATAACCGCAAACAGAATTCGCGTTGAGTTTCGCATAGCATTTGGACTTTGGGTTGATGAATTTAATACATTCTTCCCTTATAAAGCAAGAGTTCTGATAGGTATCTTTCATGTAACTAAGTAAAAAACTATATTTGAAATATGCCCTCCATGCTACCTGGCTTCGAATACGATATTTTTATCTTCTGCAACCAGGAACAGGAAGTACCCTTTCTCTAACATGGCCCACCTCCTCGAACTGGAAATTTTAGACAAAACCTTTCACATTACTGATGCGCAAATCCGTTTCTTTCACCAGAATGGATTTATCAAAATAAAGAATGTATTGCCGGCTGATACGATTCACTACATGAATGAAACGATTTCGGCCGAGGTAAAGCGACTCAACACCCAACACCTGCCCATCGAACAGCGCGATACCTATGGCAAAGCATTTTTGCAGATCATGAACCTATGGACAAAGTCTGATCGCGTGAAGGAAATCGTGTTCAGCAAACGCCTTGCAAAAATGGCTGCTGAGTTAATGAGTGTTGAAGGTGTACGAATGTATCACGACCAGGCGTTGTTTAAGGAACCCAGTGGCGGCCATACTCCCTGGCATGCCGATCAATACTATTGGCCTTTGAGTACCGATAAATGTGTAACCGTGTGGATTCCTTTACAAAAGACCGGACTTGAGTTAGGTCCGCTGGAGTTTAGTGCCGGCAGTCAGCGCTTAACAGAAGGCAGGAATCTTAAGATCAGTGATGAGAGTGAAAAAGAGTTGCAGAAGAAATTGACCTTGCGTGATTTTGAGCAAGTGGTAGAACCCTTTGATGTGGGTGAAGTAAGTTTTCACATGGGTTGGATTTTTCATCGTGCCGGTCCAAACAAAACGGACAAGATGCGTAACGTGATAACTGTAATCTATATGGATAAAGACATGCGACTGCAGGAGCCTGTCAATGAAAATCAAATTCAGGATTGGAACACCTGGTGCCCGGGTGCCATAGTGGGTGACGTGATTGATAGCCCGCTTAACCCTATTTTGTATTCCAGATGATGCCTAAGGATTGAAGGTTGATAAAAATGTCTACTTCTTCCCGAGCAGATCAAACATGTGCGTGTACTTGATCGTGAAGCTTCTGTTATTGGGTTCGCCATCGGTGTAGATGTCGTTGTACACTACAAATAATCCAGTGTTGGCTTGTTCCAAAATACTGAACCTCAAATTAAACGACCATAAATCGATTTCACTGTTGTATTGAACAAATCCTTGAAAATTAATGCGCGGGGTAAATAAATAGTTGATCCGGGCACCAAACAAAGTTGAAACCGTGTTACCGTTGGGCAATTGCAAATCGTTAACAGCAAAACTGTATTCCGAATTAAACTTGTCACCCACCCGAAAACCAATGGCTCCGGAGTTTAAGTACCGGGTTCCGCCAAAAGATCCACCCAGAATAGACCGCGTGCTCACATAAAACACTTTACTTGGGTTTGTCATCAAAACGAGTTGGGCTTCTTCGTGGTTATAGGTTCCCGGGTCGACTGTTACTCCTGAAATTTCAAATGGATTGACCACTCCTTCTACTGTGAAGTTTATCCCCGTGTGGATTTCCAACCCGTTTACCCATACCCAATGATTATCAACATGCAGAAAACTAGTTTCAAGGAAGTTATCATAATTCCAATAGCCCCTGTAACTCACATGAGGTCTTAATTCCAATAATCCATACTTGCCTTTCATTCGCACCTGTTTAAAAATCAAGGCTTCCGGTTTGCGAAATCCAGACCGGAACAGATAACCAACTTCAGGATTAAATCCTTCCCCCACTTCGGTGTAAGCCAGGGTAGCGCGTAGTCCATTCCACTCATAATTGCCTGCCAGCTTGAAAGACTGCGTATTAAGACTATCACTGGGCGATTGGGTCTTTGCATAATATCCTGAGATCGTGGCTATTTTTCCCAGTCCCCACTTGCCATCTATTCCATACGCACGATTGTAGTCATTATCAGCTTCAAGTCCATTTCGATTAACAAAGATTCCACCGAGCGATGAGCGCTGACCAATCTGTTGGTTAATTCGGGCTACGTTGAAATTATTTTTTTGAATACCCAGCGACTCAACATCATCTGTAAACATACTGAGGAAGCCGAGGTTCGTGTTGTTAACTTTGCCTGACAGGCGGGCACCTCCTATAATAGGAACGATTTCTCCGTTGGGACCAATGCCTATTCTGCGACTAAAGAACAAATCCACTTCGCCCGGACTACCCACCGAAAACTGGCCAGCATTCTCAAGAAAGAAAGGTCGCTTCTCCGGAAAAAAAAGATTGAACCGGTCAAGGTTTATTTGTTGCTGATCTACTTCCACCTGTGCGAAGTCAGTGTTATAGGTTAGGTCTAACGTAACCGCAGAAGTGACACTATATTTTATATCGGCACCAAAGGCAGGCTTGACTTTTGTTTCGCCCGGAGCGTTTACAAAATCTTTGCTTGCCTTGCCGAGGACGTAGGGAATAAATTTCAGGTTACCCGGACTTTGAAGATTAAGTCCTGTAAGTGTTCCTTCTAAGGAAAGACGTTTCAAATCAAATTGAATCGGCAAGGCCGCCCAATAGGCAATCTCATTTGTCTTGCGAATGTTGCGTTGGAAATTAATACCCCACTCCTGATCATTGCCGGAAGCAAACCGCAGTGTGCGTAATGGGATCGCGAATTCTGCGCTCCAGCCAAAATCACCTACCAATGATTTCACAACAAAGGCGGCATCCCAATTAAGATTGAAGCCCCCGATGGTGCCTTGCTGCTGGCGATTTTGTGACTGATTTCCCTGCCCTTCATTATCAACTTGTCCATCGTATTCGATGCCGATTGGGTTGGTGCCAAAAATGAAACCATTTTGGCGATCATGAAACGTATCGAGGATAAATAGGAAACTATCAGTGTTGTCAAGCGTGGCATCTCTGCGGGCATCAGACACCACCAGTTTGGAAGGTTCACGATCGTAACAAACAACCGATAGATAGAAGGTAGTAGCCGTGTAGCCTATTCGTATCTCTGTTTTTTCGGTAGCCGGAAAGCCGGCATTGGGTTTGGTTTGTATCAGGTTGTCAATCGGGATAAGTTTTTCCCAAACCTCATCCCCAATCACTTGTCCATCCAGCACAGGCTCTTGTGTAAGAATCTTTGCGGCCGCAGTGGGTCTCTCATTAACATCGGGCATGTTTACAATTTCCTGCGCGGCTACGAAATTGGAAATTACACTAAGCAGGAATAGAAAATAAAGTGAGCGCATAAAACTAGTTTGCAGTCGGCTAATGTATATCGGTTTGGTCGTCAAGATAGGGATTCATACCAAAAATACCTGCAATACTATATAGACGGCAACCGCAGTCACTCTTTGTCATTCCGGTTTTTTGCATTACCTTTTTATCCGGTAACCCTTTTTTGATTCACTATGGACTTACAACTATCCGGAAAAAATGCAGTCGTGACCGGTGCCAGCAAAGGCATCGGCAGAAGTATTGCGTTGGCCTTAGCAGTCGAAGGTGCAAACGTGGCCGTTTGTGCCCGCGGTGAAGATGCATTACGAGCCGCAGAGAAGGAACTTAAGAAAAAGAATGTAAACGTATTTGCATCAGTATGTGATGTCGGTAATAAAAAATCTCTCGATGAATTTCTTGACGCTTCCAAAAAGAACCTTGGCAGTGTGGATATTCTGGTTAACAATGTTTCTGCTTTAAACATGGGTGATGACACGGCCGCCTGGGAAGCCTCTATCACGGTTGATGTACTGGCCGGGGTTTGGGCTACACAAAAGGTAGTACCCTGGATGATTGAATCCGGTGGTGGAAGTATCCTGTTTATTTCTTCTATCTCCGGACTTGAATCCGGTTCACCGGCTGCGTACGCTGCAGCCAAAGCTGCCATCATCAGTTATTCGAAAACAAAAGCGGTGGAATTAGCCAGTAAAAATATTCGGGTCAATACACTCGCTCCTGGTTCTATCCTTTTTGAAGGTGGAGTTTGGGATCTGGCAAAAAAACACAACCGGGGCTTCTATGATCAGATCCTCACAGCAAGTCCGTTAGGTAGAATGGGCACCCCGGAAGAAATCGGAAATGTGGCAGCCTTTATGGTCTCGCCCAGAGCGAGTTTACTTACGGGAGCCTGCGTATCGGTAGATGGCGCCCAGCATAAGTTCAATATATAAGAGAAGGTTGTCTCAAAAGTCAACTAAAATTGAAATTCATTCCGGGCAAGCATGAGAATTGTTGTAAAGAAGGCCGCTTTGTAAGTTAACTAACTCAAAATTGCGATGCACTGCGCGACCCTACCTACCGGCAGCCAGAATCCCAATAGAGTTGAACTATCAAAAGTTATTTCATAGCAAACTCTCCACGTACTAAAAGGGGATCCAGGCTCTTCTCGCCTTAGGCGAGAGCCGGGATGACATTTCATGAATGATGTTGTTTTGCGCGCGTCAAAGACATAACACGATAAAGGCAATCATCCATTGTACCTTGTCAATTGATTTACCTTTCCATATTCTTCCTGAAATAAAAGAACAAAGGGATACCAGCCCCTACCAGCGAAATGCCAATGATCGCCTCCCGGGGCTGCGTCATAATAGTATTAATCACCAACGCCAGACAAAACAAAACATACAAAGCCGGAATCACCGGATACCCCCACGTGCGATAAGGCCGTTCGAGTTCCGGTGCTTTATATCGCATCACAAAAACCCCGAAAGCCGTGGCCCCATAAAAAATGAAGGCAGCAAATACCAACGTGTCGGTCAGTTGATCAAACGTGCCCGAAAGTACCAACAGCGAAGACCAGACTCCTTGCAACCACAAAGAATTACCCGGCACTCTTGATTTATTCAACACCCCAAGGCCTGAGAAGAGCATTCCCTTTTGCCCCATGGCATAATAAATTCTTGAAGAACTAATCACTGAAGCATGCGTGCAGGCTAACACGGTAATTAAAATAAGTGTGGAGATAACGATGCCTCCGGTGTTGCCCCAAAAAACTTTCACCGCTTCAACAGCGGCTATCTGATTGCCGGATTCGTAAATGGAGTTCAATTCGGAAACAGGCAACAAGGTTAAGTAAGCCGTATTGGCCAACAGGTAGATGGCGATTACAATTAACAATCCAAACAGCAAACTCAAGGGAATATTTTTTCTAGGATCTTTTATTTCACCCGCAACATACCCTACCGAGTTCCAGCCTTCGTAACCCCAAAAAGCTGCCAGCATAGCAGTGAGCATTGCGCTTACGGTAATTTCGCTATCAGTGGGTACGCTTGCCAGCAAAGACAAATCACTTTGTTCGCTGGCAAAACCAAAGATCACAATCAGAGAGATTCCTGTTAGGATCAGTACCAGTAAGGCAGCACTGAGCCCCATGCCGGTGCGGATGCCATAGGTGTTAATAAAGGTCAGTAACATGATGAGGAGTACGGCCGCGGCTTTCACATTGAAATCTGCGAACGGGTAGAACACTCCGAATAAACTCCAGTCTGAAAGTGATTCGAGAAATGGTGGCAACGGAAAAATTCCATTCAGCGATTGTGCAAATACATAAGCCAGCGATGCAATGGTGGCAGTTTTAAGGACCGCGAGATTTGCCCATCCATACAGGTAGGAAAAAAAACGGTTGTAGATTTTTTTGAAATAAACAAACTCGCCCCCCGTTTCGGCAAACATCCCCGCCAGTTCCATGCTGCTGAGAGTTCCGAATAAGGTAATGATTCCCGCAAGCAACCAGCACACCAACACCAGGAAAGATGAATCCAATTCGGCAGCCATGGGGGCTACCTTTTTATAAATTCCAGAGCCCAGGATATTGCCAATCACAACAACAATGGCCAATCGCAGTCCTAAGGTTCTGTTTAGTGTGGTGTAGGTCATTTTGTATTGGGTAATTCTGAAAGATAATAATTCGGTCATCAATAAATAATTACTCCTGCGTAACTTACACTTCAATTACATTTGACCTATGCGCCTATTTCTTGTATTCATCATTTTACTGTCAGCCTGTGCGAGAAAAACTGAAACTCCCAAACAATGGATTGCTACTGCGCCCGCGGGTGCGGAGTATACCAAAGTTGATCGCCAGGGGACAACGATTATTCCCAACGGCCGCCTGCTAACTCCCACCGGAAAACAAATTACGGTGGCACCTCATCCGTTTGGACTTACCGTAAGTCCGGATGGTAAAACAATTATTACTTCAAACTCAGGCACCTCACCTTTTTCTATTTCCATCATCAGAAATTTTATGCAGAATCCGCAGGTGCGTCAAATCCCGGATTCAAAGAATAAGGAAGATGAAGACGATGAAGACGAGGAAGAAGATGAGGAATCGCTGCCGGGAGTTTTTATGGGCCTCGCTATTTCACCGGAAGGAAACAAAGTTTATGTAGCCGGTGGACAACAAAATAAGATTTATGAGTTTGACCTCACTACCCATAAAAAATTAAGTGAGATCAACTGCAATAAGTCGTTTGACGGAACGGATTACAGCGATGGATATATCGGTGACATGGTGCTGAATAAAGCGGGCTCGCGTTTGTATGTGGTTGACCAGATCGGGTTTCGCATGCTGGTGATCGACACCAAAGCCAATCAAGTAATTAAGAATGTGAAAACAGGTCGCTACCCGTTTGGGATAACCTTATCACCCGATGAAAAAACTGTTTATGTTGCCAACGTGGGCATGTTTGAATACAGCTACATCAAGTCACTCGATAAAAAAAGATTAAGGGAAACAGCGCCTAAGTTTCCGGTTTCAGCGTTTGGATCGAAGGAGATGAAAGAAGGAATTAAAAATGATTCGATCGAGGCAGCAGGCCTGGGCGATCCGAATGCTCCGGAATCATTTTCAGTGTGGGCTATCGATGTGACGAAAGAAAACCCGGAAGTGACTGCAAAAGTTAAAACCGGAGTTTTGGTTGGCGAGGAGAAAGAAGGAATTGTAGCGGTGGGTGGATCAAGTCCAAATTCCATTGTAGCAACCGATCAGGTTGTATTTGTAACCAATGGTAATAATGATAACATTTCAGTGATTGATCCTACCCAAGGTAAGGTGATTAACCATATTGAATTGAGGTTGGATGAACGCCTGGGCAGCCTGAAAGGAATGATTCCCTTTGGGCTTGCACTTTCACCGGA
>JBEBJH010000427.1:0-1040 GCA_040079965.1 Cyclobacteriaceae bacterium
CTCTGGCGCATGGCACTGATTGATCGCGACAAGGTCCTGTACAGCAACGAAGAGTCGATGCTACAGGTAACCCGCGCGATGAAGAAGTACGTGCGCGGATTGTACGGACATGACAGCCGTGAGTATGCTTTGTTGAAAGAATGGCAATGCACTAAACCCGAATGAGCTGATGGTACCTGCAATTGAATGAAAACCTCTGTGGCCGGGTCTGCAGAGGTTTTTTTATGTCCTCTAAATTGAAAGAAGTTTGTAGGAGTGTGGCAGGCTTTGCTTAATTTAGATACTTAACTATAGCTCCCATTAAAAAATTTATGATTACAAAAGAGAACTTTGATGCCTTGCGAATAGAACTATCTATTAAAGCTAAAAATGGAATTGACTTTATTATAGCAGCCAGTATTATTTGGGGGGCAATTGCTTATATATGGACACTTCCCTATACCTCCTATAATAGATCCATTTTGACTTTTATTGTAGGCGGCCTGATGTTACCCCTGGCCCTCCTTTTATCTAAAATTTTAAAAACAACGTGGACCAACAAGGGCAATCCACTGGAACCCTTAGGCCTATGGTTGAATTTCGCCCAACTGTTTTACTTCCCGTTTTTAATCTTCGCCCTGATAAAAATGCCTGACTATTTTGTGATGGTGTATGTAATCATCACCGGGGCTCACTTTTTTCCATATGCATGGTACTATAAGACAAACGTTTATGCCGTGTTTGCCGGAATAATCTCCCTGGGTGCTTTGTTGTTGGGATTACTAGTGACGGCCGACAAAATATATTACATCCCGCTATTTATGAGCGCGAATCTCATCGTGTTAAGTATCTTACTTCAGGCGAATGCTAAGAAAAGAACCTCATCGAAATGAAACGATTTCATGCCCTTGAATGGGAAGATTTATCATGGTTTCCTACCAGTTGGCGAGACTATGGTACCGATTATTTGAATTTCATCGCTACCAAACTGGAAATTTACAAACCGATCCTGCCAGTCATTAAGACCGGCCTTGATTCAAGTGGCCGGCAAGAGTGGGTAG
>JBEBJH010000322.1:0-4119 GCA_040079965.1 Cyclobacteriaceae bacterium
CTGTACCTTCCGGCAGATACCGGATGGAGATTTCATTCACAGGCTATACTTCCGTAGAGCGCGAATTGCTGGTAATTGCCGGGAAGATGAATGTGATTGATATCGAATTGCAGGAATCCGCTACGGTACTTAGTGAAGTCGTGGTTAGCCCGGAAACCATTGCTGAGCCGGGTGTTACTTCACTATCGATCGAAAAGACTATGCGGGCTCCCGCTAACTTCTTTGATCCCGTGCGTATGCTCACCTCGTATCCAGGCGTGGTTACTGCCAATGATCAGGCCAACTCCATTGCGGTGAAGGGCTATTCACCTAACGGAGTGTTATGGCGTCTCCAGGGCTTGGATATCGTTAATCCCAATCATACTGCCAATGCCGGAACCCTCAGCGATAAACCTACGGCCAGTGGGGGTGGAGTAAATATTCTTAGTGCTCAATTGTTAGATAAAACAGATTTCTATTCAGGCAATTTACCTACCCGGTATGGCAATGCCATGGCTGGAGTTATGGACATGACACTGCGTCTCGGGGCAACCGATAAAATGCAGTATACTGCCCAGGCTAGTTTGATTGGTATCGACCTCGCAGCCGAAGGTCCCCTCAGTAAGAAAAGCAAAAGCTCTTTTTTGGCTAACTATCGGTATTCAACGGTGGGGTTGCTTTCTCAATTGGGTATTGACTTTGGTGATGAAGTCATCAATTTTCAGGACGTTTCGTTTCATTTAAATGTTCCGGGCAAACAGGCTGGTAATCTTTCAGTCTTTGGTTTTGCAGGGTTAAGCGAAAACAAGTTTAACGCCAAGCCAGAGAGCGAATGGGAAGAAGAGAAAGATCGTTACACCATCAATTATAAAGGCACGGCCTATGCGCTGGGTTTTGTTAATCAGTTTAAACCCGGCTGGCTTGCGGTAAGTACCGGAGCTTCCATTTCAGGGCAACAACAAGACCGCACTTCACAAGGGGCAACGGTTCCTTATCCCAACGTATTCATAGAAAACTATATGTCGGACCGACTGCTGGTTTCCACGTTTGTAAAAGGCGTTCACAAGTTTGCCAACAAGGCATTGCTGGAAGCAGGCCTTACGGCAAACTACCTGGATAATTCCATGGATGTATCCACGGAAACTCCTTTGTACATCGATGCTTTTTATCCCAATGTAAATGGAACTGTAAGTGGCATGCTTTGGCAACCGTACGTAAATTGGACACAGTATATAGGCAAGTTTAATCTGAATGCCGGCTTACGGTATGTCGATTTCGCATATAACAACACTTCCTCATGGGAACCGCGCCTGAGCCTGTCCAGAAATGTAAAACGTAATTCTTTTACTCTTTCCTATGGTACTACCAGTCAATGGCAGCAGGTGCAAACGTACATCACCGATGGCAACAGCCAGTTGCCGCTTACTAAGAGCAATCAATATACATTCGAGTGGCGGAGAAAGGTTAGCACGGATTTAAGCATCGTATCCTCGGTGTATTATCACCAGTTGAGCAACGTCCCCTTTCAGGCAGGCCTTGCGAATTATTCACTCATCAACCAATGGGAAGACTTTCCGCAAAGCAATCTGGAAAGTACAGGCAAGGGAAGAAATTATGGGATTGAAGCCTTGGTTGAAAAATGGTTTTATGGCAATGTGTATTTCATAGTATCCGGCTCCGTGTATGAGTCGCAATACCAGAATGATGCTAAGGAATACGTTGATTCACGCTTCAACGGAAAATTTACCAGCAGTTTCCTGGCCGGGAAGGAGTGGAAGAAAACGAATAAGACGTTTGGCGTTCATGCCCGGGTATTATATACGGGCGGCCTTCGGCAGGCGCCCGTGGATGAGTTTGCCTCGGCACTCACGGGCACAACGCTCTACAACCTTTCGCAGGGATACGTGGTTAATTTGCCCGACTACTTTCGCACCGATGTGCGGGTAAGCTGGCGCAAAAACAAACCGGGTTACACCCGTACCATTTCCATCGACATTCAAAACCTGACCAACTACCAAAATGTGGCCTATCAGTATTATGATACCTACCTGCAAGCAGTAACGACCAAATACCAATTGGGGATAATACCTGTAATAGCCTACCGGATAGATTTTTAATAAAAAAGCCACATTTCAATCGTTTGCAGGGCTTTATTTTGAAGTAAAGCCTTCTTACTTTTACACGCTAATACCAACCCCATCTATGAGTACGATTGCCAAAGAAAAGACGATCACAACACACAAAGAATTAGAAGCCTGGATAAATGAAGTGGCGGCCCTTTGTACCCCCGACAGCATCCGCTGGTGCGATGGGTCGAAAGCAGAATATGATGAACTCTGCGAAGCACTGGTCAGCAAAGGAACCTTTATCCGACTCAATCCAAAAAAACGTCCTAATAGTTTTGCCTGCTTTTCAGATCCCAGTGATGTAGCCCGCGTAGAAGATCGCACCTACATCTGCAGCAAGCGTAAAGAAGATGCAGGCCCAACCAACAATTGGGTTGACCCGAAGCAAATGAAACAAACGCTCAATCCCTTATTGAGTGGCTGTATGAAAGGAAGAACCATGTATGTGATTCCGTTTAGCATGGGGCCTGTAGGTTCTGAAATCGCCCACATCGGGATTGAAATTACCGACTCCGAATATGTAGTGGTAAACATGCATTTGATGACCCGCGTTGGTACGCGCGTACTTGATGTACTCGGTGATGATGGTGAATTTGTAAAATGCCTCCATACGGTAGGCGCGCCTTTAAAACCCGGACAGGAGGATGCAAAGTGGCCAACCAACCCTACGTTAAAATACATCGTGCATTATCCCGAAGAGCGTTCTATCGTCTCCTATGGTTCAGGGTATGGCGGCAATGCCTTGCTTGGTAAAAAATGTTTTGCCTTACGCATCGCCTCGGTGATGGGTAATGATGAAAACTGGTTAGCCGAACACATGCTGTTGGTGGGCGTACAAAGTCCGGATGGAAAGAAAGATTATGTAGCAGCCGCTTTTCCGAGTGCATGTGGTAAAACAAACTTCGCCATGATCATTCCACCCAAAGAATTCAATGGTTGGAAAGTAACTACCGTGGGGGATGACATTGCCTGGATAAAGCCCGGAAAAGATGGAAAGTTATACGCCATTAATCCCGAGGCCGGCTATTTTGGTGTGGCACCGGGTACCAACGACAAAACAAACCCCAACGCGATGGCTACCATCTCGCGCGATGCTATTTTCACCAACGTGGCAGTCACGGAAGATGGTGATGTGTGGTGGGAGGGAATGACGAAAGAGCCACCTAAAAATCTGATTGACTGGCGCGGACAAAAGTGGGATCCCGCATCCGGCAAACCGGCAGCACATCCCAACAGTCGCTTTACGGTATCGGCAAAAAATAATCCGGCTATTGATTCCGAGTGGGAAAATCCCAATGGCGTACAGGTGAGTGCCTTTGTTTTTGGAGGTAGAAGAAGCACCACCATTCCATTGGTCTATCAATCTTCTAACTGGGCCTATGGAGTATACCTCGCGTCAACGATGGGCTCAGAGACAACAGCCGCTGCGTTTGGTGAAGTAGGGAAGGTGAGGCGCGATCCGTTTGCCATGCTACCTTTCTGCGGCTATCACATGGGCGACTACTTTAATCACTGGTTGCAGTTTGGCAGAAGTTTGCCGGCACCTCCGCGCATCTTTGGTGTAAACTGGTTTCGCAAAGATGCCGAAGGTAAATTTATCTGGCCGGGCTTTAGCGACAACATGCGCATTTTAAAATGGATTGTGTTGAAGATCCGGGGCGAATCGAATGCCGTGGAAAGTCCGATTGGCTGGATGCCAACCTACGATGACATTGATTGGAAAGGCCTTGATTTTTCTCCGCAGCAGTTTGAGAGCATTATGGATATCGACCGCGAAGAATGGAAATCGGAACTGCTGCAGCATGCTGAGCTTTTTGAAAAGATGTACGATAAGTTACCTAAGGAATTCATTTTCATGCGCGAGTTGCTGCTCTCAAGTTTATGGCGTTCACCGGCCAAGTGGAGCCTGGAGCCCGAACGCATTGATGATCATGATTAAACTAAGGCCCCTCACAGAGGGTTTTTTTGTTGGCTGCCATGGGCAGGTTTCTGCCTGCGGTGAATTAAGTGATTC
>JBEBJH010000063.1:0-20693 GCA_040079965.1 Cyclobacteriaceae bacterium
CCCTTGACGGAGCCAACCAGATGCACTGCTTAAATTAAATTTTCCTTTTAATACCTGAGCCGGCTGAAAGGAAGATAAATAGAAGGCCGGATAACTGCCAGCGACTAGTCCGGTAATGATGCTGATGGCTGCCAGTGCAAGAATGAAATACAATATGTTCTCAGAACCGAAGGAGATTGATTTTCCGGTAACCTGGTTAAATAGAGGCAGGCTCAATTGGAGAATGATAATGCTAAGAAGAATGGCAATAATCACAATAACCATGGCTTCGCCCAAAATCTGTCTGATAAGTGAACTGCGGACCGCACCCATTACTTTTCTGATGCCTATCTCAGCTGCCCGTTTGGTAGCTTTTGCCGTTGACAAGTTCATGAAATTGATGCACGCGATCAGCAAAATAAAAAAAGCAATGGAAGCGATGACATAGATGTATTTAATGCGCGGACTACGGCCGAAGTCTGATTTCAGATAGATATCTTTTACGGGCTCTAAGGCTAATGTCTTTTTCATTCCCATTGCCTTCATGTCTTCTGCACCATACTTAATCAGAATGTTATTCATTTTTCGCTCAACCTCTTTCTTATCATGACCGTCAATTAGTCTGACATACGAGGGTACAAAATTTTGCCCAGCCCATTCCTTGGCAGCAGCATCCGACCTCATGTATTCGCCCCAGCCTGAACTCAACATGGACACAAAAAAATTGGCTTTGATGTGGCTTTTTGCATTTTCCTTGAAGACACCAGTAATCTTAAAATTTGCTTCAGGGCCACCTTGAGTGATGATGATGCTTTTATCCAATGCTGATTCTGTACCAAATAACTTGGTAGCCAGTGTTTCGGAAATCACGACTGTGTTAGCATCGGTTAATGCCTTCGCTGGATTTCCTTCCTTAAAATCGTACGTAAGTACTTCGAACAAAGTTGAGTCAGCAATCAACCCATTGGTTTCATAAAAAATATTGTCTTCGTATTTGATTAAGTTTTGCGATACACCTGGAGGGTTCAACGCCCGCGTGGCCGATTCCACCTCACTCAATTCCTCCATGAGGGTTAGCGCAATGGGTGGTGATGAAGTTCCCTGTTTGTCGATACCCTTATCAGACTCAAATTGAGTGGTGATGCGATATAGATTATCAAGATGCTTGTGGTGCTTATCGTAACTTAGTTCATCCTGAATGTAGAGCGTGAGCAAAAGACAACAGGCAACACCCAACGCCAGACCAAATATGTTTATGAAGGAGTAGACTTTGTTTCTGAACAAATTGCGCAGAGCAATTTTTAGGTAATTCTGTAACATGGGAGGTCGTTTGGCGAACCAATATTCCAATTCAGTGCCAATCAAAAAATTGATTATTCAACCGAATTGAAAGGCTTTTCCGATCTGATCCCGGTCGTTAATGAACGGAATCGTCCGCAATCGATCAGTTATTATCTGCGTGGTAGCGGAGCTCTTTTTCGCGCTCACTTTCTTCTTTTTCGCGCTTGATGCGCACCTTGGCAGGGGGCCCTACCATAATAGGTACGCGTTCGACTTCAACGTTGGCTAGCTCAAGGCCATACATTTCTTCAGTAGACAAACTGTGCTTTTTAATAAATCGATATCCCTGAATGATCAGGTTATCAAAATTGGAGATCTCACTATCCACTGAAGCAAGGGAGTGCAGAATGATAAACTTAAAGTCGGAAGGCATGCTGTGCTTGTGCAACGAATCGTAATGACTGATCAAATCTATTTCGGCAGCATCGGCCATGTCGTGCAGAATTTTATTAAGCAAAAGGTTTACACGATGGTCGGCTTTAAAACCAAGTTTAATACGAATGAAGAAACATTTTCGTGGAATAATTGTATCTACCGAGTACTTTGATGTATAGGGGCTATCAACGGTGTCAACATGAACAAACCAATACACGTCAGCCCTTTTCGGTCTTTTTTTGAAGATCGAATAAATAATATTGGAATCGATATATCGCTTACTGTTAGCCACCGCCATGTAAACAAGGTTGGTTGCTTCTTTAGGTACGGAAGTGTCATTTTGCAAGTCTTGAATGAGTTGCTCGTAATGTTTTAAATTCACAAATTCTGTATGCCTGTCTCGTAATGTTCTAGCCTTAAGAAGTATAAACATCATTAAGAAAAAGACAATGGCAATTGCAAAAGAGAACCATCCCCCGTGACTGAACTTACTCAGGTTCGAAACCAGGAAGGCTCCTTCTAAAGTGAAAAACACAAGTGCTAATATGCTGGATCTTATTGTTGACTTTTTCGAAGTGGTAAAATAGTAGACCAACAAAGCCGTGGTCATAAGCATGTTAAATGTGATCGCCAGACCATAGGCTCCTTCCATCGCACTTGATTCTTTGAAAAATAATACGACAGCAATGCACCCAGCCATCAAGATCCAGTTGATTGCCGGAATATAAATTTGACCCATCATCTGGCTTGGATATCTCACCCGGGTGGCAGGCCATAGTTTTAATTTCATAGCCTCGTTAACCAAGGTGAACGTTCCAGAAATCAATGCCTGACTCGCAATAATAGTGGCCATTGTGGCAAGGACTACACCAAAAAACAATAGACCTTGTGGAATAATTTCAAAGAAAGGAATTTTACCATCCAAAGTAGTTCCCTGATGGTCGAGCAACCAGGCTCCTTGTCCAAAGTAACTCACCAGCAAACAGATTTTTACAAAGCCCCAGCCCATTCGGATATTGGATTTACCGCAGTGTCCTAAATCAGAATATAATGCTTCAGCACCCGTAGTACATAGAAAGACAGCACCTAAAATCCAGAATCCACCTGGATATTTAATAAGAAGATGAATTGCATATTGGGGATTAATTGCTTTTAAGATTGAGATGTTTTGGACAAGTTGAATGCCCCCAATGGTTCCAATAAATACAAACCAAACGAGCATAACAGGACCAAAGGTTTTACCTACTACGCTGCTACCAAATTGCTGAAAAATAAACAACCCCAGAAGAATTGCAATTACTATTGAAATAATGGTTTGTTGGCTAATGTCTGGATTCAATGAACGCAAACCTTCAATAGCAGAAGTAACACTGATGGCAGGTGTGATAAAACCATCAGCTATCAGGGTACAGCAACCGATGATCGCAGGAAAAATAACCCACTGCGCTTTGTACCTTCTTACCAGGGCATAGAGGGCAAAAATTCCGCCTTCTCCTTTATTGTCGGCATCCAGGGCCAGGTAAATGTATTTGATTGTTGTAATGAGTGTAAGTGTCCAAAAAACACAAGATAATCCACCTAAAATGAGGTCTTCCGTAATAACATGTTCTCCAACAATAAATCGAAGTGTATAAATGGGAGACGTTCCAATGTCGCCATAAATAATGCCCATTGCCACCAACACTCCGGCTGTTGATAACTTATGAAGACGCGAATCTTTTAATGAATCCATCAGACGTTTTGCTTGCTCAGTTCTTCCTGGTTTATCTTTTCTTCATTTCGTCCTATAATCAGTCGATTACTTCGGTCGTAAGAGAAGTAATTCCACATCCAGCTGAAAAAGGTAAACACTTTATTCCGAAATCCCACTATTGACATCAGGTGAACAAACATCCATACATACCACGCAAAGAATCCCTGGAAGCGGATGCCTTTCATATCCACTACGGCCTTGTGGCGTCCTACGGTAGCCATCGATCCCTTGTCAAAATAACGAAAAGGCTTTAATGGTTTTTTGCTTATTAGATTTATAAGATTCTTTGCCACTAATCTTCCTTGCTGCTGGGCCGGGGGTGCCATCATAGGGTGGCCTTTCGGGGATTTTGTATCACCTTCCATCAGGGCCACATCGCCAATGGCGAAAATATTTTCATACCCTTTTACTCGGTTAAACTCATCTACCTGTAAGCGATTTCCACGCGTAATTAACTCAGGATTAATTCCATCAATTGGATTTCCTTTTACACCGGCCGCCCAGATTAAAGAACGCGAGATTAAGTTTTCTCCCGTACTGAGAACCACTTCATACCCATCGTACGATTTAACAGCTGCATTCAAGTGGACCTTCACACCCATTTCAGTTAAAAACTCCAGCGCCTTTTCACCAGCCTGTTTAGACATACCATTCAACAGTCGGGGAGATGCTTCAACCAAATGGATGTCCATCTGGCGCATATCCAGTTCTTTGTAATCTTTTGGAAAGACATTCTTCTTTAACTCGGTAAGCGCCCCTGATAACTCTACTCCGGTAGGGCCACCGCCTACAATCACAAAGTCCATCAGGCTATTCATTACTTCCTGTTCTTCCGTGAGCAAAGCATATTCTAATTGCCTGATGATTTTGTTTCTCAACTTGGTGGCATCAACAATATTCTTCATTGATGAAGAATGTTTCTCTACTTCGCCCATGCCATAAAAATTTGTCACTGCCCCAGTGGCAATAACAAGATAATCATACTTAACACCCCCAATAGAGGTCTCAATGTAGTTTTCTTCGGGCTTTATTTTTTTTACTTCTCCTAAACGGAAGTAGAAGTCAGCCTGATTGCCAAAAAGTTTTCGGAAGGGGGCTACAATGGAATTAGTCTCGAGCCCAGAGGTAGCTACCTGGTAAAGAAGGGGTTGAAATGTGTGGTGATTGAATTTATCAAACAGAACAACCTGTGCTTTAATGCCTTGAAGTCCTTTAATTACTTCTAAGCCACCAAACCCTCCACCAATAACGATGATACGGGGCTTGCCCAGGTCTGCAATACGCGTGCGCGTGGTAATCAATTTGGGCATTTAAAGAGAATTCTGACTCTAAAAAGGGTGCAATTTACAGGTTGTCGAAGGATTTCATCTGATTTGAATTTTTTTTTTGTTCTTGAAGCCTTTACCGATGTAAACCCTGTAATTTTGTAACACTAAACTAACAACCGTTATGGTAAAGAAATTCTTATTCGTATGTTCTATCGGTGCCGTCATGATGAGCTGTGGCGGAGAAGCCGAGAAATTAAAATCACAAGTAGATTCTCTAAAAAATGAACTGCAAACGAGCCAACAATTCGCTCAGACGCTGCAGGAAGTAACCGTATTGATGGACTCCATCGATGCAAACAGAAATGTGTTACGGGTTAATATGGTAGAGGGCACTACCTATGATGATTATACTGCCCGCATGAAGGATATCAACAACTATGTTAAGGACACTCAAAATAAAATTGAAGATCTTGAGAAGTCTGTGAAGAAGTCAAAGGGTAATACCAATGCACTTTCAGCTACCATCAAGAAACTAAAGGCTGATCTGGAAGAACGCAATAAGGAAATTGCATCGTTGAATGAACATGTTGATCAGTTGCGCAACGAAAATGCAAACCTTATTACAACGGTTGGCTTGCAGGAAGCTGAATTGAATGATAAAGAGGCTCAAATAACAACTAAGCAACAAGAGCTAGCCTTGATTGAAGCAAAAATTCAGGAGTTGATGATTTCCAGCAAAGTAAGTGAAGCCGATGGTTACTACGCCCGTGCACAGGCTGTAGAAGAAGCCGCTAATCGCACGAAGTTGGCGCCTAAGAAGAAAAAGGAAACTCTTAAAGAAGCCATTGAACTTTATAAGAAGGCTCTCTCTCTTGGCAAGCAAGAAGCTGAGGCCAAAATTACCGAGTTAGAGAAAAAGGTTAAATAATCACTCCCTTAAACAAATTGAGAAGCCCCGAGTAATCGGGGCTTTTTTATTTTCTTGACCAAACAAAATAGCCAGCCACCGCAGCAAGTAATGCACCTATGGTGTCGAGCACCCAATCCCAACTATCAGGCGTTCGTCCTGGAGTTAGTCGTTGATAGTTTTCATCAATCGCGCCAAACACAGAACCAAGCAGGAGAGTGATAAGAAAGAGTAAGTATACTTTGTTGATGGTGAATTCGATCAATAACCATCGGTAAATCAAAATACCTAAAATGAAATACTCAACACAATGAATGAGTTTGTCAGGAGTTAATTGAAATCCTTTTGGGATTTGATCACCCGGTATGGATGATCCTGCAAGAATGGTCAGACAAAAAAATATCAGCGCTGATCTGGTATAAAAGAGTTGGCGTTTCATTAAAAAAGGAGGAGAACCTAATTGATATTTAAGCCCAAAGTTAGTCCATACCACGCCTTATTCTGGTAGATCCAGATGTATTTATCGCGATCGGTAAGGCTATCCCAACCAACACCTAAACCAACAGTTAAACTGTTAAGACCAATCATAAATGCCAGGCCTCTGGTCAGAACAACCCCGTCATACTCATCGGTGGTTTGGTAATTTGTAGACCACGGACTGATAAAGGCGGTGCCAAGACCACCAAACCCACCAACAGTAATTGCGCTATGTTTCAATTCCTTTACAGTGCCAGCTGGGGTGCCCTGGTAATCAAGCCAAAACCTGTCAATTCTATATCCCATATAAAGATTCCCATTAAAAGAACTGTTGATTTGCCTGGGGAATCCCATTGAACTGGGACGGTATTTAAAAAGCACCGTCATCGCATCCACATCAAAACTTTTTTTAATAAAGTATTCATCCTGGCCCCTAATCACTTCAGTGGACTGATCCAGTTTGGTAATTTCTATGGAGTCTTCCAGTATTCTGACAAAAACTTCTGTCGAAGGTTGACCCGGTTGATGAAATTCATAATAATCATTGCTCAACTGATACTTGGGTAGGCCTGCACAGCCAGCCAAAGTAATGAGAGCAAGTAGGCTAAGGAGTTTGTGCATTTTTATTCCATACCGATCAATACGATGGTATACGCGAAATAAGCGCACAACAGGAGGAATGCTTCCCACCGATCGAGTTTACGGGTGTTGAGTGTAAACATGAAGATCATTAGTACAATGGTTGAAGCTCCGAGAATATAAAGATCAAAATTCATGGCAGTATTGTAAGGCATTGGGTTAATGACGCCTGTAATGCCAAGAATAAAGAAGATGTTGAAAATATTTGAACCCACTACGTTGCCAATGGCAATGTCAGTGTTCCTTCTATAGGCAGCCACGCAAGATGTTGCCAGTTCTGGCAACGATGTGCCGGCAGCTAAAATGGTTAGGCCTATTAGTTTCTCACTCAGGCCATAATGCTTCGCAATGGTGGTTGCACTATTTACAACTGTTGTGCCACCGCCAATTAACATTACTAGTCCCAACGCAATCATTCCGACAGCAATCCATGTCCCGTATATTTTGATTGCATCGCCTTGATCAAAGTCATTTGTGTTTTTCATCGTGCGATAGATGTAAAGCAGGAAGGCAACAAAAAAGACTAACAGAATGATGCTGTCAAATCGACTCATCATATCACTTTCTCCACCCCACAAGAGGCGATCATTGACTAACAAAAACAGAATTCCTGCTGCAAGTAATGAAAGTGGAACCTCGTATTTTACTGTATTGCGTTGAACAACAAGCGGGTATATTAGGCCGGCAATGCCAAGAATAAACATCAGGTTAAAATTGTTGCTGCCTATTACATTTCCAAACGATGCATCATTCTTACCATCAAGTGCCGATAAGAGACTTACTATTAGCTCAGGCATCGAAGTACCAAAGGCAACAACCGTGAGGCCAATGGCAAGGTTAGAGATACCATTCTTTTTCGCAATTGACGAAGAACCATTCACCAGGTAATCAGCACCCTTAATTAGAATGGCGAAGCCTATTAAAAGGTCTAAAAACTGAAATATTAGGCCTTCAAAAAAGTAGGATAGCATGAGTTTGGGGTTTAGGGTAGCCGAAAGATAAAATCTTTTTTCATTTTAGACCGAAAAGGTACATGTAAAAATTAACCTACTTAGAACGGGGTTTCTTCTTAAATTTGCGGTTTGCTCAACCAATGGCTGTAGATATCCTCATTACAATCTCTCTAGTTCTGTTAAATGGCTTTTTCGTTGCCGCCGAGTTTGCGATTGTAAAAGTCCGTTCTTCCCAGATTGCGCTTGAAAAGGGCACTTTATCCAAGGATGCAGCCAAAATCATTGTTAATAACCTGGATGGCTTTCTGGCTGCCACCCAATTAGGTATCACCCTGGCAAGCTTGGGCCTGGGTTGGGTTGGAGAAGATGTGGTTTCGCAGATCGTGCTGAACGCAATGAATTCGATGGGCCTGGAAATGAGTGAAGCGACAGCCCACAGTATAGCCCTACCCGTGGCATTCATTGTTCTTACGATTATGCACATTGTGTTTGGGGAATTAGCCCCCAAGTCAATAGCCATCCGCTACCCAGCCAGTGTCACTCTAAAATTTTCCATTGCGCTACGGGTGTTTTATTTTGTATTCAGGCCTTTTATCTGGTTGTTGAATGGATTTGCTAACCTGATTTTAAAAATCTTTGGCATTAAGCCTATGAGTGAAATGGAAATTCATTCTGAAGAAGAACTGAAACTCATTATTGCCGAAAGTGAGGAGGGGGGTGCGATAGAATCCTCCGAGCGTGAATTAATTCAAAACGTATTTGACTTTGACAATCGCGTGGCGCGCCAGGTAATGGTGCCCCGGGTTAAAATGAGCATGATAAAGGCCGACACCTCTATTGCCGATGCCATGAACATAGTGTTGAAGGAGGGATACTCGCGCTACCCAATCTACGAACAATCAAAGGATGAAGTGATCGGAGTAGTGCATTCAAAAGACATTGTTTCAGTTTATATTTTACAAAATAACAAGAGCCTTAAAGACATAATGCGGGCAGTGCATTTCATCCCTGAAACAAAACCCATTGATGTGTTGTTGCGGGATTTTCAACGAACAAAAGCTCAGATGGCTTTCGTGGTAAGCGAGTTTGGAGGAATTATAGGGTTGGTAACGTTAGAGGATATTCTTGAAGAACTGGTAGGTGAAATACAAGACGAGCACGATCATGAACAGCAAATTGTTGTGTCTATCGACAAGCTAACATTTCAGATTGCGGCACAATCATCTCTCCATGATATTAATAAATTGTTGGAAGTTCCCTTCCCTGAAGCGGAAGAGTATGAGACTCTTGCGGGTCTGCTCACCTACGAGCGGCCCATGCTAAAAGAAGGCGATGAATTTGAGCTATTTAACTACCACATCAAGATTGTAAAAATTAATCAAACACTCCCTGAACAGGTAGAAGTGAAACTCATGATTAAAGCCCCGCAGGATTAAAACCACTTTTTGTGTTTGAAGTAAATGATCATGAGAATAAAGATTGCCCCCATAAGGCCTAAAACACCATAATAACCCCACGACCATCTAAGTTCGGGCATCACATCGAAATTCATCCCATAAATACCAGCGATGAAAGAGAGGGGGATGAAGATGGTTGTAATAATCGTTAGTAATTTCATCACCTCATTCATCTTATAATTGATGGTATTCATATATAAATCCATCAAGGTGGAAGTAAGATCTTTATAGGTATCCAGCGAATCAATCAGGTGAATAACATGATCGTATACATCCGTAAAGTATTTTACGTTTCGATCTTCTATGAATCCATCTTCATTTTTCACCACTTTATTGAGCGCTTCCCGCAACGGATAAACAACTTTACGGAGGTAGATAAATTCTTTACGAAGTTTTTGAATTCGTTGAAAATCCACAACCGTGGGATTACTCGAGATACTTTCTTCAATTACCTCCACTTGATGGCCAATGTTTTCTAACACGGAGTAATAACTATCAACAATAGCATCGATTAATCGATACAGTAAATAGTCAGCACCGCGTTTGCGAATTATGTTGGTGTCTTGTTTAATCCGGTTACGAAGACTATTGAAGATGTCGCCTTCCTTTTCCTGGAAAGAAAGAACATAATTTTTACCCAGGACAAAGCTAATGTGCTCGTAGTCTATATTGTTCTGCCCATCAATGCGATACAACATCTTTAACGTAAAGAAGAGGTGCTTTTCATATTCATCGGCTTTGGGCTGATGATCCGTATTCAAGATATCTTCTATCAGCAAATAATGCAGATCAAATTTCTTGCTTATTTTTTTTATTAACTCTCCATCGGATAACCCATCAACATTAATCCAGTTAATAAGTTTCAGATTACATTGATCCAAAAGCTCATCAATGGGTAAGTTTTCACGGGAGCTAAACGTGGTTTCATCGTACGAAATTAACTCCAGAATAACCTTTTTTCCATGCTCAGTATGTGGATGCTCGGTCAATTGTTCATTCAATTGTTTGATTACTGCCTTTCTTTTTGACTTGTTGTTCATGGTTAGAAGGAATTTTACCTGTTAATAAGTATCCTGCCTGGGTACCCAAACTCAATATGTTCTTTTTGAAATCGATCTTGAATGGATTTGAGAACATCGCACTTTAAATCAAAGGCGTTGGTTGGGTTGGAGGCCCACACATAGCCACGAAGTTGAATACCGAAATCCGCATAGGTTATCACTCGTACCACTACAGATTGCTCGCCTTTGGTAAGTTCCTCAGGAGAGCGATTGTCAATGCAATTCGGATGCTTGAAGCTCTCCTGCAGGATAATATCCATGGCCCGGTCAAGGTTAGCAGTAAAGGCAACTGGGATATCAAGAAACACGCAGATCTTTTCATCCGTGAGGGTTGAATTAATGATTGTCTCATTACTGATTACACTGTTGGGAATCACAATCCGCCTGTTTTCAAAATCCTTAATTATGGTATGACGTAGCGTAATGTCCTCAACATCACCTGTGTAAAGCTGCCCAATTTTTACCCGGTCGCCAACACTGAAGGGCTTGAAAATCACAAGAAAGAAGCCACTTATTATGTTTGAAAAAGCTGACTGTGAAGCAAAGCCTACAATGGCCGCCAGCACGCCAGCACCGGTTAGCAAGGTAGTTCCAACAGCTCGAAAGGAGGGGATAGATCTGAAAATGACAATAGCAGCAATCAGGTAAACGATGAAATCGACTGCGTTCTTGAAGAAGTTGTAGCGGGTAGGGTCAACTTTAAGCTTTTGGGCTGCAGCCCGGATAAACCGGCCTATCAAAAATCGGAGTAGCCGGGAGACTAGAAAGGCAAAGGCCAGTACAATTAAGGCAAAGACTACCTGTTCCCATTTCTTGTCCATCATGTTCACGGTCTCGAAAATAGCAATTAGTTAACAGTTGGGAGCCATACAAAAGAGATTTTTGAAAACTTGCCCATCCTCAACTATTTCATATTTACTGTTGAGGTGATTGCTTATTATTGCAGTTCATGACCAGAAACCTGGAAAGCATTAAGGCCCCGGTGGCCCGGGAGATGGAAGAGTTTGAACAAAAGTTCAGGGCTTCTATGAAAACCCGCGTTCTCTTGCTTGACAAAATCATGTCTTATATAGTAAAGCGCAAAGGCAAGCAGATGCGACCTTTGTTTGTGTTTTTGAGTGCTGGAGCCACCGGAAAAATAAATGAATCTACCTATCGCGGGGCCTCCCTGATCGAACTCGTTCACACGGCAAGTCTTGTGCATGATGATGTGGTTGATAATTCGAATTACCGAAGAGGTTTTTTTTCAGTGAATGCGCTTTGGAAGAACAAGATTGCTGTGCTGGTTGGAGACTTTCTTCTTACACGAGGTTTGTTTCTGGCGTTGGAGCATAAGGATTACGATCTACTGGGTATTTGCACAGAGGCTGTCAAGGAAATGAGCGAGGGGGAGTTGTTACAAATGGAAAAAGCCCGGCAATTGGATATCATTGAGGATATTTACTATGAAATCATTCGCCAAAAAACTGCTTCATTGATAGCATCTTGTTGTGCGGTAGGAGCGTCATCAGCCAACGCTTCACCTGATTGGATAGGTAAGATGAAAAAGTTTGGAGAGTGTGTGGGGATGGCCTTTCAAATAAAGGATGACTTGTTTGATTATGGCGATGATGAAATCGGCAAGCCTGTAGGTATTGATATTAAAGAGAAGAAGATGACGTTGCCTTTGATTTATTCCCTTTCAAAGGCCTCCTGGCTGGAGAAAAGAAAAATCATTGGAATAGTTAAAAACAATAGTGAAGACGCAAACAAAATAAAGCATGTGATTGAGTTTGTGAAAAAGTCAGGGGGAATTGACTACGCGAACCAGAAGATGACCGAATATTACAAACAGGCAATGACAATTTTGGAGGAACTACCAGACTCAGAATATAAAACTTCGCTAGCCGATCTTGTACAGTTTACGATTGAGAGAAGAAACTAGGCTAGTTTAACCCGCTCTCTACCAGCCTCTAAAATGGCATACTCTTTAAAGCGGGCGAAAAGTGGTTCATCTAAAATTTGGGATGCTGGTCCTATGTTTGATGGAGTGAAGTTTCCTTCTTGTTCCCACCACTTTTTGGCGTTTTCACGAGCTTCCTTTTTATCCACTTCAAAATAGTTGATGATTGAATCTGAAACGATCCAGGGTTTTGCAATAGTGGCATATTTTTCAAAAATCATGGACCGCATCTGCGTTCCGCTGGATTGATTTTTAAAGTGCGATTGGGTGTAGGACATGGTTTCCGGTTCAGTCATGATCATGTCCCAATATTTTTTTGATGTAACTACCTGAGCTGTAGTAAGTAAGTACCCATATCCCTTTTCAATTGGCTCTTTGGTAATCTGGCAGCTTGCCCGGAATTCCTTCTTTTTCTTGCCAAACAATGTATCTAATAGTGCCATAACCTTCGGTTTACATAGTTAGATACTTCAAAACGGATAAATAGTTGCATGGCAACACCTTTTTTTTGATCAAACTGTCAAAATAATGTTGTGAACCGGATGTTTTAGTAAAAAGGTTAGTCAGGTTCCTTTGGCCGTGCCGGTTTTCTTTGCCTGCACAAACTTCTCGTGCTTCGTAAAAAAATCTTCTAATTGACTAACAGGCAACTTCTTGGCTATAATCTTCTTCTTGGTATCAAGGATATAAATGGCCGGGGTTGAATCCGAGTGGTAAAGTTTAGAGTAATGCTGTGGAATGTAGGATCGCGGGCCATTAACGGTAATCCACGGGGTCTTCATTTCTTTTATGAAGTCTTTCATCTTTTGAAGGGAAGTATCAGAGGATACTGCATACACTTCAACGTCAAACTTCGTTCGGTTCTTGTTGTAGAAGTCCACCAACCTGGGAGTTTCCTCTCTGCAATGGCCACAATCAGGATCAAAAATCCAGAGGATGGTGTACTTGGTTTTAATGTCATACATCGATCGGGGCTGCAAGGTCAGGTCTTGCATAATCAGGTTGGCTCCCGTTTTACCTACCAGGCTACCCCGCAGTTTATCGGCATAATCTTTTATGGTTTGTTTACTCTTATCATTCAACCAATAGTTCATTTCCCCAGAAGCGAAATACTTATCATACATGCGAACATAAACTTCATCCAGGCCCATGATCTCCGGATTCTGATACATAAAGGTGCAATTCCACACCAGGTACTTATAGGTTTCAGGATTCTTTTTTGCCCGGGCTACCATTTTATCGATCGCCCCCATAATGGTATCAGGAATAGGAGCATAAAGCTTGTTCAGGTATTCCTTAATTTTTTCCTGATAGATAGGTCTTGGCAGGCGCAACATGGCATCATCCGCCAGATCAAACTTGTCGAAAAAGTGTTCGCGATAATAACGAAGCTGAAATGTAGAATCGATAGTGCCATCCGCTTTTTTAGGTGGGGCCGGAGCCTCAATGGTTTGAGTCGCTTTCAGCAAGCGAGCGGTAAGTGTGGCGGGGTGCTTTGCAATCAAATCATTTTGATAGCTAACAACCTTTTCATTGATTTTCGCAAATGATTCTCTTGATGATTTCTTTTGTTCTTCGGTAAGGCTGCTGTCCTTTAAAATTTTAATAAAAGGATCGGCTTCTTTGCCACGCTCCATATTGAAGCGAATGTTTTCAAAAAACAGTTGGTTATCTTCATCTCCTTTTACGACTGCGGTTTTGATAAAATCTTCGGAGTTTCCTTCGATAGAAAACTTTTGGTTTGTGCCGACAACGAAATCAAAAATCTTGGATTTACCAAGCACGAGGAAATAGACACCCTGTGGTAGGGGCTTGGCATTGTCGAACATAAACACACCCATGTTACTGGATCTGGCCGTGTCTTTCACGTAAGTTAGCTCACCCATATAATGACCCAGGTACACCGTGGTGTCTTCCCAGCCCTTGATTTTAAAATCAATCTTATATCCAGTTTGCGCAAAGGCTTGTGAAAAAACTCCGAGGAGTAAGATAATCAGTAACCGCATTTTCCGTTCAGAATTAGAGTTTGACAAATTTCTAAAATTCAAAGGTCTTTACAAGGACAATTAATAGGCCAAACCTGAACAAGGTAAGTTGGCCTTGATTTAAAAAGACTACAAAAACGGGCCCTATGGACTATCAAGTTTTAAAATTACTTTTGCAGCGATAAAAAATGTCGTTATACGTATCCCATCTCACCAAACTCTATGGCCAGCAAAAGGCCGTCAATAACATTTCATTTTCTATTGAGAAAGGTGAGATTGTAGGCTTTTTAGGTCCCAATGGTGCCGGCAAATCAACCACGATGAAGGTAGCCACGGGCTATCTGCCACCTACTTCGGGTACTGTTCAGGTCAATGGATTGGATGTAACCACGCACTCGCTTAAGATTCGAAAGATGATGGGCTATCTGCCGGAACACAATCCATTATACCTGGATATGTTTGTGCATGAGTATCTGCATTTTGTTGGAAAGGTCTTTGGGATTTCCTCGACCAATTTGAAAACCAGAATTCCTGAGATCATCGGATTGTGTGGACTGGGTCGTGAACAGAACAAAAAAATAGAAGAACTCTCAAAAGGATACCGGCAACGGGTGGGTCTTGCTCAGGCTTTGATTCATAACCCCGATGTGTTGATCCTTGATGAACCCACCACGGGATTGGATCCCAACCAGATTTTGGAAATCAGGAAGTTGATTAAAGAAATTAGTCGGGATAAGACGGTTATTTTCTCCACGCATATCATGCAAGAAGTGCAGGCAATTTGCGATAGGGTGATTGTTATTAATCAAGGTGAGATTGTGGCTGATGATAAAGTGGCTAATCTGCTTAAGCGCCAAAGTCATGTATTTGTTGTGGTGGAGTTTGAAGGCGAAGTAAATGAAAGTGAATTGTTGGCCCTTGATGGTGTGGAGAAAGTGACATGTATACAGAAAGGGTTATACCGGCTTGCGGCTCGTGAAGGCGCGGATTTGCGCCAGGAGGTTTTCCGCCTCGCAGCCGATAAGAATCTTTCCTTGATCGGCCTGCGTCAGGAAGAAAACAGTCTCGAAGAGATTTTCAGATCATTAACTGCAAAAGATACAGTCGCATGATCCAGGTTTTCGCGAAGGAATTTAACAGCTTCTTAAACTCCCTGATTGCGTACATCGTAATCGGAGCCTTTCTAACGGGAATATGCTTGCTCATGTGGGTGTTCCCTGAAACTTCAGTTTTGGATTATGGCTTTGCGGACCTTGATACATTATTTTCAATGGGCCCGTATGTGTTTATATTTTTAATCCCCGCTATTACGATGAAGAGTTTTGCTGAGGAGAAAAAGATGGGCACGCTTGAATTGCTCTTAACCAAACCGTTGAGTGACTGGAGTGTGGTTCTTGGAAAATTTCTGGCGACCTGGGCACTTGTTTTTCTGGCGCTGATCCCCACAGTGATATACTATTACTCTGTTTATCGATTGGGTAATCCGGTAGGTAATATCGATTCGGCCGGTGTTATGGGTTCATACATTGGATTAGCGCTGCTTGCCATGGTATTCTGTGCCATTGGACTTTTAGCTTCTTCCCTTACTGCGAACCAGATCGTATCGTTTATTCTGGCGGCCTTCTTGTGTTTTATTGTTTATATGGGATTCGATTCACTCTCTTCTTTCGGAGGTAACTCTGCGCTAGCGGTTAAGCAAGTGGGTATACTTTATCACTACGAATCCTTAAGTAAGGGCCTGATTGATAGCCGGGATGTTATTTATTTCTTCAGCGTCACCGGTTTTATTTTACTTACAACCAAAGTGGTTATTAGCAGCAGACAATGGTGATGTGGATGAAGAGTAAAAAGACAGGTGATTTATTGTTGCTAGCCAATGGACTGGTGCTGGTCATCCTGTTTAATATAATCGCAGCTTTTTATTTTTTCCGGATTGACCTAACCGAAGAGAAGCGATATACGATTCAACCCCAAACCAGAACTATTCTAGAGAATTTAGAAGAAGTTGTATTTGTCGAAGTCTTTCTGGAAGGGAAAGACCTCAATCCCGAGTTCAGACGCTTTCAGAAATCCATTCGCGAAACGCTGGAGGAATTCAGAATTTATTCGGGTAACAAAATTCAATATACGTTTACTGACCCGTTGCAGGCTGCCAATGAAAAAGCGCGAAATGAATTTATAGCCGAATTAAATTCAAAAGGAGTTAGCCCGCGAAACGTTATTGAAACCCGCGATGGACAGCGGGTAGAAAAGTTTGTATTTCCGGGCGCCTTGATTTCGTATGAAGGTTTTGAAACCGGAGTGATGTTATTAAAGGGAAGTCGGGCTCAAAACATCAATCCCTCGATGGAAGGGATTGAGTTTGAACTGGCCAACGCCATTCACAAGCTAAGTAACATTAATCGCAAAAGAGTAGGGTTGCTCACGGGTCATGGGGAATTGGATAGTCTTGAGTTTGCGAGTTTCAACAATGCGTTGCTTGATCAATACGATGTATTTAAGGTTTCTCTTTCACGCAAAGGTACGCTTACCGGATATGACCTGTTAATTATAGCCAAGCCAACTCTGCGTTTTTCGAATCAGGATAAGTATAAACTGGACCAGTACCTGATGCGCGGTGGTAAAATTCTTTTTTTACTCGATCGCCTCGATGCTGATATGAATCGGGCTTCTGAAGAAGATTACTTTGCCTTTCCTTATGAACTTAATCTGGATGATCAACTATTTAAGTACGGGGTGAGAATAAACCCCGACCTTATTCAGGATGCCGTATCGGGAAAATACCCGGTGGTAGTGGGCGGTGATCGCAACCGACCCCAGATCATGCAATTGGATTGGCCTTTTTTCCCACTCATTAATCAATATGCTAACAATCCAATTACAAGAAATCTTGATGCTTCATTATTGAAGTTTGTAAGCAGTATTGACACCGTGAAAGCGACCGGGGTGAGAAAGACACCTTTATTATTTTCTTCACAGTATTCAAGAAAAGTTAGTGCGCCAGTTAAGGTAGGAGTCAACGATCTGCGCAAGCAAATGCAGGAGGGTAATTTTGATTCAGGTAAAATCCCCATCAGTTACTTGCTCGAAGGTGAATTCACTTCATTGTATAAAAATCGGTTTGCACCGGAGGGTGTTGATACCATTGGATTTAAAGAGCAAAGTGTCTCCACTAAGATTATTATTGTAGCAGATGGAGATCTTGCCCGAAATGATGTAAATCCGCGCGATGGTAATCCCCAACAACTGGGACTTGATCCGTTTACCCAATACACCTTCGCCAATCAGGATTTGCTTTTGAACATGGTTGCTTATCTCGTTGAGGAAAATGGGTTGATCAAGGCCAGGAATAAAGAGATAAAAGTACGGCCATTGGATAAGGAGAAAATCCGGAATGAGCGATCGTTTTGGCAGGTAATCAATTTGGTGTTACCTATGCTGGTATTAATTGCTTTCGGTATTGTTCGGGCCTATTGGCGAAAAGTAAAATATACCCGGTTCTGATCATGCAGGCGAAGAGAAATTTACGATTGTTTATATCACTGGTTATTTTAACCGGGTTGTGTTTTGGTTTCATTTTTTTAGGGAACAGAAGCAATACGATTGAAGTTGACAATAACCTTTTTCGGGTTGAAGATCAGACGCAAATAAATAAAGTGATTCTGGAGACTTCTGGTAAACAGATTGAACTTAGCTATGATGGTTCGAAGTGGATAATCAATAAGTCTTTTGAAGCAGATCGTCAGTTGGTGACAGTTTTCTTCGCCACCATCATTCAGGCAGAGCCCAAGCGACCAGTATCAGAAAAACTTCAGGATTCATTAAATCAATACATTGAGAAAAAGGGAATACATATAAAGCTTTTTGATGGTGAAACTGTAGTTAAAGATTTTTGGGCATGTGGCAATGATCGTAAAACAGAGACTTACTTTCAACGGACTGGCGACAAAACGCCTTATCTGGTTACGATCCCTGGCTACCGTGTATATGTTGCTTCTATCTTTGAATTACCGGAAAATGATTGGCGGGATAAGCGCATTTTCAACTTCAGGTGGGAAACTTTTAAATCATTAATAGCCTCCTTCCCTCAAGAACCCAGGGAAGATTTCACCATTTCTTTCAAGAGTCAATATTTTGGGATTGATGGGCTACCCGAAGCAGATACCACCAAACTCAATGACTATCTCGATGCCGTGTCTTTAATTAAAGGGGCTCGATTCGTGTCGGTGGGTGAATCTAAGGTCTATGATAGTTTGCTACTGACCACACCGGACTTCACAATCCTGGTTACCGATATCGCCAATCGCACGTATCAACTAGAGGTGTTTCCACCAGCAGTAGGGGAGGCAACTATTCTCGGCCGCCTAAACCGCGAATCGCCTGTAGTTTTCAACCTGAAGGAAATAGCCGTAATATCCCGGAAACGAAGCTATTTTGTACCGTAAGCGCCTGCTTTTCCTCCATTTTTCAGATTGGTTTTTCTTTATAACTTTACCGCCCTATACAACCACAAACCACTGATTTACAATGAAGTTTATAGTTAATTCAAGCTATCTGCTCAAGCAGCTTTCTAATATCAACGGGGTAATTACCACCAACCCGGTTGTTCCTATTCTTGAAAACTTTCTTTTTGAAATTGATAAGAGTAATCTTACGGTTACAGCGTCTGATCTTCAGACTTCCATGATCACTGAGATTACGGTAGAATCAAAAGAGAAGGGCAACATAGCTGTGCCGGCCCGTATTTTGTTAGATACATTGAAGAATCTGCCAGATCAACCGGTTACGTTTTCAATTGATGAGTCGACCTATAGCATTGAAATCAGTTCGGACAATGGTCGTTATAAATTGGCTGGAGAAAATGCCACCGACTTTCCAAAAGTTCCGGCTGTCTCCAACGACTTCTCGGCCACAATCTCCTCCGAAGTTTTAGCCCGTGCCATTAACAACACCATCTTTGCTACCAGCAATGATGAGTTACGCCCGGCCATGACGGGAGTGTATGTAAACCTGGGTGACAAGAATACGACATTTGTTGCTACCGATGGTCATCGCCTCGTTCGCTACCGAAGAACTGATATTAAATCAGATAATGGTAACTCAATTATCATTCCGCGCAAGGCCCTCAATTTGTTGAAGGCCACGCTGCCAGCAGAGAATATGGATGTGAGCATTGATTTTAACATGTCTAATGCTTTCTTCAAGTTCGGAAACATTCGCATGATCTGCCGGTTGATTGATGAGCGTTTCCCAGACTACGAAAATGTAATTCCTTCAGTGAATCCGATCAAGATGACGATCAGTCGGACAGATCTTTTGGGATCATTGAAACGAATTTCCATCTATGCAAATAAGACTACTCACCAGGTACGGTTAAAGATTACGGGCAGCGAACTCCAGGTTTCTGCCGAAGATCTTGATTTCTCCAATGAAGCTAACGAGAGACTTTCCTGTGAGCACGAGGGTGAGGATATCGAAATTGGATTTAATGCAAAGTTCTTAATTGAAATGCTGACTAACCTTGATACTGACCAGATTAAACTCAATATGTCAGCTTCCAATAAGGCGGGGGTTATTTTCCCTGCCGAAAAAGAAAAAGGGGAAGATATTTTAATGCTGGTGATGCCAGTGATGCTGAACCAGTATGTGTAAAGCTTGATTACTTAAACCAAAAAAGCCACGCAGGTTTGTGTGGCTTTTTTATGAACCAATTTTTGATAGATTACTTAAGATCTGAAAAATCAAAAGAAGTCTCAAGGAACTTGGTGGTGAATTTGCCCGACCTGAAAATGGGATTGTCCATCAATTTCAAATGGAAAGGGATGGTCGTCTTAACACCTTCAATGATGAACTCACTTAAGGCGCGTTTCATCCGTGTAATTACCTCCTCACGAGATTGGCCCGTTACTATCAACTTCCCAATCATAGAATCATAATTGGATGGAATCGTATAGCCAGCATAAACGTGACTATCCACACGCACGCCATGACCACCGGGTTTGTGGAGGTTGATGATCTTTCCTGGCGATGGACGAAATCCATTCGCAGGGTCTTCCGCATTGATGCGACATTCCATGGCAAACAAATTAGGATAGTAGTTCGTACCTGAAATAGGTACGCCTGCTGCTACTTTAATTTGTTCTTTGATCAGATCGTAATTAGTTACTTCTTCGGTAATCGGGTGCTCCACCTGAATTCGGGTGTTCATTTCCATGAAGTAAAAATCTCCATGCTTGTCAACCAAAAACTCAATAGTGCCTGCGCCTTCATAATTAATAGCCTTAGCTCCTTTAATGGCAGCTTCGCCCATGCGTTCGCGCAACTCCTGGCTCTGCGCCAACAACCGCTCCCGCCGCTGCTTCCCTTCTTCGAGGTATCCCATCAGCGAAATACTCTGGTCTTCCAGTCGCAGCACCTCTCGGCGGCGTTGCAGCAACCCGCCCGTCGCACCGGACTGTCCACCGGTGATCACCCCAGCCGCATCCAATATCTCGCCCGCGCGCGTCACGAGGATAGGCCCATTGGGAGCCGCGCAGGGTTGTTGCTCCCACAGTAC
>JBEBJH010000064.1:0-20687 GCA_040079965.1 Cyclobacteriaceae bacterium
TAGATTCAACAACCAACAAACGAAAAAAGGTTATTCATGACTACCTCATCATTAAGAGCAATCTGGAGATGAGACATGGAATAATCCTGGAATTCACAGAAGGAGACGGTAACCCAATAGTTCCAAGCAATGAACTTCAGCGGCAATTATTCCTTCCCAAACAAATCACTAAGGAAACAGACGGGAAATTCACTAACCCATTAACTGGAATTGAAGTGAGTTCAGAAACACCAAATGCCATTACAGAACTTGAGTATTGGCAAAACATTGGACTGAATTCATTCCCAGGTATTAGCTCAATGCCAAATGAAATCAGAGAAGCCTTGAAGGATATTAAAATCTCTGACTTAGTCTATTGGCTGATTGAGCAATCAATCTTGAAAGGAAACGCAGAAGGAAAATATTAAATCAGTATCACTCATGACAAACAAAGAAGCCTACAAACTCATTACGGCACTAATGGATACCCCGGCACCTGCTGGCACCAAGTTAGAACATGCCAGAAACCAGACTTTGAAAAATGCCTCGTCTTTTGTCGAGGCTTACAATGACAAGTTGGAAGACCTCAACATTGATTATTGCAGTACGGATGAGAAGGGCAACATCATCCGCGATCCGAGAGGTCAGTATATTTTTACCAAGGACAATCAAAGGGCACTCTCTAAGGAACTTAAGAAGTTCATGGATAGCGATTTGATTGTTCCTTTTGAAATCGTATCCACGACCGATAAAAAAGGTCTAACCGATCCCCAGGTCGAATACTTGACCGAGGTAGGATTTATTCGTGGATTAATGACGGTGATTTAGGAAAGGCTATTATTTTTGCCCAAAATATTGATGTAGGAGCCCGAAAAGGAGTCGCGCGAAAGTGTGGCTCCTTTTTTATTAGTAGGGTTTCATACAAATTATTTAAGAATCATTCATAATCGTTAATTATTGTTCATTGTCATTAACAATCGTTCATAAAATTCAACCTTGGTTTTTGTGGTGTCCCATCTTTAAGGAAATAGGAAATTATGGAGGGGAGAAACAAAACAAACAAAGAAGAACAAGGACAGCGTTTACATAGAGACCAACTTCTTACGGTTGGTGACTTTGAAAATTTAAAACAAGACCTGTTTAATGAGATTAAAAATCTCTTGAAGGGAGCAACTGCCACACCCGCCAAAAAGTGGCTTAAATCATCCGAAGTAAAAAAGCTATTAGGAATATCCACAGGCACCCTACAAAACTTGAGGGTCAATGGGTCTTTGTCTTATAGCAAAGTAGGTGGAATCATCTTCTACGACTACGATCAAATTGCAAAACTGATTGAAAGCAATGAGCAACGCTGAACAGTTAAGTAATTTTATCCAGCGAGTAACATCGGATGGCAAGCTGAATACAAGTCATATTAGTATGTGTACCGCATTATGCTCTGCCTGGATTGCAAACGGTCTTACAAATCCTTTTAACATTTCAAGGAAGAGCATAATGACAGCAGCAAAAATCAAGTCAACGTCTACCTACCACAGAATTCTAAATGACCTGGCTGCCCTTAAATACTTTCAATACAAACCATCCTTTCATCCAGCTAAAGGAAGCCAGGTTTTTATACTATCCGAATAAAAAATAGTTAGTACGTTATCAATTAGAGTGAACCGGAATTGTTGTTTTCAATTTCGGTTCACTTTTTGTATGTTTGATATATCAAAAGGGATTTCGAATCGATTGTGATTTAGACCCTGGTACCAAACTGGTACCATTACTTGAAAGAATCATTTAAAAAATTGATAGTGAGGCGGTTGTAATAGTAAAAAAACACCCTCCTCCTCTGCTCACAGTTAGAAAATAGCCTTAAGATTCTTAAGGCTATTTTTATTACCTCTTGGTAAGCTATTTGGTAACTCTCATTCCAAATCTGGTAAACAACTATTTAAGAATTTAGTATTTTACTTCCCAATTGCTTACTACATCTTCCAATTAATAGAATACACCACAAAATGAAATTTGCCGGTTCACTCCTGTTAATGATCGTATTGGCAATATCATCAGGCGCACAGCCGTTTTCACCCTACGACTGGGCAACCTATTATGCCTTAAAAAAAACACAAGACATAAAAATCGATGGAGAACTAGGTGACTGGAAGGAGGTAAAAGGATTTTCGCTCGACCAGGAAAAATATTTTTTTGTAGGCCAAGGTATGTCTTCTTCACAATGGAAAGGAGTGGTGGACCTGTACGGCAATTTTAAGGTACAGTGGGATGAGACCTATATTTATATTGCAATTGAAGTCTCGGACGACAAGGTTACCCCGCCACATGGCTCCGTTCTAAAAGACAATACATCCGGATCATGGGATGATGATGGGATTGAAATTATGTTCGATCACGATGGCTGTGGTAAATCAAGGTACTATATCGGTGATACGATGCACCATGAATATCATTTTGTGTATGATAGCAAAACCCCATTTATCTTCGACAACTTCTGGGTGCCTGATTTGAATGCGCCCCAGCCCATGTTTACACTGCCTAATGGAGACACGGAACCACTTGCTTATGCAGGCGAAACAATGGCAAAAAATAATGTGACTGATAGCTTTTCAAGCTCGCCTTATTATGGAAATTATCGTTTTAAGCGCACAGAAAAAGGGTATAACCTCGAATTACAAATGAAATTACAGGGTACAGTAATGAAACCCATTAACAAAGGAGGTCACAAAATTGGTTTTGATATTTGCATCAATGATAACGATGAAGGTAAGGGTCCGCTAAAGCAACAGCTACACTGGTCAGGAATGAATGGAAATTTCTGGCGCGATTGTAAATATTTCGGCACTCTTATTCTGCTTGATAAATAGATTTTCAATGTCAGACCGTTGTACTTATTAAGAATGGCAAGTGCAAGAGTAACTCTAGAAATTATAAAGGGAAAGAGACTCAAGAATAAAAACGATACATCATTCATTTTTTTCAGCAACCAACGAAGTATTCAACGAGAGCAGTAATAAAATTCCAGCAGTATAAAATGCACCAATTCGTAACCAATTCAAACTTTCCCATCGCTGCAAGCGAACAAATAAGTCTGAATCAATAACTTCGCTATCATATTTTGCCGAAGCAATCACCCCGGTTTCGGGTGCGAAGTACAAAAAAGTAGAAAGCGTTACTGCACAATCTATAACAAAAGCAAAGAGTAACAACTTCCTCCGAAAAGAAGACACACGCCAGTTAAAGAAAAGGGCCGCGATAAACAAAAGTATTGTTAAAGGTCTGAATGTGACCCAGAATTTTACTGGATTGAACCCGTAAGGTCCCTGCAACATTGCCAATGATTTTGGAGGAGCACTAGCTACCAGATTGGTTATAGTAAGCTGTTCGTAGTTGCCTCCCCCCAGCATAATCAGGTAAAACAGGGTAAGTAAAAGCAAAGAATAATTTGCTAATCGGTGAGGTGTGAATATGATCATAAGGAATAGTTAGTATTTCTTAGACCAACACTCAGGTATAAAAGGTTACAGATTACTTTGTCATTTATCGCTTAAGCTTACGCCCAAACTCTTCGTCAATCATTCCGGCCTCATATAAGAGGGCACGAACCTGCTGTTCATCTACTTTATCATTTAACTTAATGTACATACAATACACTTGTTTTCTGCCTTCCGCTAAAAGCAGGGGATTTTTAGCCATCTTATTGCCTTGGTTAAAACCCAAGACAACAAAATTATCGCGTTCATCATTTTTTTTCTTCGGTCCCATCCGAATGGAGGGTGGCCATATAAAACAAATCAGTCTGTGGTGTCGGTAAAAAGGAACACTCAGTCCATAATAACTCTTTTCTTCAGCCTTTGGTAAACATTCTAAAATGATTGCCCGCAATTGCTTAACAAGTATCTGTTCGCGTTTTGGAAGTCCCAAAACAACTTCATCAATTGAGTTTACTGTTGAGCTGGCCATGATAACCCGAAAATAATTATTACCTGTGGCAACCCTGTGTCAGCAGTCTAGCGCATCGCTTTCACCATTCTGTTCTTTGTAAGATTTTCACGCACGGTCTCCAGTTTATGACCATAGTGAAGACTGGCATTGATTTCATATCCAAACAAGAGCACCAGCGTAACCAATTGAATCCATATCATAAGCGCGATCAGTGCCCCGATAGAACCATACACCTTATTATAGCTTCCAAAATTGGTGATGTAATAAGAGAACCCATAAGAAATAGCCAGAATAACGAGGGTTGCCAGCAACGAACCAATGGAAAAAAAACTCCAGTTGTAATGCACCGCAGGGCCGAAATAATAAATGAAAGATATGGCTATAAAGAAAACAATAAATATCACTACGAAACGAAGAATGAAAATAAATTGAATGGTATATTCATCCAGATTTAAAGAACTGAATTGCGAAATGTTTTCTACCATATAATTTAGCACAAGCTGCCCAACAATGAGCAGTATTACGGCAAGCAGTAAAACCAAAGCAAGCAGAAGCGTAAGCCCGGTAGCCGTCAGGCGCATACGAAAGGGATTTCGCCTTTCAACCGTTCTGTAGCATGCATTAAAAGCTCTCATAAGCGCCATCATACCGTTAGTGGCCAGGTAGAGTGCAAAGAAAAAACCTAACGTGAGCAATCCACCCCGCTGGTTGTTCACAATGTCAAGTACTGTGGAGGAAATTACATCGCTCATACTGGATGGTAAATAGTCTCCCAAAAATTCAATAATCGTTTGGTTAGTGATGGCTGGGAAAAAACTGGTGATATAAGGGATCAGGGTGAAGAGAAAAATGACTGCCGGAAAAATAGCCATGATAAAATTAAACGCTACACCGTTCGAGCGATCAAGTATTTCATCCTCATCAATATTATGGAGAAAGATTTTGAGAAACTTATAAAGGGAAAGATTTCCATAACGTTTGAATTTGATTTTTTTAAGCCATGTACGACTTGTACGAGCCGTTGTATATTGGAGAATACGTTTGCGGGTTACGTACTTCATGAGAAATAGGGCTTCAATACGTTTTGAAATACTTCCGGTGGACGGCAAGGTCTTCCGGATTTTTTATCCACAAACGCGAGCATGGTTTCCCCCTGATGAATCAACGAGCCTTCTCCGTTGAAAATATCGTACTCAAATCTGATTCTTACACCCGGCTTTTCGCGAATGGTCGTTACAATCTTTAGGTTGTCATCATAGAGGGCGGCTGATAAAAATCGCGACTTATTTTCGAGTACAGGCATCATTACGCCCATCTCTTCTAACTCCTTGTAGGTAAGACCCAATCGTCTCAGGCTTTCGACCCGGCCCACTTCATAATACATCGCATAATTTCCGTAATACACATACCCCATCTGGTCAGTTTCACCATAGCGAACACGAATGTAGGTTTCTGAGGTATACATCTATTTTTTCTGATTCGCCCTCCCTTTTCTTATTTCCAGTGTCAGTGCATCCTGATAGCGTCTTGCGTTTTTGTTATGCTCTGTAAGGGTGGTGGCAAAATTATGGTACCCCGAAAAGTCTTCACTGGCACACATATAAATATAACTATGCTTTTGATAATTGAGTACGGCATCAAGCGTGTAAATCTGAGGCATATTAATAGGCCCTGGAGGAAGTCCTGCATTTCGATAGGTGTTGTATGGGGAGTCTACTTCCTTATGCGTGTTAAGTATACGTTTTGCACCAAAATCCTTTGTTGCAAATACAAGCGTTGGATCGGCCTGTAGGGGTATGTTTTTCTTCAGTCTGTTAATATACAATCCGGCAATAATCTCAGCCTCCTCTTTCTTTACACTTTCAGCCTGAACAATTGAAGCGAGTGTAGAAACTTCAAACGGAGTTAGTCCCAGCTCCTTTGCTTTAACTATTCGGGCTTCGTTCCAGAATTTCTTATACTCAGTATGCAGGCGCTCAATCAATTCATCCGGAAGAACATTGTAATAGACTTCGTAGGTATTAGGCAAAAACATGCCGATCACATTGTCCTTGGTAAACCCTTCCGTGTTGGTCTCAACAAAGTCATCCAGCGCTTCGTCAAACTCCGATGGCGTTACTCCGATGTTCTTCGTGATTTTCTCACCAAGTTCTTCAATCAGCCTTACGTTGGTAAACGTAACTTTTACGGCCTGCTTCTGTCCGGATTCTAAAACAGCAAGCGCCTGCAGATTGGTCATATTTCTTCTAAGCATATACCGTCCGGGCATAATACGCTTGTCATAATCTTTCATTCGCGCAAGAAAACTGAATGAGACCATGTCATTTACAAACCCACCCTTGCCTAACTCTTCCTGCACCTTACGGAAGGAATATCCAGAGCGGATGATAAAAGTCCGATCGTCCCTATCGACCAGAATGTTAGGGGTGTACATAATTTGATACGTATAGAATACAAACGTGATTAAAAGTGTAGAGGCAATCAGGAAAAACGTGAGCTTTTTTTTTGATACTTCGGCCATAAACAAAATTTGAGTTTCAAAATTACTAAAATGCACTGAGACCGCTACCCTCAAGTATTTGATTTAACTTGCATCTCGTAGTTGTTATACGATGATAAGCTATTTATGGCTGCCGAATTCTTATCGATCCATCCGGTTACACCCGAACCACGGAAAATTGCCCGTGTAGTAGATCTTTTGAAAGAAGGTGGCATTATTGTTTACCCCACCGATACGATTTATGGAATTGGCTGTGACCTGATGAATCGCAGAGCCGTGGAAAGACTTTGTCACATTACTGAAGTTAAACCGCAAAAAATCAACCTGTCATTTATTTGTAACGACCTGAGTCACATTTCTAAATACGTAAAGCGACTTGACACTCCGGAATTCAAAGTTTTGAAAAAGATGTTGCCTGGCCCTTTCACATTCATTTTTGAATCGAACAGTAACGTACCTAAGATTCTCGATGTAAATAAGAAGACGGTGGGTATCCGAATCCCCGATCATCCTATTCCGTTGGCTATCGTGCATCTGCTAAGCAATCCACTGATTACTTCTTCCATAAAGGATGATGATAAAATAAAAGAGTACACCACGGACCCGGAAGAAATCTACGAGGACTTTAAACATCAGGTTGATTTGGTGATTGATGGTGGCACCGGAGGAAATATTCCCTCCACGATAGTTGATTTCACTAGCGGTGAGCCGATAGTAACCCGCCAGGGTCTGGGCATATTTGATTAACTAAGTTCCAGATTGTTGTTCGCGGATCATTAATTTTGAATTTGAAATCCGGAGTTTGAAATCCTTATTAATTGATCTTCATTACCTACCCTCCCTGGAATACTTCTGTGTACTTCAGCAGTTTGATACAATTCAATTGGAGAAGCACGAACACTATGTTAAACAGAGTTATCGCAACCGCTGTTACATTAACACCGCGCAAGGGCCTGAGATGCTGGTTGTGCCACTTACAAACAAACATGGTAAAGTTCCTATCGAGGATGTTCGCATTGATTTTAGCACTAAATGGCAAAACAATCAATGGCGTACGATTGAGTCTGCGTATCGCAAAGCGCCATACTACGAGTTTTACTCAGATGACATTCGAAAAATAATCTATCAGAGCTACACATTCCTCTTTGATTTGAACCTTAATCTGCTGTCATTCTGTCTGAAAAGCATTCGGCATAAACCTACGGTCTCTGTAAGTGTGACGTATGAAGAAAATCCTGACCAATCAGTTTCTGATCTCAGATCCATGATTCAACCAAAAATACCATATTCGGGGCGGCCATTCTTTCGGCCCGTTCCCTATCAACAGGTCTTTGGCAATCAATTTGCAGCCAACCTCAGCCTGATCGACTTGCTGTTTAGCGAAGGGCCTCGGACTGGTTCCCTTCTCCTCGCCACACGGAATGAAGGGTTGAACAAATAAATTTGGGAAAGTGTTAATAATCTGTCGATTGGTGAATGATATTTACCTCGTTAAGGATTGTTAAGCTTTTTGAATTATCACGCTTAAAACTCTACATTTACAATACTCAAGAATATGCCAAATATGGAAGCAAAATTTTCTAACCGGGTGAAAGAAGTGATTTCCTTAAGCCGGGAAGAAGCCTTAAGACTGGGTCACGACTATATCGGAACGGAGCACCTCTTATTGGGTATGATCCGCGAAGGCGAAGGCGTGGCTGTAGGGGTTTTAAAAAAACTGGGTGTACCTCTCGAAGAACTGCGCGGAGAAATTGAAAAGGTTTCGAAGGGCACTGCTACTCACGAGATTAAAAACCTCGCCAATATTCCTCTTACCAGGGCCTCTGAAAAGGTACTTAAGATAACCTACCTGGAGGCAAAAATATTTAAAGCACAGTTGATCGGCACAGAACACTTGCTGTTGTCCATCCTGCGCGATCCCGACAATCTCGGCACTCAGATTCTAAATAAGTTTGATGTGGCCTATGATGTTGTGAAAGAAATGCTTGAATACCAAAACGATCAACCTACATCAGCTTCCGATACTGACGATCCGGATGATGACTCTTCCAAAATGTTTGGAAGTGGTGCAAATCCCGGCAGCGGAAGCAAAGAGAAAAAAGGAACCGAAAAATCCCGCACCCCGGTGCTGGATAACTTTGGGCGCGACCTGACCAAACTCGCTGAAGACAATAAACTCGATCCAATCGTTGGCCGGGAAAAAGAGATTGAACGGGTAGCCCAGATTCTAAGTCGCAGAAAGAAAAACAATCCAATTCTGATCGGTGAGCCCGGTGTAGGAAAGACAGCGATTGCAGAAGGTCTTGCCTTACGCATAATTCAGAAGAAGGTATCGCGCGTACTTTTTGGCAAGCGTGTAGTTACACTGGATCTTGCTTCACTGGTAGCCGGTACTAAATACCGCGGTCAGTTCGAAGAACGGATGAAGGCCGTAATGAATGAACTGGAAAAATCAGCCGATGTTATCCTGTTCATTGATGAATTGCACACTATTGTAGGTGCCGGTGGGGCCTCTGGTTCATTGGATGCCTCCAACATGTTTAAGCCTGCATTGGCGCGCGGAGAAATTCAATGTATCGGGGCTACTACGTTGGATGAATATCGTCAATACATTGAGAAAGACGGAGCGCTTGCCCGTAGATTCCAGATGGTGATGGTTGATTCTACCTCTGTTGATGAAACCATTCAGATTCTGGAGAATATCAAAGAAAAATACGAAGACCATCACCACGTAACCTATACAAAAGAAGCTCTGGAAGCTTGTGTAAAATTATCTGACCGTTATATCAGCGATCGTTTCTTGCCGGACAAGGCCATTGACGTAATGGATGAAGCTGGAGCGCGAGTGCATATTAATAATATCCATGTGCCAGAGGACATCGTGAAGTTTGAAGAGGCTATTGAAGATGTGAAGAAGGAAAAGAACCGTGTTGTGAAAAGCCAAAAATATGAAGAGGCTGCCCAACTTCGGGATAAGGAGAAAAAATTGATCGAACAACTCGATCTTGCCAAAACCCGGTGGGAAGAAAAAACACGTACAGAAAAATACACTGTAACCGAAGACAACGTTGCAGATGTCGTTGGGATGATGACCGGTATTCCAGCTAATCGCATCGCCCAAAAAGAAAGCAATAAGCTTCTCGGCATGGCCGACCAGCTGAGCGGTCGAGTAATTGGCCAGGAAGAAGCTATTAGAAAGCTGACCAAAGCCATTCAGCGGACACGGGTTGGATTGAAGGATCCGAGAAAACCGATTGGTTCATTTATTTTCCTTGGCCCAACGGGGGTTGGAAAGACAGAGTTAGCCAAAGTGCTGGCTACTTATCTGTTTGATAAGGATGACGCGTTGGTTCGCATCGACATGAGCGAGTACATGGAGAAATTCTCAGTGTCGCGATTGGTAGGTGCACCTCCCGGCTATGTGGGCTATGAAGAAGGTGGGCAACTTACTGAAAAGGTAAGACGCAAGCCATATTCGGTTGTTTTGTTGGATGAAATCGAAAAAGCTCACCCCGATGTATTCAACATTCTGTTGCAGGTATTAGATGATGGCATTCTGACTGACGGCCTTGGCCGTAGGGTAGATTTTAGAAACACGATTATCATCATGACCTCCAATATTGGGGTGCGCGATTTAAAAGACTTTGGAGCCGGGATAGGTTTCACCACCAGCGCAAAACGCGACAACGAAGAAGAATTGATGAAGTCAACCATTCAGAGTGCGTTGAAGCGTGCCTTCAGTCCTGAATTCCTAAATCGCCTGGATGATGTGATTGTGTTTAACTCGCTGCAGCGCGAGCATATCCACAAGATCATCGATATTACCTTGGGCAAATTGTTTGCCCGCATCTTTACTCTTGGCTATCATGTTGAGCTTTCCGAAAAAGCAAAAGACTTTTTGGCTGAGAAAGGATATGATCCGCAGTTTGGCGCTCGTCCATTGAACCGGGCCATTCAGAAATATCTTGAAGACCCAGTGGCTGAGGAAATTCTGAAAGGAGAAATTCCAGAGGGCGGAACAATTATGGCCGACTACGAGGGAACCGGTGAGGTTTTGACGATCAAATCCAAAAAGACCAAGGCCCCTAAGGAGAAGAAGAGTGAATAAAATTCAAGAGTTAATTAAAACAAAAGGCGAGGTGACTCGCCTTTTTTATTTAATAACTTCCCAGATATTTTCTTAAGAACCATTCTGTGCTAATCAATGCAAGCAACAGGAAGAATACCCACTTTAGGTTGATCAATTGATTGAACGTTTCTTCTGAATGGATGAGGCTTGCAGCCTTGGCTTGTTGAAGGTCATCTGTCAACAAAGGGATTTGATCCAGTTTATAAAACTTACCGCCTGTTTCTCGCGAAAGAGTTCTAAGTAAACCAAAGTCGGCCGTGAGATTTTGGGCTTCCAGGTTCTGTGCCCTTACTAAAAACTGGCTGGTAACCTCTTCTCTCTTGTCGTTGATGGTAGTGGATGCGCGGAAAAGGTAAACTCCTTCTTTCAAACCACCAATACGGTAACGCGAACTACCGGGGCTCGTAACATAACTATAGGTTGTAACCTCGCCCTGTTCATTACGAACTTCCAGTCGGATTGTATTGCCAAAAACAAGTTCATACAAATCATTATACACCTGGCTTTCGATCACTACCGGTTCAGAATCAGAGAACTCATTCTGTAAGGGAAAACTTCTAAACCTTCTTTTATCTTCCAGGGTACTGAGGTATTGAATCAACTTAGAAAACAACTCATCAAACACTTGCGTGTTCCCATTGTCTGCAAACTCATTCAATCGCCAACGCCATAGTCCTTCGCCAATCATCACAGCAATTTTTCGATTATTATCGGGCCAGATCATTAGCAGGGGACGGTCGGTGGTTACATTGCCTATGCGCTGATATAATAATATCTGGGCTGTCGAGGGGTAAGTAAATTTTCCAAAGGGAACATCGGCCGGTGGATAGCGTGCAAACACTCCATTACTGTTTTCTGAAAACCCAAAGTCGCGAAAGGTAAGATTGACCACCGGAGTTACATCATCCCACTGACCCCCGAACGATTCGAACTGTATGGGCACATCGTAAGCCGTTAATTGCCGAAGGTTTGTGCTGCCGCCAATCATGATCAACACCGATGAACCACTTTTGTACAACGAAGAAAAAAGAGCCGTTGTTTTTCCTGACTGATCAACAACTTGATGAAAAATATACAATTCAGCAGCACCCGGTTTTAAAACAGCAGGATCAGCCTCATTAACTCCGGGAATATGAAGTACAAATTCATAGTTTGAGTTTTTTTCAACCACCGCCTTCATGGCTTTGATATCCGGATGTGGAGCTGGGGCGATCATGACAATCTTCTTCTTGCCTTCCACGACCTCAATAAATATGCTTGAGGTATTATTTCTTTTGTTACTTTCCTGACTAATCGTCTTTACAGAAATATCATATCGCTGAATTCCCTTTTCACTGGCATCCAATTCAAAATCAAAATCAAGAAATGACTTATTGCCAGAATTCTTCTGAAGGGTTGACACCGATTTACCATCCTTAAAGACCGTGACCATCACATTCTGATTCTCGATGCCTTGCAAAAGCACCTGGGCGCGAACTGGAAATTTATTTCCTTGATAAGCAACTGTATTATAGGCAACATTTTTCAGAACAAGGTCAACCCGCGCAACCGTATCACCAACACCTATTGTATGAATAGGCACCCTTACCGGAGTGTAAATTGGGGAAGCACCTGAATTATAAATTCCATCCGTTACCAGAACCAAACCGGCTAAATTCCGCCCCTCGTAACTGTCGATTACGTTTTGAATCCCACGATTCAGATCTGAGGTTGGTAACTTGAAATCTACCTTATTAATCTCCTCACCGGACAGATCATTCCACTTAACCTCATAACCTTCATCCTGCAAAGATTTACTCACCTGATCCAATTGCTGGCTCAACTGTAGTTGTGCGGTTGAATCCATCACATCTACTATTGAGGAAGACGAGTCGACCAAAAATACCCAGGATGGTTTTTCATATTGATTCGTAATCAATTTGATGATTGGTCCTAACAATAAAATAGCTAGAAAAAAAACGAACAGCGCCCGCAAGCCAAACAGAATCTGATTGGTTCTCCTTCCCCAGGTATGCTTGGCGCGATAGAGAATAAATGCATAGCCAATGCCGAGTGCCGCGCACAGGAAAATAAAAAGTGGAGAAGATTCAAATAATAATCGCTGCATACTCAGTCATATCATGTTTCGACAGGCTCAACATGACAATTAAATTCATTAGTAATTATACTTCTTATCCCACAACTTCTTCAGGTAATTTCTCAATTCCTCCTCCCGGGTATTTTTGCCAGGTTCATAGAATTTAGTTTCTTTAATCCCATCCGGTAAAAACTCCATAGCCACAAAGTTATTACGAAAGTCATGGGCATATTGATATCCTTTTCCATAGTCGAGGTCTTTCATAAGTTTGGTTGGTGCATTTCGGATAGCAAGCGGCACCGGAAGATCACCAGTTTCATTAACCATCCCCAACGCTTTTTCGATGGCCATGTAACTTGCATTGCTTTTTGCCGAACAAGCCAGATAGACCGCACATTGTGAAAGAATAATTCGTGCCTCTGGATAGCCAATGATATTCACCGCTTGAAATGTGGTAGTTGCCATCACCAAAGCCGTTGGGTTGGCATTGCCAATATCTTCTGATGCAAGAATCACCATTCTACGGGCAATGAATTTTACATCTTCACCCCCTTCAATCATGCGGGCCAGGTAATACACCGCTGCATTCGGGTCGCTCCCACGAATCGATTTTATAAATGCAGAGATGATATCATAATGCTGTTCGCCACTTTTATCATAAATGGCAATATGCTTTTGTGCCACATTCATTACCAGTTCATCAGTAACCTCAATATCATCAGTCACAGATTCACTAATTATTTCCAACAAATTTAATAGTTTGCGAGCATCGCCTCCAGAGATATTGATCAGCGCCTGATACTCTTTAATATTGATCTTTCTCTTTTTTAACTCAACGTCTTTAGTTAGGGCCTGACCAATTAATTTAATCAGGTCCGTTTCGGTGAGCGCTTTCAGTGTATATACCTGGCATCGAGAAAGCAACGCTGAATTGACCTCGAAGGACGGGTTTTCCGTAGTTGCACCTATCAGCGTAATGATCCCCTTTTCTACCGCGCCCAGCAAAGCATCTTGTTGTGATTTATTGAATCGATGAATCTCATCAATGAATAATATTACCCTGCTTGCGCGCCTTGCCTGATCAATAACATCGCGCACATCTTTTACACCTGCACTCACCGCACTGAGCATGTGAAAGGGTCGCTTTACTTCGTTGGCAATAATATTCGCAATGGTCGTTTTTCCCACTCCAGGAGGCCCCCACAAAATCATCGATGGCACATTGCTGGTTTGAATGGCCTTACGGATGATTCCATTTTCACCTACAAGATGCTCCTGTCCGATCAGGTCTTCGAGTTTCGAAGGCCGCATGCGTTCTGCCAAGGGAGCTTTTGTTTCGAACATGATTTACAGATACATTAAAATCGCAAGCATGCTTCCAGTTATGCCCAACATCAGGCAAACAAAGAACGCGAACAAAAAGATGCCATACTTAACAAGAGTTTTTCGCCAGCTTTGCTGATACATGCGCTTCATGCCCAAAGGCAGGTAAACAAGCGCCCAGATAACAATGGCAGTTGTCAATAAACCACCCACAGCTGGAATGTAATCCACCAATAAATACAACGATGCCGCCAGGTAGAAGAAGTTGTAATAATAGATTGAAAAGACCAGGTGCTCAGAGTAATAAAAATCTCTACGAATGTATAAGAGCTTTAAGAGGAGGGCAAAAATGGGCAAGAGGTAAAAGAGCACTTTAGAGAAATTATCAAGAAATGCCTGTCCGAAATCATCCATGAAACGCTTGCCTGCACCATCGCCTTTATATCGCTGATTCAATTCGATGTTGCGTATGTTTAGCTTTCTCATAAGCCAACCATCGCGTTCCGAGATGGGCAGAGCCTGTTGAGCAGAGTCATATTCTGCTATAGATTTATAATCAGAGTCGGTAAGACTAAAGCCACTTTTGTTCTTCCTGGTTTTAATTTTCCTGTCTCCGTTAAGCGTATTAACTGTATCAGCTGAATCCTCTTCAGACACTGATGCGTTATAAATTGAGTCAACTTTTAAGGAATCAAGGCCAGACTTTTTAAGCTCCTCCCGCATCTGTTTCATCCCTTCTGAAAACTCTTTCTTGTCTTGCAGAGTAAATGCCTCACTCTTAGTTTGGTCTTCGCCATCAGGCAGGGAGAACAGCAATAAAAAGAAAACAAAACTGATAAACACATAAGCGCGGGCTGGATGATAATAGCTTTCTCTTTTACCGGCCGTGTATTCAACGGGTAAGTAACCAGGCTTAAACAATAGAAATTTTACGGTACGAAAGAATTTAGATTCAAAACTGTAAAACGAGCCTATAAAATTTTCAATCAGCTCGCCCATAGTTTGCCTTCTCGGGAGATCCTTTTGTCCACAATGATGACAATAGGTATCAAGCAGCTTCTCTCTGCAGTTCAAACAAAATTCATTGTTTTGTTTTCGACCTGTGCCTTGCTCAGCGTCTATCATTCCTTCGGCTGCCGGAAAAGATTTACCCAAATCCTCCATAAATCAGAATGATAATCTTTTGATTACATCTACTGTTTTCTCAAGCATGAGATCATCAAAATCCAGGTGAGTAACGAATCTTATTTCTTGTGCCCAAAACTTGAATGCCTTTATCTGATGGTCTGATAATTTTGATAAGACCTGCTCAGGAGTAATTCCTTTTATTACTTCAAAAATTACAATGTTTGTGTCTACAGGCATTACCGATTTTATCCAACTCAACCCAGCAAGTGCTTTCCCTAATTCAGCAGCCCGCTTGTGATCTTCTTTTAATCTCTTTACGTGATGATCCAATGCATACACTCCAGCCGCAGCTAAAAATCCAGCCTGCCGCATGCCCCCACCAAAAACTTTGCGCATACGTCTTGCTTTTGGCTCAAATTCTTTTTTACATACTAACACTGAACCAACAGGCGCACCTAGTCCTTTCGACAGACAAATAGAAATGGAGTCAAAATACCTTCCGTAATCAACTGCTTTATCACCTGTTTCCGTTAATGCATTAAAAAATCGAGCTCCATCCAAATGCATCTTTAATCCTTTTGATCTTGCAAACTCGCTGATCATTGCGATATCTTTCAGATAATAATAGCTACCCGCCTCACGCACCACCGTATTCTCCAACGACACCACCGAGGAAATAGGTTGATGAACATCTTGTACATTATTAATGTTGGCTGCAATTTCATCCACAGAAAGTCGGCCGCGATTACCTTCCAGCAAGCGTACACTGGCCAGACTGTTTCCGGCCACGCCACCACCCTCATACTTATAAATGTGTGATCCCTTGTAGCAGATTACCTCATCATAAGGCTGCGTTAGAATTTTTATACCGATCTGGTTGGTCATCGTTCCTGACGGGCAAAAAATAGCTGCATCCAAGCCGAGCATGGAAGCACATTTTTTTTCCAGCGCTGTTACTGATGGATCTTCGCCAAATACATCATCGCCCACTTCGGCCATCATCATGGCTTCACGCATCCCCTTGGTAGGCTTGGTTACCGTGTCGCTTCTTAAATCAACAATCATGGTCTTTCTTAAAAATTCCAAGTTACAAAAAGAGGCTATGAATAGGATTAAACTAGGGTGCATTTGGTTTTTCGGCCAGATGGGTCTACTTTTGTGCCACTAAATCGCGGGGTGGAGTCTCGCCTTAGGCGAGAGTAGCTCCTCAGGCTCATATCCGCCAACTGGCGGACAGGGTTCGAGAAAAGGAAGATTAAAAGGTAAAAATATATCGCGGGGTGGAGCAGTTGGTAGCTCGTTGGGCTCATAACCCAAAGGTCACAGGTTCGAGTCCTGTCCCCGCTACAAGAGAAAAGCGGCCGATATGGTCGCTTTTTTAGTTTAATAAGAGTTATATTTCTAAGCATGCCAACCCCACACAAATCCGGTTTTGTCAGTATTGTAGGCCGGCCCAATGTGGGCAAGAGCAGCCTGATGAATAAACTGGTGGGCGAAAATCTCTCCATCATCACTGCCAAGGCGCAAACCACCCGCCACAGGATAATGGGGATTTTGAATGGCGAAGATTTCCAAATTGTTTACTCTGACACACCGGGAATTCTTGAACCAAAATACGAATTGCAGGAGGCCATGATGGGCTATGTGAAGGTTTCGTTAGAGGATGCCGACCTGATTTTACTTATTGTAGAACTCGGTGAAAAATATGACGAGCATCTGTTCTCAATCATTCAAAAAATTCAAACACCTATCCTGTTAGTGATTAACAAAATCGACACCGCAAAAGGCTCGCAGGTCGAGGACAAAATATCCTATTGGAATAACCTTATTCAGGCAAAGGAAATCATTACCACCTCCGCCAAAGAGGGAACGAATGTGGGGCTCTTGCTCGATACAATTAAAAAGTATTTACCTGAGCATCCGGGGTATTATCCTAAAGATGACCTTACTGACCGTAGCGAACGCTTCTTTGCTGCCGAAATCATTAGAGAGAAAATTTTGTTGAACTATGAACAGGAGATCCCTTACAGTTCGGAAGTAGGCATTGAAACTTTTAAAGAAGAAGATGCCATTATTCGAATCCGAGCTAATATCTATGTTGAACGGGATTCACAGAAAGGAATCCTTATCGGCAAAGGAGGTAGTTCGCTAAAAAAAGTAGGCACAGAAGCACGCACAGATCTTGAAAAGTTTTTCGGAAAAAAAGTCTTTCTGGAAACTCATGTAAAGGTGGCCGACAACTGGCGCAAACAAAAGTTAAAACTAAAGCAGTTCGGATACCTGGATTAAAGCATTCATTGACTAGGTCGGGTTCCCCGCCAATCCTTATAATCCCTACCGGCTATTTTATTACCTTTGTGGTCCGGAAATTTCCGATTTCAAAAAATCATGGCAAACATAGTAGCAATAGTAGGCAGGCCCAATGTAGGTAAATCCACGTTTTTTAACCGTTTGGTGGAGCAACGGCAAGCTATTATGGACGATATGCCGGGCGTTACCCGCGACCGTCATTACGGCTATGCCGAGTGGATTGGCAAATTTTTTACAGTAATAGATACGGGTGGCTACGTAACAGGCTCAGACGATAAGTTTGAATCCCAAATCAGAAAACAAGTAGAATTAGCACTGGATGAGTGTACTGCTGTGATCTTCATGGTCGATTGCAAAGTTGGACTTACAGGGTACGACAAGGAGTTTGCACAGATTATTCGCAGGTCTAAAAAGCCAGTATTCATAGCTGCCAACAAAGCTGATACGCCCAGCAAGACTGCTGAGGCCAATGAGTTTTATGAATTAGGCATGGGTGAAGTCTATACTATGTCTGCTGAAAATGGCTCAGGAACCGGAGAACTGCTAGACGAGTTAGTGAAAATATTCCCTTCGGAGGGAGTTGAGGATCCCGATGCAGGCATTCCCAAAATTGCAATTCTTGGAAGACCCAATGCGGGCAAGTCATCGTTTCTAAATGTGTTGCTGGGTAAGGAGCGTAGTATCGTTACTGACGAAGCCGGTACCACCCGTGATGCCATTCATTCGCGTTACAAAATGTATGGTAATGATTTTATTCTGATTGATACTGCAGGTATTCGTAAGAAAAGTAAAGTAACCCAGGATGTAGAGTTCTATTCTGTACTTCGTTCGTTGCGGGCATTGGAAGAAAGTGATGTTTGTATTATTGTAATCGATGCTGAACGTGGATTGGAATCGCAGGATGTGAACATTATCGTATTGGCTCATAAGCAGAACAAGGGAATCGTGATCATGGTAAATAAGTGGGACCTGATTGAGAAAGACACCAAAACCGCTGAGACATTTAAAAAGGATATGCAGGAAAAACTGGCTCCCATCGATTACATACCGATGATTTTTGCCTCGGTTGAAACCAAGCAGCGCATATTTCAGGTAATAGAAAAGGCCGTTGAAGTTTATAATAATAAAACCAAAAGAGTACCTACATCTGAACTAAACGATGCCATGTTGCCTGAAATCGTGCACTATCCGCCACCCGCTCTTAAAGGCAAGCACATTCAGATTAAATACATTACCCAGGTGCCCGGACGATCACCAGCATTTGCTTTTTTCTGTAACCATCCTCAATATATTCAGACGTCTTATACCCGATTTTTAGAAAACAAACTCCGGGAAAAATTTGATTTTGAAGGCGTTCCTGTCAGGCTATTTTTCCGGAAGAAATAATTCAGCAAACGATTGCTGCCTGAAACTGGTCGGATTATAGGTCAATTTCTCTAATATATTTCTAATATCTTTTAGCCCGATGGGGCTAAAACCGCCTAATTCAATTACATTTGCAGCCAAATTCAAAAAACCTATAAACTATGAAAAAAATTATTGCAACCCTTATCGTATTTGGCTTTGCGGTAGCGATGGTCGCTTGTGGTGCTAAGAAAGAAGAAGCTGCTGCTGCAGTTGATTCAGTAGCTACTACTGTAATGGACTCAACTGTAGATGCAGTTGTTGACTCTGTAAGCGCTGTTGTTGACTCTGCTGCTGTAGTTAAGTAATCAATCTTTTAAAGATTGTTCCCGGAAAGGCTTTAGAGATCTAAAGCCTTTTTTATTTTGCAGCGTTTTGACAAATACCCTGATTCGAAATCACCTGCAACATCATTTGCCAGCCTCATCGCTGGACTATTGCGTACAACTCTGGGAACAAAATCCATTTCACTTTCAACTTAGTAAAAAAAGAATTTCCAAGTCCGGAGACTTTACCTGCAAGCACGGGCACACCCCGCGAATCACGGTTAATAAAGACCTGCACTCTTTTGAATTTCTGATTACCTATGTACATGAGATAGCCCATCTCCAAGTCCATCAAAAACATGGCTTTAGGGTAGAAGCGCATGGCACGGAATGGAAAAATAAATTCCGGGAATTACTTAGTCCCCTACTTACCGAGTTGGTCTTTCCAAAAGATATTCTGGTTTGCCTTCAAAAGCACATGGCTAACCCGAAAGCATCCACCTATTCCGATACTGTATTGACAAAATTACTCCGCAGTAAAGATCCAAGAGCCGCGCAAACTACCTTATTATCTGAACTACCTGAAGGCAGCGTATTTGACTTGAACGGGCGGTGGTTTAAAAAAGGGAAATTGCGCAGAACACGAGTGCTTTGCCTGGAGGTGAAATCTAAACGACAATTTCTTGTGCCGGCCGATGTACCAGTTGGTCATGCGCAACTATCATTTCTTTAATTTAGTCTTCTCTGAATGAGTTGCTTTACCAACTCATAAAACTTAAGCGGATGCAGGGTTCGCCAATGGGCGATCTGCAGGGTGCCACCCATATTTACATAGCAATCAATCTTATACTTTTTAAATTCCTCCTGAATGAACTCAGGAAAACTTACAGCAGCGATCCACCCGTCCTCCACTTCTTCAAACCACTCTTCGTAATACAGATCGTCTGAACCGTGGAAGTTGAAAATATTTTCCCCAATCAGAATAAATTTGTTGATACCCTTGTACAACAACAGTTCCAGAAAATCGCGTTTCAGGGTCATGATATCATTGTGAAGGGTATCATTCCATTCGCCAATGAATTCAAGGATCACAAATCCCTCATCATAATCTGCATAGAGTGTCTTCAGGTATAAAGTTTCTGAACCGATGGAATCCCAGGCTGGGTCTATATAGTATCCATAAACCGTTTCGGAATAGAGATCATAATTATACTCTTTCCCATAGAACGGAGAATTCTTATCCAACGATGAATCGTAATATTTAAGCCAGTTGGGAAAAGGCTCAATCAGATGCATAACTCATAATTGAAAATGGACAATTGAAAATGAGTAATGAAAGACATTGTTAATTGTTCATTGTCAATTCATTAAAGGTCTTTTTGATGATAGAGCGTAAGTCCGGCTATGGGACCTTCGAGAATATTTTTTACAGTAAGTCCCTTGTCATTAGCCACCTGCCGCAGTACATCACTAAAATAAAATGCAATAGAGCCTGTGAAGTGGACCTTCGTGTTCTTGTAGTTATCATACTTCATCACATTGTTCTGATAAAAATCAGCAAAGCTGTTGTAAATAAGTTGGTAACAATAAGGCTCTTTTAAATGCTGGAAAATGAATTTTGCGAAACTC
>JBEBJH010000323.1:0-4095 GCA_040079965.1 Cyclobacteriaceae bacterium
CCCAAACAGGGGAAGTAAAAGGTAAAATTTTAGATTCGAAAACCTTAGAGCCACTTCCGTTTTCTAACATATTCATTAATAATACTACTCTTGGTGTGGCAGCCGATCAAAATGGCAGCTATCTACTTAATAATATACCCGTTGGCTCAAATGAAATTGTTTTCTCTTTTGTTGGTTATCAATCCTATCAGAAAAAAATTCAAATAAAGTCAGGTGAAACGATTCAACTTGATATTCGCCTGCTGCCTGATGAAACAGTACTGGAAACGGTGGTAGTTAGTGGTACGCGTGACAAAGAATGGGATAAACAATTTAAGAAATTTGAAAAAATATTTTTTGGCAATACAAGGTTTGCTAGCTCATGTAAAATTCTCAATTCATGGGTATTGGATTTCAAAGAGTCTGAAGCCAATGGAAAGAGTCTATTTACTGCAACTGCATCGCGGCCGCTTGAAATAGAAAATTTAGCTCTTGGGTATCGAATTGATTATCACTTAAAAAATTTGGCATCTACTTCGGATGGATATAGTATTATTGGTGAAGTTCGCTTCGAAGAATTAAAAAATACAGATCCTAAATTGCTGAAGACCCGCGATCAAAATCGGGCAGATGCATATTATGGTTCGCTCCGGCATCTATTAAGATCTATTGTTGCAGGTCAGGTCAAGGAAGAAGGTTTTAATCTGTATACTGACAAGGGTGAAAATGAGAACAATCCCTACAGGACCGCAAACTTTGCCGCCCAATTGGATAAATCAATAGAGTCTTTCAAGACTGACAATTTTGTGTTGCCTGATAAGAATGGAGATGACTTTGCAATTCAAATCACAAAGAGATTGGAAGTTCATTATACTCGGGTTCGTTCTGCGAAGGTCTACAACGATATCTCCTATCCTGTTTCCTGGCTTCAGGTGAATGGGGGAGTTGTAAAAGTAAATTCAAAAGGGATTGTGTTAAACCCTGCAAATCTGGTGGTGTTGGGCGCTATGAATGATGCCCGTGTTGCAAATCTGCTCCCCTATAATTATTCGCCCGAAGTATCACAAAATCTACCAATCAGCATGGCGGGGTCCCCTATCCAAAAAAAACTAACTCGGCTGGAAGAGAAAGTGTACTTGCGCACAGATAAACCTTACTATTATCCGGGTGAAAAAATCTGGTTTAAAGCCTATTTGAATTATCGAACTCCTGAGCTAATGGATTCATTAAGTAAGGTTTTATATGTAGAGTTAATAGACAAGAACAAAAAAATAGTGGAAACTAAATTACTGTACATCGATGGAGGGGCTGGTGCAGGATCCTTTGATTTGGCAGATAAATTAGAGCCTGGCAATCTTTATATTAGAACCTATACCCATTGGATGTTGAATTACGAACCAGAAACAATTTTTGTGAAATCAATTCCTCTATTGGGACTCTATGAATGTCCTGAAGTAGATTTGACAAGCACGCCCCCTGAAGCAACCACGTTAGAGTTAAAATTTAAGTCAAACAAACCATCTTATAAGTCAAGAGAAAAAATAAAACTTGAATTTGAACTAAAAAATCAGGATGGCACTCCGATACCGGCCGATCTTTCCGTTTCTGTAACTGATATGCAACAAGTAATGGGTCCTGTGGAGGAAATAAATATTCTCAATGGGTTCTTATTTTTTGCCTCTCAAAACGGAATAAATCTTCATGAAATAAAGTTGCCGATTGAATCCGGCATAAGCCTTTCTGGTCAATACAAAAACAAAAAAGGAAAACCAGAGAAAAAGACTTTTGCTGCCGTTGAGGGAAAATTCCAAAACATGAAACCTATCGAAACTGATATTATCGGTAATTTTTGGATAAGTGGTTTTCAATTTTATGATTCAACTGAAATTATTTTTCAGGAATTAGGAAAGAAGAAAAAATTTGAAGGAACAATTAGTTTACTAGAACGAGATGTACCCTCAACAGAAAAACTAAAAAAACCAGTTGCTCTTCGTGTTGTCAAATCAGAATCACCACAACGAATCAAATTACACGAAACACCTTCTGAAAAAACAACCCTATTAAAAGAGGTAATTATTAATGAAGAGAAACCTGAATTAAATAAAGATATTATTCCTAAAGTCTATGCAAAAGCTGATATAACAATTACCGGTGATGAGATTTTGGAATCGAGCAGGACCTCCTTGGTAAATGCAATTAGGGCAAGAGTTCCGGGTCTCAACGTTGCTGGTGGATATCTCAGGATAGGAAGTCCATCCAATTTTATGGGGCCAGCGTCTACTGAGCCCTTGCTGATTGTAGATGGCCTTCAATTCACGGGGGGCGGATCAGACACCAACTATAGCAGACTGATGCAAATCAACCCAGAAATGGTAGATCGGGTTGATGTAATAAAGTATGGTGGAGCCGCGATCTATGGTACGCGTGGAGGCAATGGTGTTATAATCGTAACTACAAAAGGAGGAGAATATGGAACAATTAATCAGACTCCTACTTCGCTTCAGCCTGAGTTTTTCAAAGTATTTAATGTTGCCGGTTACTCAAGGCCGTCAGAATTTGTGTCCCCTGACCATAGTAGACCAGTCCGCGATTTCGTTCCGGATAATCGGTCTACACTCTTTTGGAGTCCACAAGCTAGAACGGATGATGTGTTCGGAATAGCAACCGTTTCATTTTACGCAGCAGACCTGGTAACTAAATACAAAATTGTTGTAGAAGGTATTACTGATTTTGGAGAACCCGTACGAGGGGTTTTTTATATTGAAACCACCAATTAGTCATTAAAATTTCCTTTTCTTAGGTCGCTATTACTTTCATGCTTTCATCAAATACAATTTATATGAAACTATTTTCAATTGTACTCATGGTACTATTATCAGACAGCGCATTTGGTCAGTCAAAAGATTATTCAAAAGATACGCGGTCTATTGAGTCTACGGTTCAGGTTCTGTATGAGGTGATTTCCGGAGAACCAGGTTCAACACGCGATTGGGACCGGTTTAGAAATTTATTCAAACCTGAAGCGAGGCTAATCCCTACCCGAAAAGATGATCAGGGTAATCTTACCATAAAAGCGATGACTCCGGATGAATATATACAATTATTCTCGTCACGGATTTCAACTGGTTTTTTTGAACGCGAACTCAGCCGCAAAATAGAGGAGTATGGATCGGTTGTTCATGTTTTCAGTACCTATGAGACGAAAGAAAAAAAAGAGGGGCCTGTAACTAACCGCGGCATTAATAGCATTCAATTATTTAAAGATAAAGACCGGTATTACGTTGTGAATATTTTCTGGTGTGCCGAGAGCATGGGTTTTGAACTACCCAAAAAATATTTAACAAAAAATTGATATGTTATTGAAAAGCGTAAAAATCGCGCTACTGGCTATTATAATTATTCCTGTATATCTAGTGTTCGCTATTTTAATTCCTGCCGGGATGTTCAAAACGATTGAACCTCATTTTGCAGGAAATGTTACTTCGCTTGAATTGCCAATATCCGGGCCTGAGGATATTACCATAGATCAGCAAACTGGCCTTGCATTTATCTCAGTGGATGATCGAAGGGCAAACAGGACCAAATCCGGGAGTATTCAAGGGGCAATACTGATAATGAATCTTACTGATTCTTTGCCTTTACTTCGGAATGTTACTCCTGAAACTCTCACTGATTTTCATCCTCACGGTATATCACTCTGGAAGGGGAAAGATGGTCGTGCATTTATATTTGCAGTCAATCACAGTCAAAACAACAATGAACATTTTATCGAAAGGTTTGAATGGAAAAATGACAGCCTCATTCATCTCGAAAGTATACTAGATACTGATCTGATGACAAGCCCGAATGACGTGACCGCAGTAGGTGAACGATCCTTCTATGTAACCAACGATCATGGGTCTAGCCAACTCGGTCTCGGTCGAACCCTTGAAGATTATCTGCAACGGGCTATTTCCTATGTAAACTATTATGATGGTGTTTCTTTTAAAAAAGTAGCAACCGGAATAGCCTATGCAAATGGTATCAACCAGTCAGCTGATCATTCAAAAATCTTTGTTGCCTCGACTACCGGAAGAAAAGTAATGGTTTATACACGAAGTATTACCAGCGGTGCAC
>JBEBJH010000065.1:0-20495 GCA_040079965.1 Cyclobacteriaceae bacterium
GAGCCGACCCAATTGTTGCCAACGTTGGTGCATGTGACGTAGTGCGGCATAGGAGCTAAAGCCTAATGACGATAGGAATGGCTTTGGCGACCTGCTGCGTTTTGTCCCACGTGTGTGAACGAAATTAAGAAACGAAAACTATAATGCAACAAAACAACCAGCGCTATGTTTTATACACATTGTTATGGCGCGTATCTAGTCGTAACTCAAACTCAATTTAAAATTTCTTAAATCACTAACTGAAAATTTCTCCTTGTCCCACGAGCCAGCAGATATTAAACACTGGTCATTGGTCAACCAAGAAAGACTCGTTATTATCACTCGGTCAAATTCAATATTTAATTTAGTCGAGATAGCTCCGTTATCACATTCAGTAAGCATCAGTCCACTTGGAATAAATGCAGTCTCATTTAGTTCAACAAAGGAAAATATGTGTTTTAAGTCCGGAGAGACTTTATAGTTATGAGTTAAATAGTAATATCCACCATCCTTTAAATTGATAAAGAAGTCACTACCTCCTTCCCAGTCTTGATAGCTAACTAAAACTAGACCTTTCTCTTTCCAGAGTCCATTAAAATTGTATTCCTCAAAATTATCTCCTTGTCGTTTATTGCAAAGAGAATCGGTTTTCTTGTTGTCCAGTTTAACCAGCAGACAGCTGTCAACCTTTGAAACCAAGTCCGAGGTAGACTGAAGTGGAATACCTGTCTCTTTAATTTGTTGGCTCAAAGAATTGTAGTCCTTGTCCGTAAGCTCAATGAATTTTAAGGTTACGCCATTTAAAGTTGTGTCTCTGAATACCCTTAAATTAAATGTTTGCTCCTTTGCCTTTACGTTTTCACTAAGCTCAATGTCGGCTGTCGAGTCGTTTGCAGTTTGTGCCGGTGTCTCCTTTGTCCTGGAACAACTTGTCGCTAAGATTATAATTAATATTAATCGTAAACTCATCTTTCCTTGATATGCGCCATAACGTTTGTGCATAAGCAGTGGCGGGAATTCGAAGCGCGTCACTGTCCCACGAAAACCAAACGTACTTTGTGCCGAAGGCATGCCTTTGGCAAAAACTAAACTACAAATTTACAGTGAACCCCGCCATTGATTATGCATCTTGTTGGCAGTAGTAGGGCCCTTCTCTGCACTTCATTCGAAGCCGTGTCTTTCGTCCACCGTTAATGTTACATAACTCTTTATAATCCGGTCGTGCGGTGGGGCATTTTTCATTGACTACTTTCTCCGCCTATACTACACTGAGCACACTCTTTGTCTGGCTTTGGATGTGGGCTGCAAGCGCGGCCTGGCAATGTGTGTGCGCTTAGCTGCTGCCGTTTCACAAGGTCTCACAACGCTCTTGGTTTCTTATAAGAACCTTCGATGTCAATAGTATGACATTTCTATTTCCCAGCTACTATTTTATTGGGCTTTGATTTTTATAATTCCATTTTTCAAACCATCTGCCGAAGCTTCTAAAGTACTAACACCACCTTTTTCATTTGGCCGAACAATAACTAATCCTTTGCCATGAAATACCTTTTTCTCAGGTTTTTGAAAACTGCTCATGTCTCTCGGATTGCCATTTCCAACTCCTGCTATACTGCCATTTCCAGTGATCTGATAGTGAATCAATAAATCATCTATGTTTGGTACCACATTACCAGCTTCATCTATGACTTCAACATCAATATAGGCTAGGTCGTTTCTATTTGCTTTGATGGTTGGTCGGTCTGCCTTTAACCGAATAGCGAAAGGTTTACCAGCGGTTATCAGCGTTTCCGAAGCAATTTCTTTATCACCCTCATAACAACGAGCGACTAATTTTCCAGGCGTATAGGGTATTGAGAAAGTTGCCGTGATAGATTCCTTTGAAATAGTCTGTTCGGCAATGATTTTACCGTTCAATTCCAATTTCACTTTTGGGCTTCTTGTAAATACACGGATTTGCAAAGAGTCATTTTCATGCCCATTCCAAGTCCAACATTTTAACTCATCGGGAAAATCATAAAACCCTAATACTTCTTTTTTCCCCTTTGGAATTGGGCGATGCACTAACATTTCAATCGGGCTGTGTCGCCAAACCACATCTAAATAATGGGAAGCAGCCTTCTTATTGCCAATCAAATCCAATTCACCTGTATAGGCATTGAAAATAGGCCATTCCGGTGCCATAAACATTTGTTGAAAACCGGGTAGCTCTTCATTTACATTTTTTAATCGCGCCAATCCAAGACCTGCTTCACCCAAATAGTCAATAGCAGACCAACTAAACATACCGATTACGTACGGATTTCTTTCTACATAATTCCAATCTTCCAAGGCTTTCGGTGGAAAATATTCCGTAGCAACCATTACTCTATTGGGATATTTCTTATGATCATTTTCATACTCGTTCGATGTATAATTATAGCCACCTACGTCTAAGCTTGCAAAAGCAGGTGCTGTAACTTCCCATGTCAGACCTTTCATCAATGGTAAATAAAAAGGAATCGCATTGGTGACAGGGCGTGAAGGATCGAGGCGGTGTACAACATTTGCTAACTTCCATGAAGTTTGATACCCTGTTGTATCTATGATCTCCGGAATTTCGTTGCCTATACTCCACATGATTACGGAGGGGTGGTTGATGTCTTTGAGAACGTGTGAGGTCAAGTCTTTTTCCCACCATTCTTTAAAATAGGAGGCATAGTCATCGGGAGTTTTGTGAGTATTCCACATATCAAAAGTTTCATTCATCACCAAAAGCCCAAGCCTATCGCACGCTTCTAATAATTCTGAAGAGTAAGGATTGTGTGCAAAACGAACGGCATTGTATCCATTCTTTTTAAGCAATTCAATTTTTCGTTCTTCGGCTCTGTCAATGGCAACGGACCCAAGCGGTCCATTGTCGTGATGAATACAACCTCCTTTGAGTTTTACCATTTTACCATTTAAAGTGAAACCACTTTCAGTATCAAATTTGATAGTTCTCACACCAAAACTCTGAGAGTACTCATCAATGATCTTACCGTTTTGTCGAAGCGTTAGTCTGGCTTTGTACAGATATGGATTTTCGATACTCCACAATTTTGGATTCTCAAGAATAATGGTTTGTTCTACTTTGTTGTTGGCAGCAACTTGTTTCGTGTTCGAGCCGATCAGCTTATTGTCTGACGCATATAATTCAGTAGTTAATGAAATGGTAGAGGTTGGGTTGGTAAGTGTTGTGGCAATATGAATTTCAGCAGATTGTTCCAATACCTTGCTTGACATTATCTGAACTCCCCAATTCTCGATGTGGGTAGTACTAACCACGTGAAGCCAAACATGACGATAAACTCCTGAGCCGGTATACCAACGTGAATTGTCACCTTCATTTTTCACTTGCACGGCTATCACATTGTCGTTGCCAACCGGATTCAAATGGGCAGTCAAATCATAAATGAATGATGTATACCCATTAGGGTGATTGCCCAAATGATAACCGTTTATCCAAACGTCAGAATTCATGTAAACCCCATCGAATTGGATGTAAACGTTTTTGTTTAAGGTAGATTTGTCTAAAGTAAAATGTTTTCTGTACCAAGCCGTGCCGCCCACTGTAAATGCAGTTTTATTTTTTCCCATAGCATTTTTATAAAAAGGACCCACTGTGCTATCGGTATTGTTTTCCGCTAAATCCTCAATGCTCCAATCGTGTGGTACATCTAATTCACGCCAGTTTGAATCATTGAAAGTGGCAGCTTTGGCATCAATTTCTTTTCCTTTTTGGAATTTCCAATTGAGGTCGAAAGATTGATTTCGCCCTACTTTTATTTGCGAAAAAACAGCTTGAAATGCGAATAAAAAGGCAATGATTAATAGGATATTTTTTTTCATTTCTTCATATTTTTTTACCCAAAACAAAAATCATTCGCAGTTTTTATTTTTCCGTTTTCTAATGCATGTTACTCATTTTCTTCACTATAAAATTCACCGCTCTTTGGGGATGTATTCTATAAAGGATATCAAGTATAAGTGCATCCTTTCCAATCACAACTCGAAATCTATTTTTCTCAATAGCATCAATCATTACTCCTGCTGCTTTTTCAGCAGATAGTGCCAATTTACCTTGAGATTTTTTCGACTCAGCTTCCTCTGCTTTAGTTTTAATTCCCGAATTAGACATAATATTAGTATTGATAGCTCCAGGATGAATTACCGTCACTCCAACGTTGGTATTGCGCAACTCTGCATACAATCCTTCCGTAAAAAGCTTTACGGCTGCTTTTGACGCACCATAAAACGTTTGTCCCGGAAATGGTATGAAACCACCCATACTCGATACATTGGCAATATGTGCTTCAGGACGAGTTAAAAGATATGGCAAGAAAGACTTTGTCATGTAAAGCGTTCCATAGAAGTTAATATTCATGATGCGTTCTATCTTGTCATAATCTAAATCTTTTACGTCTATGAATGGTTGGATGATTCCAGCGTTATTAATTATTCCATCTATGTTGCCGTGAATTTTAATGACTGATTCCGGTAGTTTTTCGACACTTGTTCGGCTTGAAATATCTATTTCATGAGAAGAAACATTTAATCCTCCAGCGAGCGAAGCCGTTTCGGACATACCTTGCGTATTAATATCTACCATTGCAACCCTGGCTCCTTTCTTTATAAGTTGTAGTGTTAGTTCACGTCCCATGCCACTACCTGCACCGGTTACAACTATTGTTTTATTATTGACTTTCATAATTGAGTCTATTGTATGATGAGCTTATTTTTCACTGCCAGCTCAGTCCTAATTGTTTACTAATTTTTTGCAGTGTCCACTAGTTCAAATGCTTTTATTTTCCCGGATGTTGTAACCAGGGCTATATAACTGTCTAATTCCTCAACTCCTTTAGTAGTACAAAATCCTCTAATAATTACTGCGATCGTGTTTAAGAAAATAGTTGAAAGGGAGGTTTTAAATCTTTTAAAGTTTCTGGTGCGTGCAATGGAAACGTAAACGGAGGATATAGCTTCTAAGATAATTTCGGGGTCTATGTCGTCTCTAAAAAAGCCTTGCTGAATTCCCTTTTCAATAACGCTGATGAATTGTTTCCAAATCTTTTTACTTACAGTCGCTTCGACCTTCCTTTCAAGTTCAGGATAATAATAATTCAAGTCCTGGAAAAATACTTTGTTCACATTGCACTCTGCTTCAATTCCCATGTACCACAAATGGAATAAAGGACCCACAACGTTCTTACTTGAGTCAAAGGTTTGCACTAAGCCGTATTGCTGAACATAGTAAAGGTTTAATGCTTCTTCCAACAATTGTTCCTTGTTCTCAAAATATTTATAAACTGTTTTAGTAGAAATGCCTAATGGCGCTACAAGTTTTTGAATAGACATTTCGCGAATTCCATATTTTAAAAACTGCTTGAGAGAAGTCTGAAGAATTTCGTTTTTCATAATCGCCAGAAAATATATTTTACTGAATATTTTCCTTCAAAGGAAGTGGAAAATATGTTAATTCGAATATTTTCCTTAACATTATTTTAAGATTTTGGACATTTTTTTCGTAAAATGATGAGAATACCGGCTTTTCGATGCTATTAGTGCCTAAGTTAAAGGCAAGGTTTTATGGGTGGAAATTTGGCTCTTGCCATAGCTTTGGTGTCGCGGTGGGTTGTGCGGGCTATGGCATGTGCAAATTGCGCGGGAAATCGTTGGAGCATCTTCATTAAAAATGCGAAGGGTCGGTCATTTCATTTCTCATTTGGCCAACGTCTTATTTTTTGACAGTCCAAGTTGTCATGAAGTCGTTCACTTGTCCCGTGGAAAATCTCTGTTAGTAGGGTGTCAGCCGTTAAATGACTAAATTATCTGGGGCCCTATTACTGCCAACGTTGGTGCATGTGACGTTGCCGGGAGTAGGAGGGCTTAGCAATGAAGCAAAGCGGAATGCTAAGACCGACCTTCTCTAATTTGTCCCACGACACCGAACGAAATTATGAAACTAACACGATAATGCAACACTGCACCCCGGCAATGGCACATGCATTTTGTTGGCTGCAGTTACTTTAACTCACCCTTTGTTATTTCAATCAGTCCATCAATTGATTTGTCCGCGTCCAAATTGAAACCAAACCAGCAAAGTCCGTAAATAAAAAATGGAAAAAAGAAAGGCATCCAGCTCAAATTATTAAATCCGTTGAAATCAATGATTTCATAAGTAAGCATCGTCAGTCCAATAAGTATGAAGATAATAGTAGCCCCGATCGCAAAGGAGCTCGACTTAAGTGTCGCGTTAATTTCTGTTGTCTCTCCTTTCTCGGTAATTGTTCCTGTAATCTCAGGAGTCCAGGAATTCATATAGTTCTTGTTCAGACTTAAATCAAATTTGTCGTTGATGAGTCGTCCCGAGAATATTCTCCTGTCTGTCCCAAGAAGAGTTGTCCTTTGTCCAACTCGTTCTCGTAGTCGATCGATAACTTGCCCCTTTGACAAGTCAGTCGTAATAGTCACTTTTTGGTAAGGTATAAACTCCATAAAGTAATTGCAGCCAACGCTTGTGTATATGATGTTGCGGGTATAGGAGGGCAAATGAAGGAGGAACGACTGATTTGCCCGACTACTCCGAAACTTCCCACGATATCGAACGTTGTTTGAAAACTAAATTACGAATTAACACTTCACCCCGCAATATCATATACATATTGTTAGCAGCATGTGGCCATGTCCGACCGAACCCAGCGGACACTTATTTTTCTTTTTATTATTAATTTGATTTCATTCAGTCCACGGTCAGGAGCGGAGTGAAGCTGTTTGTTACTCAATTCGGAGTGATAAGTTTTGCTCGAAGCGATCTTATCCCAAATTTCTTTTTATCTGAATTCTTCTCAGCCGAAACTTAATGCGTGAACCTGTTCCCAGGTTGGCCATTGCTGCTAACGTGAGTGCATAAGGCGTGGCGGTTTTCGAAGCCGCGTCCTATCCACGGGTGTAAACGAAATTAAGAAAATACTCTGAATACCTTGATGTCCCACCGCCATGACTTATGCACATTGTTGTATGCATGTGCCCCTATTTCCGAATCTTTTGTTGTAAGTCCTCGTCATAATTGTCCCAATGCATAGGATGTCCGTCTGGGATAAATGTAAAATCGTTTCCAAACGAGTAGTTCTTCGTCAGCTTAACTGTCGCAATGTAGGGCGGTGTCCACGGTCTTAATATCTCTTTTATGTCTGCATAGGGAATTGAATCTTCTGTCGTCCCTTTTACAATCATTAATTTATTTTCCTTGTCTAAATAAACTTTCTTGAGTCCCATTAACATAGTCCGCATAAATCCAACTAAAACTGTCCCAATAACAATTACTCCAAATGCCAAACTAAATTGTCCTCCAATGAATGCCGCAATTGTCCCGGTGGTCGGTATTATTATGATTGTCCAAGGAAGGATGTATTTTAGTAAAGGTGTGAAGTCGGAAGATATTTGTTTCATCTAATCTGTCTCAAGGGGCATTGCATACAACGTTTGTGCATATGACGTGCAGGGGTTTTGAAACGCGTCACTGTCCCACGTTGATGTACTAAATTAGTTGATTACACTTAATTGGCAACACTGCACCCCTGCATGGCATATGCATTTTGTTGTGGGTTCGTGCTTGCTACTCAATCCCCATTCGAGTCCCACGTTAATTCCTTTTCTTTGTCCGGTGACCAATTCGAAAGTTTTTGTCCTAGTCTGTTTAGAGTTGCTGGTTCTGATTTGATGTAAAATTCATTGCGTTGATAGTCCGGAATGTCTGCATGATTGTCAACGATTACTTTAACTGCAGATTGTCCAGTGGCATCGAAGCAAAAAGCACTTATGTGTAAATAATAAGCCCATTTAGGTTGTCCTTGGTTTTTGTCTTCTCCTAGGTCATAAGTCACAACGTCTTTTAGTCCGTTTGGAAAGTCTGTAAGTTGTCCACCGAATTCTTTGAAGTTGTTGTCATACCCCCAAAAGTCCAGGGATGCAAATGTGTCCCCGTTGGATAAACTAATCTGGAACTGATATAGTCCATCGTCATCAGGTTCTCTTATTACTTTTATTTTTATTCCTTGTCTCATTTGTCCTGCAAGCATGACCCACAACAATTGTGTATAGGCATTGCCTATATTTCCTTATTGTATTCTAAGGTAGGGGTATGCGTTAAATTATCCAACCGACCAATCGGCAATGCCCTTTTAACCATTTATTCCTTAAAATGGGGCTCGATCCGTTTATAAACGTTTACAATCGGATATATTCAAAAAGCGCAATCCAGGTCTTTTACAAGCTCTCTTAAAGTCTCCGTCAGCCTGAGTATTTTCCACCCCTAACCTGTCAGGATGCTGGAATCAACTGACTCAGTTTATTGAACGGATCCGAAGGTAAGTACCTACCCGGGGCATCTATCTAGACACCGGAGCAATCTATACTAGCCACCATCTCAATCTATACAGAGCACCATCTCAGTCTATACAGAGCACCATCTCAGTCTATACAGAGCACCATCTTAATCTATACAGGGCACCATCTTAATCTATACAGAGCACCATCTCAATCTATACAGAGCACCATCTCAATCTATACAGGGCACCATCTCAGTCTATACAGAGCACCATCTCAGTCTATACAGGGCACCATCTCAGTCTATACAGAGCACCATCTTAATCTATACAGAGCACCATTTCAAACTATACAGAGCACCATTTCAATCTATACTAGACACCCAGCATTTTTCCCCGCATCGTCTCCTGTAAGGATACAGGACAAGGCGAGATTTTCTCTAATGAAAATTTAATTTTTAGATTTTGATAAACAAGTGCACTCAAACGTGCCAATGCCTTTGTGGTTGCCCGTAAATCGAAAAATATATATTTACAAAATCGCCATCAAAAATGAAACAGGCCATCAGCGTCTTCGTTGCAAGCATTATAACATCAAACTATATGTCTCATGTTAAAAATGTGGAAGCGTTCACCCGGGTGGTGGACTTCTGCACCGGGTTCGGAGGTAATTATAACCCTGGTCGCCCAACCCTCCAGATCGATGCGTTAACTACGCAGTTGAGTCACATCCAATCGGCAATGGATCAAGTAAAAATTGCCCGAGCGGAATATGACCGACACGTGGTGGAACGGAAGCAGGCATTCGATCAGGTTCCTAAAATACTAGCCGGCACCCTGCGCAGGCTGGAGGCCTCAGGTACTAAACCTGAATACTTGGAAAACGCTCGTGCCCATGTACACCAGTTCATCGGTGCTTCTCCTAAAACCCGGAGTGCAGTTCCATCCGAACAGGTGGAATCAGCCCCCGGACCAAAGGGACACCTGCAACTGGCGTATGTGGCAAAGGCCGATACGTTTTCCAAACTGGTGCAGTCGTTGAAGACCGAACCCTTGTATCAATCCCGCGAGCCGCTGTACACGGTGGACGGGTTAGAAGCAAAGGTGTTGGAACTGATGCAACTGAACCAGGCAGTAGCCGATGCCCGTAAACTCTGGCGCATGGCACTGATTGATCGCGACAAGGTCTTGTATAGCAACGAAGAGTCGATGCTACAGGTAGCCCGCGCGATGAAGAAGTACGTGCGCGGATTGTACGGACATGACAGCCGTGAGTATGCTTTGTTGAAAGAATGGCAATTCACCAACGTAATAAGCTGATGGTACCTGCATCTGAATGAAAACCTCTGTGGCCGGGTCTGCAGAGGTTTTTTTGTTTGGTCTTTTATTAGCTGAAGGGAGATGGTAGACGCCTTGAAAGTATTACTATAAAAAATAAAAGCCAGGAAAATTCTGGCCTTCTAATGAAGTCTCTCGAATCTAGTCCTTGTACATAACGGCCTTTACTGCCTTCACCGTTCTGGCCACATTTGGCAGAATTGCTTCGATCAATGTTGGTGCATAAGGAAGAGGAACATCTAAGCTATTGATTCTGTGAATAGGGGCATCGAGATAATCGAACGCATGCTTTTGTACATGATAGGCTATCTCAGTGGCGATGGATGATAATGGCCAGGCCTCTTCAACGATCACCAACCGGTTTGTTTTCTTTACTGACTCAACGATTGTTGCATAATCAATCGGTCGCACCGAGCGCAGGTCAATCACCTCGGCAGAGATTCCTTCTTTTTCAAGTTCCTGGGCAGCAGCCAACGTTACCTTCATGATTTTGCCAAAAGAAACCAACGTAACATCAGTTCCACTTCTCTTCACATCGGCCACACCAATGGGAATTAAATATTCTTCTGTGGGTACTTCTCCTTTATCTCCATACATCAATTCCGATTCCATGAAAATAACAGGATCATTGTCGCGAATGGCAGTCTTAAGAAGGCCTTTGGCGTCATAGGGAGTATAGGGAACCACCACCTTCAACCCAGGGGTATTAGCAAACCAGTTTTCAAAATTCTGTGAGTGCTGCGAACTAAGCATGCCGGCATTACCCGTTGGGCCACGAAATACGATGGGAACATTAAATTGCCCACCCGACATAGAGAGCATTTTAGCAGCTGAGTTGATTATCTGATCAATGGCCACTAAAGAGAAATTAAAGGTCATGAATTCAATGATTGGACGAAGCCCATTGGCAGCAGCTCCAACGCCAATACCCGCAAAGCCCAATTCAGAAATAGGTGTATCGATTACCCGGCTAGCTCCAAACTCATCCAACATACCCTGGCTCACTTTATAAGCCCCGTTGTATTCGGCTACTTCTTCGCCCATGAGGAAAACGCTCGGGTCTCTTCTCATCTCTTCGTTCATGGCTTCGCGCAGTGCTTCTCTAAATTGAATTTCTCTCATAGCTGCCGTTAGTTTGGAAAGCCCGTAAAAATAGGGATCAGGAACAACAGGTTAAAGGGAATAGGATGATTTTTTCCCCTGATTAGGACAACGGGCAATAAAAAACCCCGGTTTTTGGCCGGGGTCTTTATTAAAGAAATCTTATTAATTATTTCAATGCACTACGGAAAGCTTCTGTAGTGGCGAACTTGGTAAACTCTAGATCAGTCAACGCCTTTTCTTTCAGTGAAGCGTCAATTTTAACAGCACTGGTCAGGTTACTAACCACTGCATCCCCATTGCCAGAACGGGCAGCAGCAACTGCGGCACCATAGTAAGCCAATGCGAAATTGCTGTTTTTACGGGATGCCTCAGCAAATGAAGAAGAAGCATTGCTGTAATCCTTATTCAGCAACTGAGCCAGACCTTTGTTGAAAAGGTTAACATCAGTATCTAAAGCTGAAGAAGTTGAGCTAACAGCCGCAGGGTAGTTTGCCATATAGATTTCAGATGCGCCTTTTACTCCATTTACACCACGAGTTACATCGTTGCTTGCGCCACGAAGTGCCTTGGTTGCATGGCTATAGGCCTTGTAAGGATTGCCCTTCCACAGTGAAACAGTAGCAAGGTTTGCATGAACTTCAGGAGTTTCGCGAAGTTTGGCAGCAATATCCAATTGTGCAGATGCCTTATCAGCATATTCAGCAGCACGTGAAGGATTTTCCATAGCCAACTTCAGGTAAGATGCGCCTAAGTTGTTGTGCGCGTTCCAGTTGCTGCCCTTCTTGGTTGCAGCCTCATAGATTGAAGCTTTTTCTTCGGTTGAAGGAGTGAGGGTAGCAGCGTACATCAATTCTTCAAAGCTAAGGGCATCAGCACCTGCCTGACCACCAGTGATTTGCTTAGCCAATACAGAGATCTCAGCATCAGTCTTCTTATCCTTGATGGTCAGGATTTCAGTTTTAGCCGTACGTAGACCTGGATAAACATCCTTGAAAACTTTGTTATATGTCTTCAGTTTCTTCATTTGTTTCTCCTGATCTTCAAAAGAACCACCACCATTGATGATGTCCAAATATTGTGACTTCTCGTCAGATGAAATGCCTTCGTAAGCAGCCAGCGCATTTTTAAATTCAGTCCAATCGTCAACGATAGGCTTCAAAATGAATTTGATTGAATCGGCAGCTCCCTGATAGTCATATTTCTTCATCTGAGCGCGGTAGTATTTTTCAATCGCTTTTGCACGCTCTTCAGAAAGTTTGCTGTTGATACGTTCAGCACCTTCAGGGGAGTGGGTACCCGTGATGGTTACTGTGCGGGTTACGTTTTTAGAAGCAATGAATGCGTCTAACTGCTTTCCTTTCTCAGCTTTGGTTTCGGATGTACGTAATACTGACTTACCTCTTTCGAAGATGAAATCAGGGATAATTACAGGAACAAGTTCTTCCTGGTTGTTGTAACCATGCTCTGCGAAAGCAGCATAGTAGGAATTTTGAACCAGTTTAGAAGTGGTAATGATACCCGTTGCCAATGGCATGCGTAGCGTAGTTTTGGACTTAGTGCCTTTTGAAGCAACACCTTGTACTTCCACGGTACCTACTTTATAGGCATCCTTATAAGGGAAGGAAAACGCTTTTGCGACTTTAATTTCTTCGGTGCTGCTGTTAGGATAGTCTTCAGCACGAAGGGCAACCGGGTCCAGTGCAAGTTCGCTTTCACCATACTTGTAGAAGGTGTTCAGCGTGTATACTGTTCCTTTTTTCAGCATCTTAATTGGAAGATTGCCGGCCAGGTCAAAATTGACAGTGTCCTTGTGAACCTCTAGTGGATTGGGAGTCACTTCCAATTTTTGTTCTTTGGCAGCTTTGATCATTTGAGGGAGGGTACAGCTCGTAAAAGTGAGCGCTCCAACGATCAGGAATGCGTAAAATAATTTTCTCATGGTTTTGATTTAATAAGTTTCCGTAAACGAGGTGCAAAGTTAACCTTAAACCCCTTATTTCCTGCAATTATAGGCAAAAAAATAACATGAGAAGGCTGATATTAGTCAGGAGACCGCCTATATTTGCAGGGTGGTTTATAAGTCGTTAAAAGGACTTTTACTTGGGTAAACGGAAGTTTTTAGGAGAAATTCAGAGACTATGAAGGGCTTGATTAAGGAAATCCAACTTTTTTTTGAAAACCATGCTTTTGGTGTTTGTACGGCCCTGGGTGAAAAGATGGGAATTGCCACATCTTCTATTCGTCTATTTTTCATTTATGCTTCTTTTCTGACTTTTGGCTCCCCTATTATAATTTACATGTCGCTTGCCTTCATTCTTAATATGCGCAGGCATTTGCGCAGGCGCAGTACTATCTGGGATTATTAAAATTTACCTAAGTCATTAAACGCTTTTTTTCCGAGCAGGAAAAATTCAAACGTTAGCAGTCGGGGAAATTGGTTAGTAACCTCATAGCCAATAGAGGTCAATCTTCTTCTTTTTATAAAATCTGATCGAATTCCACTCAGAAAGTCAAAATGAGCTTTAATCACTGCCCATGAATCGGCCGGTGATCCTTCAAAGAAGAATTTTAAGGCTGCTACCCAATCCAACACAATTCTGAAGGGTAGTTTCCACCAAAGACTTGCGGGTGGTAAATGTTTAATAATCAGGCTCAATCCATTCCTGAAATTTAAATAGGTCTTTCTTGGATTTGATTTTGAAAGTGTACCGCCACCTACATGATAAACTTTACTTTCCCCAACATAATAAATTCTGTGTCCAGCCCGCTTCAATCGCCAGCATAAATCAATTTCCTCCATGTGGGCAAAAAGAACCTCATCCAAACCACCTGAATCATGATAAACCTGGGCGCGAATAAAAAGACAAGCGCCCGTTGCCCAGAATATGGGTCTGGTATCATTATATTGTCCTGAGTCCTTTTCAATAAAATTAAAAATCCTTCCACGGCAGAATGGATACCCCAGCGTATCGACAAAGCCTCCTGCAGCTCCTGCGTATTCGAAGAGATCCTTTTGATGATAAGAAAGAATTTTCGGTTGTGCCGCAGCAATTGTTGAATCACTCTTCAGAAGATCTATAATCGGACTAATCCAACCTGTAGTAACTTCTACATCTGAATTGAGCAGTACAAAGTATTCGGCATCAATCAACTTCAACGCATAGTTATAGCCTCCGCAAAAGCCCAGATTTCTACCGATTTTTATAACCTCTACCAAACCCGAAAATTCACTTTCGAGAACAGCAATCGAATCATCGGTCGAACCATTGTCTGCAATGATAATTTTGGCGGCACCGCTATGAGCAATAACGGATGGCAGGAATTGCCGCAGAAAATTTCTGCCGTTATAATTCAAAATGACAACCGCTACTTCGGTCATCCCATTAGGTTGCTTAAATCCATTCCGGGAATATTGGGAAGAAGACCTTCAGTTGCTTTTTTTAATTCTTCCTTGGCAAGTATTTCAACGTCTTCAGATGCCTTGTTGACGGCAGCAACTATCAGATCCTGAACAAGTACTTTGTCTTCAGAACGAAGAATAGCCGGATCTATGTCGATCGATAGTACTTGTTTCTTACCATTCACGATAGCTTTCACCATACCTCCTCCGGATTCGCCCGAGGCGTTTACCCGCACCAAATTATCCTGGGCCTCTTTTATCTTTCCCTGCACCTCTTTCATCTTGCCCATCATCTTCATCATGTCAAACATAGATGTATTGATTAGTTTAGTTAGTTGTGATGTTACGCAAACTATGTACGCTGTCAGTTTGATCCCGATAGCTATCGGGACGAAAACTGAGCTGACTAATCAAAATAGCCTTCCCTGCCTGTGCTTCCGCTTCGGCAGACAGGGAGAACCTCAGGCTGACACACCCTTCCATTGCTGCGAAACATCACTTAGTTTGAGCAAAGGTAAGATTCTGAAGTATACAGTTAGTTTTTTTTCTTTAGGATTACCACCGTACTTCCTTCGCTGAAATTCCGTCCAGCCAGATCAGTGATTTGAGTTCTCCATACATAGGTTCCTTCGGGCAGGGCCTTGCCATTATTCGTACCGTTCCAGGGCTCATTTTTATCCGAATAGAAAACCATGGATCCCCAGCGGTCGAATACTTTCAGTTCCAGTTTCACGATGTACTGGCCTTTCACAGTAAAGGTCTCGTTTTCCACGGGCCCAACTCCATCGGGTGTAAAGGCCGTAGGGTAGAAAAGATTTACTTCTTTAGTTACAACCAGTCGATTTGAAACGGAATTAATTAATCCAACTTCATTGGATTGAGCAATGATCTGGTATTGAACTACCTGATTATTGGCGTCTGGTTGATCGTCTATCCACGTTGTATCTGTGCCCATATTAATCACCTGCATCAAGCCACCACTTTTGTCAAATTTTTCAATCCGGTAATTGTTTACTCCATTGCGCCAGCCCTTAAGTGACGACCATCGGAGCGTTATTACATTCTTATCATCCAGTGTGGCGGATAACCGTATAGGACAAATTAAATCGCCCGGCTGACTGGCATTACCACACAAGTCGCCATAATTGATACGGTAACAAAAACCTCCTTCTGTTGTATACCCCAGGTCAGTGTAAGTTGCACTGGTTGTTTTACCGGCTAATCCAAAAGAAGAACCCTGATATCGCAACACGGCATATTCCTCAACTGAAAACAAGGGGTCTTGAGTCCAGGTCAATTCTACACCATTCGCTCCAACAACCGAGGAAGCATTGTTAATGGCCGAAGGGCTTACGGTAGTAAAAGCTTCGCCACACTTTTCCAGTGAGATACTCTGAATACCGCCTGCATATAAATTGACAACCTGGTAACAGTAGTTTGTTTTACAAATCACATCTACGTCATTTAGCAATGCAGGTGCTCCGGGGATGATAACATAAGAGGCTCCGTTTCTAATTATCTCTGTGGATAAAACTCCCGTGCCCGAACTGGCCCACGTAAGGCGATTTACTCCATTCTGAATTGAGAGGTCAAAATTGTGACTGCATATCGGTGCTGAGTATGTGTTGCTATTGGTACAGGGATCAAATGAACTTAAACGAAAGCAATAGAAATTATCATCGGTCACTAAATTAGGAATGGTGACCGTATTCACTCCATACAAGGTTTGAAATTGCTGGAAGGTGGCTGAGTTATTCACAGCTATTTCAAGTTTGTATAAAATATTTTGTTGCGGAGTAAAATCTAATTTCACCGAGGTAGCATCGAGGGCAGTCAGTTTTGTGATTTGTGGAACAGGAAGCGTAAGCAAGGAAGTAAAGGGTAAAACCTTGGCCGCACAATTATTGGCTGCATTAATGTCTTTTCCCTTCACGCTGATATTGAACGTTGAGGCGATGCCATAGTTGTGAGTGGCCGTTTGGTTATTGCCGTTTGGAATAACGGTCTCAACTATACCATCATTAGTAAAGTCAATCGAATACTGATCATAGGTTTTATCTGTGATCTTAATGGAGGTCTGTAACCCCGAACATGTGTAGATTTCAAACTCAGGTTGAATATCTGGGTCAACGGTAATAACAATATCATCGGCCCCGATACTTTGATAAAGTACAGCAAGAGTAAATGTACCTGCTTGCGGATACGTAATTGTAAATTGATTTTGTTGTTGCGGAGTTCCGTTTCCGGCACTCATCAGACAAGGTTTTCCGGCTGTACATTCTCCGGTGGTAATCAGGTTAGTGGTTAAAATAGTAACAGTAAAGGGAGCGCACCCTTTTATTTCATCAACCTGAAAGCGACCCAATCGACTGGTGTATTGGGCGTAGAGATTGCCAGTAAAAAAAACAACCGATAATATGATGGTAAGTTTTTTCAATCTTCCAGTTTAGTTTCCTTCAAAAACTTTTCAGCATTTACCATATCCACATGTAATTCGCGGTCTGTTTCTATAAACGGTATAATCCCCCGGAAAGTATTGACAAATTTTTCTAAGGATGGAGATGTCTTTAACGGCCTTCTGAAATGCAAGGCTTGAGTGGCAGTGATCAATTCAATGGCTAAGATTGCATAGAGATTATTCACCACGCGATAAACTTTGGTAGCTGCATTGGCGCCCATACTAACGTGATCTTCTTGTCCGTTGGATGAAACAATGGAATCAACTGAAGCCGGGGTGCAGAGTTGTTTGTTCTGGCTTACCAGTGAGGCGGCTGTATATTGTGGAATCATCAAGCCTGAATTAATACCCGGATTGGCTACCAGGTAATTCGGAAGGTCTCGCGATCCGGAAATCAATTGGTAGGTTCTCCGTTCTGAAATGCTACCTAATTCGGCTAACGCAATAGCTAAAAAATCAAGGCCGAGCGCCAACGGTTGTCCATGGAAATTTCCGGCTGAAATTATTTTATCGTTCTCAGCAAAAATGTTTGGGTTATCGCTCACCGAGTTGACTTCAGTAAGAACAGTATGAGTTACAAATTGAATGGCATCATCGCTGGCACCATGTACTTGCGGCATGCATCGAAATGAATAAGGATCCTGCACATGCTTTTTGGCTTGTTCAACAATCGCACTTCCTTTCAGAAGCCTTTTAATCGCAGCGGCAACTTTTATTTGCCCCTCATGGGGTCTTATTTGATGTACGGGTTCTTCAAAGGGCTCAATGCGTCCATCAAAAGCATCGAGCGAAAGTGCGCCAATCATATTGGCAAGTTTCAGTAACCGGTGCGAATGTAAAAGGCACCAGATTCCATAGGCGCTCATAAACTGGGTGCCATTAAGTAAAGCCAATCCTTCCTTGGCTTTAAAGTGAATTCGTTCCCACCCCAGCAGCTTTAAGATTTCGGTGCCCGGATAAATCTTTCCAAGATGATGAACTTCTCCAAGACCAATCAACGGAAGCGACAAGTGGGCGAGAGGAGCGAGGTCTCCTGAAGCGCCCAGCGAACCCATTTCATATACGCGCGGAAGTACACGTTGATTAAACATGTCGATCAGGCGTTCAACGGTTTCCACCTGCACACCCGAGTAGCCATACGATAACGACTGCACTTTGAGATAAAGCATGAGCAGCACAATCTCGCGCGGAACTTCTGGACCAGTGCCGCAGGCATGCGACTTCACCAGGTTTTCCTGAAGTTGCTCCAGTTGATCTTTTGGAATGTTTTTATTGTAGAGCGAACCAAAGCCCGTGTTGATGCCATAAATTGGACTCAACGAGGAAGCCAGTTTCTGATCCAGATAATCCCGACACCGGATAATTTGCTGACGTGAACCTTCTGATAAAGCAATTTTGGAATGCCCATGCAGAATGTGATCAAGTTCTTTGAGCGTGAGGGTTTTGTTGGATATGTGGTGCGTTGGGCTCATTTTTTAAAAGTTGGCAGTAAGCAAAAGGCAGTTGGCAATAGTGTTGCCTACTGCTTACTGCCTATTGCCTACTTTAGTGTCTTTAAAATATCATCAATACCTGATTTAGTCTGTTCTCCGGTCTTCATGTTTTTGAAAGCCAGTAATCCGCTCTTCACTTCTTCTGATCCAATAACAATTGAATACGGCACTAACTTTTTGTTGGCATAGTCTAATTGCTTTTGAATTTTTACAGAGTCTGGATAAATCTCGGAAGCAATGCCATTGGCTCGCAGGGTTTGCAGTACCTTAAGTCCGTAACGTTGACTTTCTGCATCAAAATGAGCGATCAATACTTTGCTGGAGATCTGCGCTTCCTGTGGGAAGAGTTTTAATTCTTCCATGGCATCGTATAAACGATCTACTCCAAACGAAAACCCAACACCCGAAACTCCAGGCAATCCAAACACTCCCGTGAGGTTATCATAGCGACCGCCACCACTTACACTACCGATGGATACGTTGTTAATCGTTACTTCGAAGATGCAGCCTGTATAGTAGCTCAGGCCACGGGCAAGAGCGATGTCGAACTCAACATGCTCTTCGGTAGCTCCATATCCGGAAAGCAAATTCAAAACTGCTTTAAAATCTGAGACTCCTTTTTGACCGGTTGGAGTAGTGGAAAACTTATTGGAAAGAAATTCAATCTTCTGTTGAGTGGTGCCTTTAAAATTTACAATCTCGAATAACGTGCTCAGACTAGTCTCTGAAAAACCACGGCTGCGTAATTCTTCTTTTACTTTTTCTTCACCAATCTTATCCAGTTTGTCGATGGCTACAAACAGAGATGATTCATTTCCTGCCTGACCGGCAGGCTGGTCTTTAGCCGCACACAACTCGGCCAAACCTGAGAGTATTCCGCGATGATTGATTTTAATTGAGAAGTCAGCAATGCCTAATCCCTTAAAGACTTCTTTGATCATGAGTACAATCTCCGCCTCACAAATCAATGAATCTGTTCCCACCACATCGGCATCGCACTGATAGAACTCGCGGTACCTTCCTTTCTGTGGTCGATCCGCCCGCCATACGGGTTGAATCTGGTAACGTTTAAATGGAAAGGTTACTTCATTTCGATTCATTACTACATAGCGAGCGAAGGGAACAGTGAGATCGTAGCGGAGACCTTTTTCGGATAACGATATACTCTGATTGAAAACTAATTCACTTGGGGTTAACCTTTTCAAAAGATATTGAGTGGCAAAATTTCTAAAGAGGAGATCAATTTGATCAGTGAATTCTTCTTCAGAGATGAAACCCTCAGTTAAATTTCTATAAACAGACTCTACAACCCCTGAATTTTGTGAATAGAATTCATCAATTTTTTCGAAAATTTCATCCCCTTTATATAGGGTAATTTTTAGAGACTTTAAGCAGATATCGAATGTCTTAAAATTTTGTTTTTTCGATTCTCTAGCAATATCCTTGAAAATTGAACGAGAGCTTGACAACTCGTTAGGGAACATAAGGTAACTCTTGAAGTTCTTAAGAAAATCACCTGAATTTAGAATCTTGAAAAGCAGTTGATCCCCTTCCACCCCATACTTCCCTGTAAGGGTTGTAAGGTTCTCCATGGCTGGGGTCTCGAGGGGCTGGAAGCCGTATTTTTGAAATACCTGCCGGATAGTATTCAATATAAATTGTCGCTTGGCCATCTGTGCCGGGCCAAAGTCGCGGGTGCCTTTCGGTAAAGTGGGTTTTTCCATAATAAAAACAGGGCAATTTAATCACTAAGCCACAGATTCACGGATTTTAGAGCCAAATAGAAATAATCTCTCGATTGGTGGCATAAAATTGCAAAACCTGCTTATTTTTGCAGCCTTTAAAAGCAAAAGTTATGTCAGTTACCCGTTTGAAGAGAAAGAACCGCAAGGATAAGGCTAAATCAGCCCGCAGAAGGACCAGTTTGAAAGTGCAAAACTTCAAGCCTGTGGCAAAAGCTGTTGATATAGAGATGATCAAGGAAGAATTTAAAGCCAAAGCAGCGGCTAAGAAATAATTTGGCAGAAGCCGATTTGAAAGCCAATGTGTGATTCACATTGGCTTTTTTATTTGCCTTTCTAAAGCCGAAAATCATTAGTTTTGATTATAAAACCGGCATATAATGAAATAATAACCCTTGAGTCAGGGAAGCGGGGCGGAAAGCCGTGTATCCGCGGAATGCGGATTACGGTGTATGATGTGCTTAGCTACCTTGCTTCTGGTATGACAGCACAGCAGATTGTTGACGATTTTCCTGAACTAACCCTTCAGGATGTTCAGGCTTGTCTGGTATATGCCGCAGATTCAGAAAAGCACACCCGACTGCTTCAATCAGCTTGAAATTTTTAGTTGACAATATCTTCAGGACAGCTAACTAG
>JBEBJH010000066.1:0-20407 GCA_040079965.1 Cyclobacteriaceae bacterium
CACCATCACGGCCATATTCAGCTGGTCCATAAACTTCACACGTTCGCTTAAGTCGGCCGTGTTCATGTTGCCATAGTGATTATGGATATCGATGAATGGGAACTTGGATTTTTTCAGTTTGTGTTCCTCTACCTTTAAGGTTGATGGCGGATCATATTGCTCGAAATCCATCTTCATATCCAACGGCTTTTCCTGCGCGTTTACCACCAAACAGGCAACCCAAAATGAGAGAAACAGTACTCGTTGCTTCATAGAATAAATTATTAACAAAGCAATTTACGATAATCAGGTAATCAGGTTCTAAAAATTGTTTAGGTGGCATTAAACCCCCGACTTAATCAGGCATCCAAGTGACGTAAATTCAGAAGTTATGAAGAAGCTGATTTCCTTTTCGATGTTTTTAGCGATCGTTCTCATCGTGGTGGTTGCTAAAACCAGCCAGGCGCAGGTAACGGTGAAAGTAAGACCCTGTATTTCTGCCCCTGCCACGATTTGGGTAAATGGCTTTTGGAAATGGAGTCCGAGTTATAAAAGACATGTTTGGGTAGAAGGACATTGGGTGTCTCGTCCAGTTCCCCGCAAAGTGCGAGCACGTTGTGGTAATCGAAGCGAGCAATTCGATTGGTTGCGTTTTTGATCCGGCAATTCTTGTTAACTTGCCTGATCAGAAATTAATTGCATGAAAAACCTGATTATTATTTTCTTATTATTTCCTGTGCTGGCTCTCGCCCAAACGGATCCTGCCCTGGAAGCAGCTCGCAAAAAGCTGGAGGCAAGAAACTTTGCAGGCGCTAAGACCGATCTTACTAAAATTATTGAATCAAATCCCCGCAATAAGAATGCGTTTTCTTTGCGCGGTCAGGTGCGTATGGAACTTAGGGATTATTATGGTGCTATTGGCGATTTTAATTTTGCTTTAGAGATTGATTCAACCTTTGCGGAAGCGTTAAACTTTCGCGGAGAATCTAAAATCAATTTAGGCGATGACGAAGGAGCCATTCTAGATCTGGACAAAGCCATCAAATTCAGTCCGAAATATACGGACGCCTACACCAATCGAGGATTTGCCAAATACAATATTGAAGATCTGCAAGGTTCATACTTTGATTTTTCAAAAGCCCTGGAACTTGGACCACCCGATGCGGATAAATATTTTAACCGGGGATTGGTAAAAGCAGAGTTGGGTGAGTTCGTAAGCGCGGTAGACGATTACAGCAAAGCCATTGAGTTAGATAAGAGTGATGCTAACCTATACAACTACCGAGGTGTCGCGTTCTATAATACATCTAATTTTGATCGGGCCATTGCCGATTACAATGAATCGATTCGACTTGATCCCCAAGATCCATTTAAGTTTGAAAACCGGGCACTCGCTAAAACAGCCAAGGAAGATTTGAAAGGTGCATTGGAAGATTATGGGAAAGCCATTGAACTCAATAATCAGGATCCGGAGACCTATAACCTGCGTGGAGTTTTAAAACACACCATGGAAGATTACGATGGCGCCATTGCCGATTACACAAAAGCACTTGAATTGGATGAAACCAATCCTACCTATTACGACAATCGCGCTCTGAGCAAAACCGAAAAAGAGAATTATGCAGGCGCTGTAGAGGATTATACCTTTTCCATTGAGCTTTACCCGAGCGATCCCGAGACATATTATCAGCGCGGACTTGTAAAGTTGATGATGAACAATAATTACGATGGCTGCCTGGACCTGAAGCATGCAGAAGAGCTCGGCTCGCCCGAGGCAAAGGCAGCGATTAAGAAAAACTGTAAGTAATCCCCCAGCCCTCTCCCCGGGGAGAGAGGGTGGCCGAGGAACACGGGTAAGGGAAAATAAAATTGTGAATTACTTGCATCCACTAATTGCTTCTGAAAAATTGAACATTGCAATTATCTTAAATGGTATCTCGACAAAGAAGAAGACTTTTTATCAATCCATTCTTCCGCCCCTTAAGAAAGAATTTTCTGTAGAAGTTTTTGAAACGAAATCTCCCAACCATGCTATTCAGTTAGCGGGCGAAGCAGCGATGAGCCATTTTGATATTGTGCTTGCTGCCGGTGGCGATGGTACCTTGAACCAGGTTTTGAATGGTCTATTAAGTATAGAGGGCCCACTACCTGTTTTAGGTGTTATTCCATTGGGGTCAGGAAATGATTTTGCTGCGTTGATGGGCGTTCGGCCAGAGCCATCTCAACTAATTAATTTGCTTATCAATAGAAAGTCCAAGCCTATTGATGTGGGCAAAATTTCTTGTCTTGGAAAGGAGGGGGGTCAGTCCGTGCGTTACTTTATTAATGTATGCAGTATGGGGATGGGTCCGGCAACAGTTCAACGTATTGAACGCTTACCGCGATGGCTGGGTCCTGGTTTTAGATATTTTGCAAGCGTGTTAAACACTTTTCTTACACATCCAATTGAGAGGTTTGAAGTGACGACTAAAGACTGGACATGGAAGGGAAAAGCAAGAGTAGTAGCGATTGCCAATGGAAAATCGTTTGGAAATAAAATCTACATCGCCCCTGATGCAGAGCCAGATGATGGTATTTTCAATACATTGATTGCCACGGATATGGCCTTGCCGAAATTTTTACTAGTGCTGCAACGATTAAAGAATAAACAAAGAGTGAAGGACTATTCCATCCTGTATGCCACCACTGAGGAACTCGAACTTTCTTCTCCTACGCCTGCCTTTATTGAAGCTGAAGGAGAGATGGCTGGGTATCTGCCCGCCAACATCGTTATGCTAAAAAACCGAATTCAGTTTATGGCATAGGTTGCATAGCTGTCTTACATCTTAAAGATGTAAGACAGCTAACAAATTTATTTCTTAACAACCAAGGTGCTGGCAATCATATCATGCAATGCCTGTTTCTTTTCGGTAAAGCCGGCCATGATATAGCCGATGTAAAGAATAATACCTGAAATGATCTTACCAAGATTACGGATAAGAGATTTTGAAAAATCTAGCTTTTCACCATTCATGTCGGTAACCTTTAGTCCCAATGCAATTTTGCCTACGGTTCCCTGAAACTTAGAAGTTTCCATTAGAACATAGTAGACAATACTAATAATACCTGAAATCAAAATTGTTGTGCCCATGGTTGCCATCAGACTGGCAATCATCCCAACAGCTTCAGCTTCACTCATGTCTCCGTTTTGCAAATCATTTGCGAGATTAAACCCCATTACGCCTAGAATGGGAACAATAATAAATGATTGCGCAACCCCCACGATAATTCCATCAATAATTAAAGCCACAAAGCGTAGCCAGAATCCTGCATAATTTGTGTTCATGTGATTTGGTTTTTGGTTAGGTTGATTAAATTTAGAAAAAGGAATTGATGCTGCCAACTTGGTTAAGCTACTTTTACTTCAAACCAGAAACGCCTTGAACAGTGCCCTATTACAATCATTCGAAAAACTTGAGGCTCAACGCACTTCGCTGTTGAGTGAAATCAAACAACTTTCTCCTGATATTCTGAACAGACACCCGCCAGGAAAGTGGTCCATTAGCCGGATTTTGGCACACCTGATAACAGCCGAGCAACTTTCCATCAACTACGTGAACAAAAAAATGCAGGGAATAAAGACAGTAGAGAATACCGGGTTATGGGAGGAGATTAAGACGTTGACCTTAAAAGTTTCACAACGACTACCTCTTAAGTTCAAAGCCCCCAGGCTGGTGGTTGAAAATACTCCCGCGTTTGAGAGTGTTGAACAAATTGAAATAGCCTGGACAAAGACCCGAAACGAACTCAAAGAATTACTAAGTCGGATTGCCGATGATCAGATCTGGCGGAAAATTTATAAACATCCGGTAGCCGGAAAGTTAAATATCCATCAGGCTTTGCGGTTTTTCGGTGAACATATCATTCATCACCAGCCACAAATCAAAAAGCTGTTGAAGCAGAGTTAAAATTATTTCCATTTTTGTCGCACAATCAATTCTCTATGAAGAAAATTATCCTGATTCTATTTACCTGTTCAACTGTCATTGTTTCAGTGGCGCAATCACAACTACAAACCCCGGCCGCATTTCTGGGCTATGAACTGGGTGATCGCTTTACGCGACATCACCGCATGGTTGAATATTTCAAGCATGTTGATGAAGTATCGGGCAATGTGGAAGTAAATCAATATGGCGAAACGTATGAGCATCGACCCCTTATTTATGCGGTGATAGCCTCCCCTGATAATTTTAAAAATCTCGAACAAATCCGGCAGGATAATTTAAAACGTACCGGAATGATGGAGGGCACGCCTTCCACGAAAGTGGCCATTGTATGGCTGAGTTATAACGTACACGGTAACGAAGCCAACTCAATGGAAGCGGCCATGAAAACGGTTTATGAATTGGTAAATCCCGACAATGTGAAGACAAAAGAATGGTTGAAAAACACTGTCGTGATTATGGATCCTTGTATCAATCCTGATGGCCGCGACCGGTTTGCTAATTTCTATAATCAATATGGAAACAATCCACCCAATGCCGATCCGCAGGCACGCGAGCATGCCGAACTCTGGCCACGCGGCAGAGCCAATCATTACTTGTTTGATTTGAATCGGGACTGGGCCTGGGAAACGCAAATTGAATCGCAGTCGCGGATAAAAATTTATAACCAATGGATGCCACACGTTCACGTTGACTATCACGAGCAAGGGTACAATAATCCCTATTACTTCGCACCGGCTGCCGAGCCTTTCCATGAGGTAATCACACCCTGGCAACGTGAATTCCAGAACACAATCGGAAGGAACAACGCAAAATACTTTGATGAACAAGGCTGGTTGTATTTTACCAAAGAACGCTTTGATCTTTACTATCCCAGCTATGGCGATACATACCCAACGTATAGCGGAGCTATTGGAATGACCTATGAAAAAGGAGGTATCGGTGCCGGACTTACCGTAACCACCACCGAAGACGACCCGATGACATTGAAAGATCGCCTTACGCATCACTTTACAACGGGTATGGCCACGATTGAAGCATCTTCAGTAAATGCCACCCGGTTAGTAGATGAGTTTGAGAAGTATTTTAAGGAAAACATCAACGCACCTGCAGTTCCTTATAAAACCTATGTGATTAAAGGCGATAATAATACAGACAAACTGAACAAACTCACAGCATGGCTTTCTACGCACAGCATTCAGTATGGTCATGCCGCTGCTGGTAAAGCTGCCCGTGGTTTTGACTACCAGAGTCAATCTGTCACTAATGTTTCTGTTTCAACGGACGACATCATAATCAATATCCATCAACCCAAAGGCAGATTTATCACCACGGTATTTGAGCCACAAACTAAACTTGCCGACTCACTTACGTATGACATCACTGCCTGGAATTTGATTTACGGCTACGGACTGAAAGCTTATGCATTGAATGAAAAGATCTCGGTAGCAAAACCATTTCAACCTAAGTCAGTTGTTGCAGAAACTATTTCTACTAAGCCTTATGCCTACATTTTTCGCTACCAAAGTTTAAATGATGTAGAGTTTTTGGCTGCTTTAATGAAGAAGAGTGTGAAAGTTCGCAGCAGCGAAAAGGGATTCTCACTCAGTGGTCAGGTCTTCGAACCGGGATCATTGATTGTAACGCGCAGAAACAACGAAAGCGTTGCTGATTTTGATAATATGGTTCAGTCAACCGCTAAGACCTTTGGCAGGAAAGTTTATATCGCGACCACCGGGTATGTAGATAAAGGTTCTGATTTTGGCTCATCGGAAGTAAATTACCTGAAAGCTCCGCGCATTGCTTTGCTGGGTGGCGATCAGACTTCTTCACTGGCTCATGGTGAAATCTGGTATTTCTTTGAGCAACAGATTCACTATCCGGTTACGATTTTGGGCACAGACAATTTCCGTAATGTTGATTTGTGGAAATATGATGTATTCATTGTGCCTGATGGAAGCTACCGCATGTTTGATGAAGCCACGTTAACCACCATTGACCGATGGGTGAGTGATGGCGGCCGGTTGATTATGATTGCCGGTGGAGCCTCCGCTTTTGCGGAGAAGAAAGGATTTGGATTAAAAGAGTTTGCTACTGAGGACGCAAAGAAACAGGCTGAAAAGGCAGAGAAAGATCAGAAGGAAAAAGAAGGTCCGGTGAAATACGGAGAGGCCGAGCGCAAGGAATTATCTAACAACATTTTTGGCGCGATTTATAAAGTGACTCTTGATAAAACCCATCCACTTGCGTTTGGATTGGGTGATTCCTATTTATCGCTCCGCACCAGCGAGCGCCACTACACCTATCTTGATAAAGGCTGGAACGTAGGCATTCTGAAAGGAAAGCAAAAACCGTTAATCGGCTTTGCCGGCTATAAGATCAACAAGCAATTGGAGAACACACTCGTGTTTGGTGTGGAAGACAAAGGCAAGGGTCAGGTTGTTTACATGGTTGATAACCCGATGTTCCGCTGCTTCTGGGAAAATGGAAAGATGATTTTCTCTAATGCTGTATTTATGGTTGGGCAGTAGTGTAAGCGGCCGTTTACTAATGCTTTTGAATTTGAGTATAATTGGGTAGAGAGTATGGAAGAAGATAGTTTTTTTCTGCAATAAACCATAACGCAAAACTCATATGACCTTAACCATAAATCGGTATTTTGGCCTAGCCATATTATTATCATTCCTTGGTTTGAGTTCATTCGCTCAGAATATTTTTCGTGAAGGCTTCTTCATAAATGAAAATAACGATACTATACGAGGTTTCATTAAGCCAAGAGGCGATATTAATTCTCCCAATGAGTTCTATTTCAAGAAAAACAATGAATCGGCAGTAGAAGAATTACAACCAGCACAGATTGAAATAGTGGTGATTACCGACTATCGGTATTTCAGGAGCATTCTTATTCACGAGGTACCCTCGTATGCGCAAACGCTCGTGGACGGCAACGCAAGGCTATTTTTAAGAGATAAAGACTTTTTTATTCTGCACAATAATCAACTCCAGTTGCTTAACATTGAAGAAGTAAAAATGGGAACGTCTGTTCATCGGAAAATGAATTATATAGGGGTTTTGAAATCAACCATGTCGGATTGTCCGCAGATAGATAAAATTATTGATAAAACGAGGTTGGATGAAAATTCACTGACTTCTCTCGTTGAAAATTATAACAAGTGTGTTCGGTCAAATGCTTTGGTTTATAAGAAAAGCATTCCTCTCTTCAAGATTAAATATAGCCCGTTGATCGGCTTAAGTTACGCGAGGATTAAGGTTGATGTGACAACTCCATTTAAGGGAGCGTTAGGTTATCTGGAAGAAGCGGATTTATCCCAGGTTTCAATTTCTCCGGGCATAGGATTTACCTTATCCAGCCCTCGCATCGATGATCGTTTTTCATTCTATACGGAGCTTCGGTATGTTAAAAATTCATTGAACGATCTTGTTATCTCAAAAAAGTCAACGTACGATGTTAATGACATAACCATCAATTACACTTACATTTATTTACCTATTACAGTGAAGTATAATTTTGCACTTAACACCAATAGCTCCCTGTTTTTAAAAGGGGGTCTCATAGAAACTTTTAAGCTTGATGCGGAATTCATAAACGTCCGGAGCTTTTCATTTTTTCCTAATAGCCCTCCCGTTGTCGAAAAGGACAAATTTGATTTTTATTCCAGTCAAACCGGTTTTACCGCTGGATTGGGCTATCAATTGAAGCTTGGTAAAAAAAAGGAACTATGGACAGAGTTGCGGCTAGAGAATACGGGTCCACTAATAGATTCTACCACAGTTGGATTCATACAAAATGTCTATTCTCTCGTAACAGCTATTTCGTTTTGAGTAGTTGAAGGGCGCTCTTTGATCTCCCAGGAACGAAGAGTGTTTAAGCACCTACAATAAATCTTTCAACTTCGTAATGAATTGATCAATATCCTCTTTCGACACAAACATGTGACATGAAATGCGGATAGCATTGTGTTGAGTGAGAAGTTTAACAATGATGTCCTGTTCTTTAAGTTTATTAAACACGTCCGTGTTTTTGACTGTATCGAGCGAAAAACTAACAATGCCTGTCGATAGCTCTTTTGCCTCCGGACTGATAATTTTTAAGCCCTTAAGTTTTTTTAATTCACCAAGACAGTAAGCACGCATCTCAAGACAACGTTGTTCAATTTTGTCTAACCCAATGCGGGTATGCCAATCGAGCGCCACACCTAACCCGATAATGGTGGCAACGTTACGCGTGCCTGAAGAGGCTGTGTAGGTCGCAAATCCTGACGAAGTAAATACGGGGTTCACTTTCTCCTGAAAACTTTTATTTAGATATAGAAAGCCAGTTTCTTTAGGACCCATCAGCCACTTGTGACCGCTGGCGGAGTAAGCATCGACACCTAATGCTTTTACGTCTACCTTGGTTAGTCCAGGGGCCTGGGCCCCATCAGCAATCAGGTAAATTCCTTTTGGCTTTGTGATTTTTGCAATCTCCGCAAAGGGCATCAGCATCCCAGTAACGGTGTTCACGTGGCTCAACATCAACACCTTTGTTTTTGATGAGATGGTTTTCTCAATCGCTTTCACAATTTCCTCCGCACTTTTGGCGGGAATGGGTAGTTCCATCCTTTTGAGAACAGCCCCCTTGGTCTTCACTAAAAACTCAAGCCCCACTTCGCCACCACCGTGTTCCAGCGTTGTTGTAAGAATCTCATCATCTTTCTTCAGATCCAGCGATTGAGCGATCAGGTTGAGCCCTTCCGTAGTGTTTCTTGTTAAGATTACCTCTTCAACATCGGCATGAATAAAGTCGGCCACTTTCTTTCTCACCAATTCCATCTGGTTTCCCAGCGGGCCCCAGTTTTCTCCCACCGGATTCATTTCCAGTTGTCGCGTATAGGTATGCATCGCATCAATCACTTGTAACGGACTTGGTCCCAGGCTACCGGTATTGAGATAAATCCGATTCTCAGGAACCAGGAGTTGTTTTCTCACCATCGCAAACAATTCATCATCATTGGCAGGGTTTCGAAAATCCGGAAGCGGAGAAACTTTATTGGAGAGTCCCGCACTCAAAAGTGGCATGGCTGTGAGTCCGCTTAATCCGGACTTAATAAATTTTCTGCGGGTAGACATCGTGGGTATTTTAAATTTTTAACCTCGGACCCTATACCTCCAGCACCACCTTTAAACAGTTATCTTTCTTGTTTGCAAAAATATCATAGCCGGTAACGCCTTCGCTCAATGATAACAAGTGACTGATGATAGAAGTGAAGTTGTATTTCTTCTTTTGCACCATGGGCACGAGTTCATCCATCATAAAACGAGCCGGGCACCGACCCACTTTATACGTTAGATTTTTATCGTAGGCCTGCGTAGGCGAAAAAGCAAGATGCTCATCCGTGCAAACACCGACAGCCGAAATAATTCCTCCGGGCCGCACCAGTTCATAAGCCAGTTTATTGGTAGCAGAGTTTCCCACCGCCTCCATCACACCATCTGCACCACGACCCTCTGTGATAGCTTTTATTGCATCCACCGGATTCAGGTAGGAAGGATTAATTACAGTCGCCCCGAATTGCCGGGCCATATCCAATCGTTCGGGTATTGTGTCAACAGCAAATACTTTTTCGGCACCGTATTCAAGCGCACCTAAAATTGCCATTAGCCCAACCGGCCCGCAACCGACAACCACATAGGTGTTTTTAGGGTTAATCTCAGTTTGTTTAGCACAAAAGAACCCGGTAGATAAAATGTCCCCAAGAAATAATCCTTCTTCGAGCGTTACCCCTTCAGGAATTTTCATCAACGTACTTTCGGCCAATGGCACTCGCACAAATTCGGCCTGGCCACCGTGCAATCCTTTCTCATGCTGACGCCAGCCGTATAATTGTCCGTAAATACAGCGACAGGTTAATCCGATGTTACAATAGAAACAATTTCCGCAACTTGTCGTGAAAGGACTCATTACTTGAATTCCAACACGAAGTTTTTTAACAGACTTTCCAACAGCAACAAGTTCGCCTACAAACTCATGACCCATGGCGGTACCATGATCTAAACCTTTTTCATGCTCATGATACACGTGCAGATCGGAGCCGCAAATCGCGCAGAGATTTACTTTAACGATTACATCTGTGGGAGCTAAAATTTCCGGATCGGGAATCGACTCATAAAGTACCGTATCCTTACCATGAAAGGTGAGCGCTTTCATTTAGCTGAATAAGCTGTTCAGTTCCAGTTCAATCTTTCCCACAATATCTGAGAAGTCTTCAACACGCTCAACGAAGTCCATGTTATTTACGTCCACGACCAACAGCTTACCAAGCTTATATCCACCAATCCACTTTTCGTAATGTTCATTCAGCGTTCTCAGGTAATCTAGTTTGATGTTGAATTCATAGTCGCGGTTGCGTTTTTGAATTTGCTGCACGAGTTTTGGAATGTCGGCCTTCAAATAGATCAGCAGATCTGGTGGCTGCACAAAGTTGATCATCGAATTGAAGATGTCAAGGTAGCTTTGGTAATCACGCTCATTAATGTGGCCGCTCTTGTGCAGGTTGGCAGCAAAGATGTGAGCATCTTCGTAGATCGTACGATCCTGGATAATCGTTTTTTCGCTTTCGCGGATTTGCCGTACCTGGTTAAAGCGACTGTTGAGAAAATAGATCTGCAAATGAAATGCCCAGCGCGTCATGTCATCATAAAAGTCGCGTAGGTAAGGATTGTGATCGACTGATTCATACAGGGGAGTCCAGCCATAATGTTTGGAGAGTTTCTCTGCAAGGGTAGTTTTTCCAGATCCGATGTTGCCGGCTACGGCTATATGCTTGGGTTGAGATGACACAGGTAAAAAATTAGACTGCAAATTCAGAATAACAAGGTACAATTGCAATCCAACGAAAATACTTGTAATAGAATACTTAGTACCCACGGCAAATTTTGTGATCTGTTAAATTTCTCCACATCTTCGCGTTGCAAAAAAAAATAATCATGCGCTTTCTGGGTTTTTTCTTTGTGTTGGTCTTTGCATTGGCGGGGTGTGATTTTGATGCCGAAGAGAAATGCACCTTTATCCCCCAAACAAAAGACCTGGCGATTGAACTGGAGTTTGAGCAATTGGAAGATTCACTTCCGGCAATCACCAGCAAGCAGCAACTGATAGATTTCTTTTCGCGCCACACAACCTTGCGCGATTTTGTTTTCACCCGCAGTGCCTATCCAAGTGATTCCGTGTTTATCAATGAACTGTATGCACGGTTTTCAAATCCGCACATCGATACGTTGCTCTTTGAAACAAAAAGAGTTTTTGGAGACGGAGCTTATTTAAAAGAAGAATTCAGGAATGCGTTCGTCACCATGAAGTATTACTATCCGGATTTTCAAATTCCTAAAATTCAAACTGTAATCACCGGGTTGGAAAGCGATCTCTTTGTCAGTGATTCATTAATTATTGTCGGGTTGGATTATTACCTGGGAAAGGGCGCCCGCTACCGACCCAACATGTATGAGTATATGCTGCGCAGGTATCAAAAGAATTTTATTGTTCCCTCGGTGATGTTGCTTTATGGAATTGATACCCGCTACAACGAAACCGATTTAACGGATCGCACTGTTTTAGCCGATATGATAACCTATGGAAAGGCTTATTACTTTGCCAAGCACATGATGCCTTGCGTAGCCGATAGTATTTTTATTGGCTACACATCGGAAGAAATTGCGGGAGCCCGGACCAACCAGGATATGATCTGGAAACGCATGGTGGAGGACGAAGCCTTTTTTGCTACCAGTGCGCAAGTAAAGCAGCGCTACATTGCCGAGCGCCCTAAGACTTACGAAGTTGGGGACCAGGCACCGGGCCGCATTGGTACCTGGGTGGGCTGGCAAATTGTAAATAGTTATGCATCGCGAAAGCCCGACCTTACCCTGCCCGAGATCATGAAGGTTAAAGATGCTCGGTTGATTTTTAATGAATCGCGCTACCGACCTGGTGAGAACTAGCGAACCTGCAAAGAAGGCGGTAACCGCTCAGATAAATTAGCGGGTTGCGGCTTCTTAATTACTAAAAGCGTTTCTATCTTTCTTCACATTAACCCGAAGACTATGAAGCCTATTGTATTTACCAAGCTATCTGTAATGATGCTCCTCGAATATTTCATTTGGGGTGCATGGTATGTAACGATGGGAACGTATATGTCTGAGTTTTTGGGTGCAACCGGCACACAGATTGGTGCAGCCTATAGTGCGTTGGCAATTGCCACTATTATTTCGCCATTTTTTGTGGGCATGGTTGCTGACCGGTTTTTCTCGGCTCAGAAAATTATGGGGGTGCTACACGTGGTAGGCGCGGCATTGTTATTTCTCGCTACGTTAGTGGATAACAATACTACCTTTTATTGGATCATTCTTGTTTATTCACTCCTCTATATGCCTACCATCGCGTTGTCGAACAGTATTGCCTTTGGTCAAATGACTGATCCGGGCAAACAGTTTCCCTGGATTCGTGTGTTTGGCACCTTGGGTTGGATCATTGCCGGAGTGTTGATCAGTTCATTGGGCCTTGATAAATCGGCAGTAACATTCAAGATGGCCGCCATTGCTTCATTAACATTAGGCATTTCCAGTTTTATATTACCCAATACTCCTCCGAAAGGAAAGACCAGCGAGAGCCCGCTTGGCACCGAAGCCTTTGTGCTATTCAAAGATAAACCCTATCTCATTTTCTTTATCGCAGCTATTTTGGTTTGTATACCACTCTCGTTTTATTATGGCTTTGCCAATGTGTTTCTCAACGAAGTGGGCATGACAAACGTAGCGTTCAAAATGACGTTTGGCCAGGTGTCCGAGGCTGTATTTATTCTAGCCATACCATTTTTATTCAACCAGATTGGGGTGAAGAAGATGTTGTTATTGGGTATGGCCGCCTGGATCTTGCGCTATGTATTTTTTGCCTATGGAAATATTGATTCCAGCATCTGGATGTTATACGCAGGTATAATTCTGCACGGCATCTGTTACGATTTCTTTTTTGTAACGGGCTATATGTACACAGAAAAGAAAGCAGGCGATAAAATAAAAAATGCCGCCCAAGGTCTTTTTACGTTTGCCACCTATGGCGTGGGTATGGTAATTGGCACCCGTTTTTCCGGATTCACTGCTGACTATTATACAACCGATGGAGCTTTTCAATGGCAATCTATTTGGATGGTGCCAGCATATATTGCCGTAGGTGTGCTAATCTATTTTATTTTGTTTTTTAAGGAGAAGAAGGAAATCAAAACAGCATAAATCGTAACTCCAGGGTCTGTGTCCTCACAGGCCTTGAATCGTAAATATTATTAAAACTAAAATCCCCCATCATGAAAATCGCTATGCTCGGCTCCGGCTTCATCGGCCGTTTCTATGCTGACTCGCTTCAAGGCTATAGAAGCAAGGACAAAATTGTTACTATTTACTCGCGTAGGGAAGAAAGCGCAAAGAAGTTTGCTGCGGATTATAAGGTGCCCTTTTCTACAATCACTATGGAAGAGGCAATCAATCACCCTGAAGTGGAAGTAGTTTGCATTGCGCTGCCCAACAATTTGCATGAGGAGGCAGTGAACCTTTGCTGTAAGCACAAGAAAGCAGTGATTACCACCAAGCCACTCGGTCGTAATGCCGAAGAAGCGAAACGGATGTTGCTGGCTGTCGAGAAGGCTGGCATCTTCAATGGCTATCTGGAAGATTTGGTTTACACACCAAAATTCATCAAGGCGCATGAAAGTGTAAAGAACGGAGCGCTGGGTAGAATTCTCTGGGCAAAGTCGCGCGAAACACACCCCGGACCGCACAGCGATTGGTTCTGGGATCTTGAGCAAGCGGGCGGTGGTTGCATTCTTGATCTTGGCTGTCATTGCGTGGAAATTACCCGCAGTTACATTGGCAAAGACATCAAACCCATTGAGGTGATGTGCTGGGCCGATACACAGGTAAAACCTATTGATGCCGAAGATCACGCCATCGGGTTGATCAAATATGAAAACGGATCCATTGCACAATTCGAAGTAAGCTGGACGTTCCGCGGGGGATTGGATTTGCGCGATGAAGTGATGGGCACTGAAGGAACCATTTGGGTAAATAGTTTTTTGCGCACCGGTTTTGAAATGTTTACAACCGGCAAGGCAGCCAGTTATGTGGCCGAAAAAGCAGAGACAGACAAGGGCTGGTTGTTTCCCGTAGGCGATGAGTTAAATGAGCTGGGCTACAATCACATGTTTATGGATATGTTCAACTCGATGGAGAAAGGAGTGCAGCCACGGGAAACTTTTTATGATGGCTATGTCGTAAACTCGGTGTTGGATGCCGCGTATAAATCAGCAAAGACCAAACTATGGGAACCCGTGAAGCTGGACATCTGGCGAGGCAAAGTAGGAGTAAGCAAAGATGGTCACCTCGTTGAGTACGATGCGGATCATTACCTGGTAAAAGAAGAGATGACCCACTACGGAGCGAAGAAGGTGATCATCAAGAATAAAAAGACCGGGAAGATTTCAGAGAGGACATTAGAGTAACGACCTGTGTTTATGACGCCTGCAGCTGGCATAAGGCCCCTTTGTTGACTGCTGGTGCTTAGTCCAACGTTTTAATTTCTCCTTTGTCCGTAATTACGTACTTCTTAAGTTATCACTGAAATTGAGTCAGTACCTTTTATTTCGTCTGTTCCTTCCTCATTTATATTTCTTGTCAGGGTGCTGTCCATAAACAAAATTGTTCTGTCGGGGAGTATTGTTACGATGTTAGTTGAATAGGAACCCATTCCACCTCCAGCAGTCTTCCAAATAATATAAGAGTCAATCTCTTCTCCTTTTTCATCAATTGTTATAATTCTTGGTGAACCTGCGTCATTGGGTACAATTCCCACTATAACATAAAATTCCTCGGTCTCAAATAACTGCCCCAAAATTCCAAATCCTGGAATCTGTTCTTGAATTTTAATCACTAGCTCATTGTCAACACGGGCTAATTTTTCAATGCTCTCTCGGTTGTTGGAGTTGAATGTAATTGGTATCTGAATTTTGGGAAGCAGCTTGATGGAATTTATTAAAGCATTGTCTGAGTTACGATGCTCCCCTTCATTTGATTTTGAATAGTCAAGCCAACTAATCCAAGCACTTAGCCCTGCAATAGCAATGGTTATATATAGTATTATTCTTGTTGTATTGTTAGTTGTTATGGTCGATTCAATTTGTCGTTTTGATAATAGTCTTTCTTCTTCCTTGTCTGTCAGATACTTTGTCCAAGAGCCATGCCTTTTAACTTCGATACCAAATGCCGTTAGAATATAACAAAGTCCACCTCCACCAGTCGCAATTGTGTCTTTCAATAATTGGATTAAACCAATTGAAAGCATCTGACTTATTGAATTATCTCTTTCTGATTTGCCAACTACATTTTCAATTTCACTTGTTGTTACAAATATTTTGGTATCAAAAAGTAAAAGTACACTGTCGATATTTTTGTCGCGGCCAGTTGGTGTCATGGGTTTATAATATTTTAATTGTTCAGGGCGCTTGCAGCCAACAACCTTAATATATGCAATTGCAGATATTTTTCTAACCGCATCTAAAATTAGCAAATTTCGAAAGGACTAAATCATGAAAAACCTTGAGGCTAAGGCAATGATCGAGTCTTCATCCCCATTCCAAAAAGGGGTCGCAGGATGCGCACCCTTCGGATAATTTCGTAGGCGGCAAAACATCCGCCAATCGTGAACAACAACACGAATACGAATTGCAGCGGCACAGCAATCGGCAACGGAAAAATAAGTGTCGAGCCCAGGTAAAGAAAGATCATGTGCAGGATGTAAACCGGATACGCAGCCTGACTTAAATAGGTGAGCGTTTTGCCCGGTCGGTTGAGATATTTATTGCCAAATGCCAATAGAGTATATATCCATGTTTGCGATTCGATTACAACCAGGTAGTTAGACGTAGTCATTCCAAAGTAGAATAACCGCAATGCGAACAACGAGGCTGCGACACCAAGAAACACCCAGCGCCACTTCACAATCATTTGCCAGAAGGCCGGGCCGCTTAGCACAAAGCAAAATCCAAAAAAGAAGGCAAGAAGGCCGAGAAAGAATCCATGCCACGTCATGGCATACAACTCATAAGGCACGGGCTTAATGATCAGAACCTCGGCTACAAACGCGCTTATCACAATGACCAAACCGAGTGGATTGCTGAAGATTTTTTTTATTACCCCTACTACTTTTCCGGTTTCGTTTTTTTTCAGGTAAAACAACAGGGGAGAGAGTACCAGCACATAAATGAAAATGTTTGCCAGAAACCACAGGTGGCCAGGGTCGTAAACATAGTTTAGTTCCATTTTATAATAATTCTGCCACAACAATAGATGCAGCGGCACAATGGCAAACATACCAAACACAAAAGGCAGCCAGATTCGGAAAGTCCGTTCAGTCATCAACTGTTTCCAGTTGCGTTGCTGCATGGCGAAATACACACCCATGCCGGAAACAAAAAATAACAAGGGTATCCGCCACACATTCAGCATAGCCATGGGCGTCCATAAAGCCGCCCATGGTTTTTCAGTGGTGATAAATGCGATCATGATACCCCACGACTGAAAGCCAATGGCAACATGATAAATTAATAGCAGCCCGATAGCAATTACGCGTAGCCAGTCAATATCGTATCGTCTCATAGAAACAGTATAGAGTAGTTAGTTTTGAGAGAATGAGACTTGAGTAGTGAGATATGAGATTAAGGCATCTCATGTCTCAATACTCATGTCTCAATCCTATTTCAACATCTCAGCAATCTCAGGTCTTGTCTTTTCAATGTAAGCGTAGTCGAGTGTTAATCCCATAGGGCCAAGTACTTTCCCCATCATATCGTAGGCAGATTTTATATCGCTAAACGAACCCGCCACGTTTTCGTAAGCCGTTGCTCCAAATTTATTCTTGATGGTTTTATCCACATTCTTCTCCAGCAGCAGTTTCACGATTTCAGGCCGGCAAAAGAAAGCTGCGGTGTGTAAAGCGGTAGAGCCATCGTTGTTCTGAAAGTTAAGATCAACCCCGGCATCAATCAGCAATTTGGCCATTTCGGTTTTGCCAAATACTGCTGCACTGATCAAGGGACTGGATCCTCCAAACGGATCGCGTACATTTAAATCACTACCCGCGGCAATGTGTTGTTTTACAGCTTCCATATTGTCGCTGATTACTGCAGTGTGAATGTCGATTTCAGGAGCCTTGATGTCAGACTCGACTGCATTTTGTGTCGCGTTACCTTTACCTCCACAGGCAGAAAGTAATAGCGCTGTAGCCAACAGTGTAACATAAAGGGCGGTGTTGATGGGTTGATTTTTCATAGATGTTAAAGTTTAATTTTTGGTTGTTTTATATGCAGCAAAGAAACGGGCAACCCAACGGCAAGGCTTATTAATCCTGCGCCCAAAACCATCAACTTTGCGCGAATACGTGTTAATTTTGACGCATCGATATAAATTTTGACGCAAGTGACTTCACAAACCTAAATTCGTGTAAAATTCAGCGGTACCTTAACGCGAAAATCCAGTTCAATAATTAACCCCCAATGCTTGAAGTTGCTCTTGCAGACCGTGAATTCGTAAACCGGCTTTTGGCCGAGATAGAGCAGAACATTGCCAACGAACAGTTTGGGGTGCCTGAACTTGCCGGGGCTATGAATATGAGCCGTTCCAATCTGCTGCGGAAAGTAAAGAAAGCCACTAATCTTTCGGTTAGTCAGCTTATCAGCGAGGCAAGGCTGAAGCGCGGTATGGAGTTGATGCGTGCGGGTTCACTCAATGTATCGGAGGTGGCGCACCAGGTGGGGTTTAGCAGTACCTCGTACTTCATTAAGTGCTTTCGCGAATATTATGGCTATCCGCCCGGAGAAGTAGGCAAGCGTGCTCACGAACCTGAACCAATTCCGGTAGCCCCACCTCCATCGAATGAAAGTAATAAGAGATTTATTCTGATAGGAGTTGTGGGTTTATTGATAGTTGCGATGGGATGGCTTGCGTACACCTATTGGCCAGCTGAAAAAGAGTTGATCATTGACAAATCTATCGCGGTGTTGCCATTCAAAAACGATAGTAACGACAGCACCAATGTGTACCTCGTCAACGGCCTGATGGAAGCTACACTCAACAATCTTCAGAAGATTAAAGACCTGCGCGTAATCAGTCGCACCTCGGTAGAAAAATACCGGAACAATAACAAAACAATTCCGGAGATGGCCAGCGAGCTGAACGTTACCTACTTTGTAGAAGGCAGCGGACAAAAGATGGGCGATCGCATTGTGTTAACTATTCAATTGATTGATGGTGCCACCGATCGCCACTTGTGGAGTCGGCAATACAGGCGCGAAACCAAAGACATCTTTGCTTTGCAGCAGGAAATCTCCAACGATATTGCCGGAGAGATACAGGTGATAATTACACCCGAAGAAAAATCCCGCATCCAAAAAATTCCAACTCAAAACCTTGAAGCTTACGATGTGTTTTTGAAAGGCGTTGATCTGTTGAAAAAGGGCGGAGATGATAACCTGAAGCAATCACTTGTTCTTTTTCAGGATGCGATTTCAAAAGACAACACGTTTGCATTAGCCTATGCCTGCGCGGGTATGGCTTGCTATTACCTGGACCTTTACAAAGCGGAGCGACCCCATATGAATCAACTTGGCGCTTTCGCGGATAAAGCAATACTCAATGATTCTAAACTGGCCGAGAGCTTAACCGCTAAGGCGATGTATTACCTGATAAGAAAAGAATACAAAGAGGCGCTTCCTTACCTCGAGAAAGGACTTGAGTATAATCCCAACTCCACACAAATTATCGGCTTGCTGGCCGACTTCTATGCAAGTAACTTACCCAACACCGGAAAGTATCTGGAGTATGCGTTGAAAGGGTTGCGGCTTGATGCCAACTCGGGGGATTCTGTTTCCATCAGCTATTTTCATTTGCGCCTGGGTAATGCCCTCATACAAACGGGCTTTGTAGATGAAGCACTCAAACACATAGATAAATCGCTGGAGTATTATCCTGACAACGCCTTCTCGCGATATGTGCGGGCGTTTGTGGTGTACGCGAAAAACGGAGACCTGAAACAAACGCGACAACTTTTGCAGACAGAGTTTAGAAGAGACACCAACCGCTTTGATATACTACAGGATATTGGCAAAGTGAGTTATTATCTTCGCGAGTATGACACCGCATACCAGTATTATAAAAGATTTAACCGGTACCGCGACACCCACAAACTGGATGTGTATGAACATGAAAACCTGGTAATCGGCCGGGTGTATGAACTGGCAGGCGAAACCGAAAAGGCAAAAGCATTCTATGAACGGTACAGAAAATATCTCGAAAGAGATCAAACAGCTTATAAAAACATAGGGCTTGCCGTATACTATTGCCAGATGAATGATAGCGCCAAAGCGCTTGAACACCTCAGGCTATTTACTCAAGAAGACAATATCCAATACTGGGTTATTTTGTTTATGGATAAAGGACCGGAGCTTACCGAAACAGAAGCCTCGCCCGAATTTAAAAAACTGCTGCAAGAGGTAGAGCGAAAGTTCTGGGCCAATCACGAAAAACTCAAATTAACACTTGAGGAGCAGGGGTTGTTGTAGGAAATTTGAATGAGTAAAATGCACCCTGGAGTAAGATGACATTCTTGGTAAAAGAAGAGGTGGTCATCAAGAATAAAAAAGGCGGGGAAAATTTTCGGGAAGACTCTGGAGTATGAATATGTGCGTTCGCGGTAGCATGCTTAGCCAGTCTTTTCTTTAGCTTGTTCTATTCTTTTCAGAACATCCTCCTTTTGCTTTTCAGTTAGATTACTATAGGCTAAGAATTTCTCACCAATTTCAATTTTCTTAATATACATTCCCTTTCTATTTTTTTCGGTCAATTCGACTTTGCTTTTCCTTTTCTAATTCGTTGTCTGTGAACCCAACCCAAATTTCAATTTCTATACCTCTATATGGATTTTTGTACTCTCCACTAGGAGGCACAAAGATTTTCTCTCTTATGTAGCATAGACTTTGGGGATCCTCTCTAAGGGTCTTAATTAACCTTCTTTGGTCTCTTTCTATATACCCAAGAAGTTTCCCATTATTTGTGTATACACCAAGGGCATTTTTGTCGTATTGATTATTGTTGTCAAATCGAACCAAAACAATATCCTCCATTTCAACCTCGTCATACGCTTCGGTTCGATTGTCAAATGCAACTCCTTTAAGTTTGTAAAAGAGTCTCTCTCTTTCATATTTCCTTATCTCAGAATAATGCCTCTTTTGTCGTTCTTCAGGTTCGTTATTTTGCACATATGGTACGGATTTATTGCTTTTACTCTGTCCCTGTAAGAAGAAATAAATTGCAATGGCCGCGACCCCGATTACTATAATATATACCATAAC
>JBEBJH010000324.1:0-4048 GCA_040079965.1 Cyclobacteriaceae bacterium
CGGGCTTTCCAAGTTTTACAATCTCCGCCATCAGCTTCTCTTGTTTTCCCATTAGATTTAGCGTGGCCCGGTCATACCCTTCACCACTTTCCATATCATTCTGTCCGTCTTCCGAAACTTTTGCAGCTCCCGTTTCTTCATACTCCGATGAAAAATCACGGGCACTGGAACCACCCATTACCATAATCACAACGTCCGACTCTTTTGCTATTTTAATAGCTTCTTCAAATCCTGCTTCCGACTCGTTACGGATAGCACACCCTTTTGCATACTTCACAACCGTTTCTTTCGGTACATGATTTCTGATTCCCTCCAATACAGTAACCACATCATCGTCTTTTTGTGGCGCAGTGTAATCGCCAAGCATGTTGTAAATGTTATCCGCATTCGGACCAATCACGGCAATGGATTTATAATCCTTCCGGAGTGGGAGCAGCGCATTTTTATTTTTCAACAGGATGATTGATTCCGTTGCAATGGTACGCGCCAGCGACCGATGTTCAGCGATAACCGGTTTAGTCAACGTGTTTCTTTCATCCGTAAGGGGATGATCAAAAAGACCTACGGTGAATTTTGCATTGAGGACTCTATATACTGCTTCATCCAAAACATCCGGTTTTAATTTTCCGCTTTTGGCCAACCCAATAAGGGAAGGGTAGTAATCCGTTGCGCCTAAATCAGAATCAACACCGGCCGTAAGGGCTTGCAACGCAGCCTCGTTGGTATCGGCAGCCACGCCATGCCCTACAAGTCCTCGGATCGCAAACAAGTCTGAAACAACAAACCCCTTAAATCCCCATTGCTTGCGAAGTAAATCAGTAAGCATGTAGCGATTGGCTGTTGAAGGAATGCCATCAATTTCATTGTAAGAACTCATCACCGATAGTGCGCCCGCCTTAACAGCTGCTTCGAACGGAGGGAAAAGGAATTCGTGAAGCTCGCGTTCGCCAAGATGAGCGGCCCCTGCATTATGTCCGCTTTCCGGAGAGGCATGGCCGGCCATCGCTTTTAATGTTGAGATAACATTAGTATTACTTTTCAGATCAGTTCCTTGTAAACCTTTCACAAATGAAACTCCAAACTGCGATGTCAGGTAGGCATCTTCACCAAATGTTTCTTCCACGCGCGACCAGCGTAGTTCCCGTGCCAGGTCGAGCACCGGGCCATATCCGATATGAGCGCCCCGGCTTCGGATCTCTTTTGCAATGGCTTTGCCCATTTGCTCAATCAAGTCCGGGTTCCAGGTGGCAGAAAGTCCGAGCGATGTTGGAAACACCGTACCATCAAGGGCCATAAATCCATGCGGACATTCTTCGGCAAGGATTAAGGGTATCCCTAACCGACTGTTTTCAATCACATACCGCTGCATTTGATTTACTGCTTTGGCCGACAAGTCGTTGGTAAGGCCTGTCGATAACCTCCGTTTCGTCCACGGGTCAGCGCGCATAAATCCCCATAAGCTTCCAATGTGCCGTTGGCTTACATCTTTTTTTAACTCGTCCGTAATGATAACGTCATTGCCTTTTCGCTCATACATAGGCCAGCCATATGGGGTTAACAATTGCCCGGCTTTTTCTTCCAATGTCATTTGCGACATTAAATCCTTTATCCGTTCGGCATTAGAAAGTTTGGGGTTTTCATAATTATCCTGCTTGCCGTTCTTATTGAAATCAATCCAGTCCGCATGATAGGGCGATCTGCTGGTTTGGCCGATTGCCAGAGTGGTGCTAAACACCAGGGGCATGAATAAGTATGTTAAATAGTTCATAGTTATTTTCTTGAAGTCGATAGTCACAGATGAGAGATTGCTTTCAAAAGTAGACTTTTTATGGATAAACTAATTTAGGGTTAGAGTCCAGGTCTGGTTCGCTGGATGAAAGACAAAATTTCATACCTTAACAAAACCGTTAGCCGTTATGCTGGAGATAGTGTTGCACCAACTCAACAATTCAACTATAAACATTCACTATGGGAAAAGTAGCAGAAATAAAAACGAAAGAAACCAATTCAAGTGTTGAAGACTTCATCACCAGGTTGAAAGATGAACAACAGCGCAAAGACAGTTTGACACTTGTCAAAATAATGCAAAAGATGAGCAAGGAAAAACCAAAAATGTGGGGCACGTCAATGATTGGCTTTGGAAATAAAAGATATAAAAGTCCTACTTCAGGACGGGAAGTTGACTGGTTCAAAATCGGCTTTTCTCCTCGCAAAGCAAACTTATCATTACATCTTGTTTTAAATTTGCAGAATCATGTTGCCGCACTGAAAAAATTGGGTAAGCACAAGGCAGGCGTTGGTTGCCTCTATATCAATAAACTGGATGATATTGACCTCACGGTTTTGGATGAATTGATAGATGCAGCATTAAAAGAAAAGTGATCCTTTGGCTTTTTCTACCAATCGCGCTCCTGCACAAGCGAAATGATTAACTTCAACAAACAAAATCTATTAGCAGTAACTTATTTTTTTTGCATGGCCGCAACAGTAGCCTTCGGGCAGAATTCTAATTATTATCTCTACATCGGTACATACACCCGTAAAACCAGTGAAGGTATTTATGTATACCAGTTCAATTCAACCACGGGCGATTTAACACGGGTGAGTATTGCCAAAGATCTTACCAATCCCTCTTTTCTATCCATCTCCTCCAACCACCGGTTTTTGTATTCCCTTGGCGGGACCAAAGGTGATTCCGTGAACGCCTTTCGCATTGAACAGCCCTCTCATCAGTTAACGCTACTTAATTCACAATCCCTGGGAGGAAGTTCAGGCGCCTGTTACCTGGAGGTTGATAAAACAGGTCGCTGGTTAATTGTTGGAAATTATGGTAGCGGCAGCGTTACCGTACTTCCGATTCAACCGAATGGAATGCTCGCCCCGGTTAGTCAAACGATTCAGCATGAAGGCAAGAGCGTTGACCCTGAGCGCCAGCAAAAGCCCTACGTTCATTCCATCAACATTGCGCCCAATAACATCGATGTTTTTGTGCCCGACCTGGGAACCGATAAAATTATGACCTATACGTTAGATCAGGAAACCGGCCAGCTTTCCCTTGCACCTGTCCCATTCGTAGCAGTAGCGCCTGGCTCGGGTCCACGACATTTTACATTTCACCCCAACGGAAAATTTGCCTATGTGATTAATGAAATGGGAGCCACCATCACAGGCTTCAACTATACGGCAGGGGTATTGGAATCTTTTCAAACGGTAAAGAGCTTGCCGGATGATTATACAGGGCGTAAATGGACGGCCGACATTCACATCTCACCCGATGGTAAATTTCTCTATGGCTCAAACCGGGCACATGAAAGTCTGGTGATTTTTAGCATTGACCAGAAAACGGGCCGTCTTACCCTGGTGGGGTACCAACAGGTACATGGAAAAACACCCCGTAATTTCGTTATTGACCCCACGGGTAATTTCTTGCTTGTGGCCAATCAGGACTCAGATAACATCACGGTATTCAAAAGAAATCTGCAAACAGGAGCATTGACATTCACCGGCAAGGAAATTACAATTTCGCAGCCGGTGTGTTTGAAGTTTATTCCGTGACTTAGAGACACCCAGCCCTGAGTATAAAGGGTTTTGGCAGGTGTCCAGCACCTTGCATGCGGTAGGCAGGGTATAGGCCACCTGGCTAGATGCGCAGGAGCACCGCACGAGATGCGCAGGAGTACCGTACACGATGCGCGGGAGTACCGTACAAGATGCGCGGGAATACCTAACGAAATGTGCAGGCGTACCATTTCGGATGCGCACTTGTACCATTTGGGATGTGCAGGAGTACTGTACAGGATGAGCAGTTGTACCGTACACGATGCGCGGAAGTACTATTTAAGATGCGCGGGAATACCTAACGAAATGTGCAGGCGTACCATTTCGGATGCGCACTTGTACCATTTGGGATGTGCAGGAGTACTGTACAAGATGTGCGGTAGTACTGTTCAAGATGCGCGGGAATACCTAACGAAATGTGCAGGCGTACCATTTCGGATGCGCACTTGTACCATTTGGGATGTGCAGGAGTACTGTACAAGATGTGCGG
>JBEBJH010000325.1:0-4046 GCA_040079965.1 Cyclobacteriaceae bacterium
CCTTTACCAAAAAGATATCAGTCGTTGCCTTTTTTGATGATGTAAATGGCTTGCAGGTAGGAAATAATATCTGGTTCTCGGGAGTGAAGGTAGGGACGGTCAAGGATATTCATTTTTTTAGCCGGTCAGCTGTTGAGGTAACGATGAGGGTTGATGTAAAAACCCAGGAATACATTCGCAGGGATGCCAAAGTAAAAATCAGTACCGATGGTCTTATCGGCAATAAAATTCTGGTCATCTTCGGTGGCAGTGGTAAGTTTGATCAGATACAGGAAGGAGATACCCTGGAAGTGGAGAAAGCAGTTTCGCAGGAAGATATGCTAAAAATCCTTCAGGAGAGTAACAAGAACTTAAATTCCATTACCACCGATTTTAAATCCATCAGTAAGAAGCTGGATTCCGGGGAAGGCACCATGGGAAAATTGATAAATGATAATTCGTTGTATTACAATTTCAATAAAACGATTCTTTCCATCCAACTAACCTCTTCCAAAGGCCAGCAGTTACTTAACAATCTGAATACGTACACAGCCCAGTTAAATCAACAGGGTACCTTGGCCAATGACCTCGTTACAGACACCCTCGTGTTTGCTTCCATCCGTGAGTTTGCCCAGCGGCTAAAACAAATTGCTGATACAACGGCTGTATTGGTAACTCAACTTAAAACCATTACCAGCGATTCCACTACGTCCATCGGAGTATTATTACACGACCCTGTGGAAGGCGCCCGCTTGAAAGAGATTCTCAAAAACCTGGAGAGCAGTTCAAGGAAGCTTGATGTAGATCTTGAAGCCGCGCAGTCGTCCTTTCTTCTTCGAAAGGGCATGAAGAAGATGGACAAAGCAAAAGCTGATTCATTGAAAAAATAAGGTTGCCGTTAGCCCTGGAAATCAACCATCTTTATTCCGTTCTGATAAACGAAAGAAATCAATTCAAGGGAGTTTTTTACCCCAGTTTTCCGGATCAAATCGGACCGGTAGGCCTCAATGGTACGCGAACTCAGGTGCATCGATTCGCCAATTTCATGACAGGTCATCCCACGGGATAGTTTTATAATTATCTCTAATTCATTGGGAGTAAACCGGATGCCGGGCACATCTTGTTCCTTACCCCCTTCAAGCCATGTTACTATTTCTTTTTCATGGTGCGAGTTAAAATAATAATCACCGCTCGACACGGCCCGGATGGCGCTAATGACTTCCTCATTTTCTCCACCCTTTACAATAAAGCCGCGACCCCCGATCTTCAAAAAGTTAAGCGCGATCTCAAATGTATCGTACATGGTAAAGAGAATAATCCTGATCGCCTTATTCTTCTTTAACAGTTGCTCTGCAGCCTGAAATCCGTTCAGGTGGGGCATGCTATAATCAATCAGTAACAGATCCGGTTGATGGGCTTGATAGTGTTGAATGACCTCCAACCCATTGGCGGCTTCCACTACCTCCAGCGTTGGCCACTCGTCTTTAAGAATAGTTATAATTCCCTTTCTGAATACAGGATGATCATCGGCAATGAGGATTTTCTTAAGTGGCATATACTTGAATGTAAGATTTTATTAAACAATATTATTCTTTTGAATAATAATTTCAAGATAACAATAGATTGACAAGGACAAACCCGTATAAATACGGGTTTTAGTTTATGTATGTTTTTATTGATAATTATTCTTTTTAAATGTTTACTTAATTATACTTTTAATCATGCCTTTCCATTCCTCTACCCTAATAAATTTTTCTGACTATGATTAAAGGAATTTTACTAATTCTTGTTCTCTTAGTTTCCGGAATGGTAAAGGGTCAAAATCCATTGACTGAAACAATCCAATGGAATGCTTCTGGGTTCAAAGATTTAGGAACCAATCAGGACTTTGTGAACAACTGCCAATTAATAACTTATGGCAAGTCAAGAGTTAAGTGGATACAAGACAACAGTAAATCGATTTTGCAACTGAATGTTACTTCAACAATAGGCACCTGGCCAAACATAAATAACGAAGGCTCCATCAAGTATAAATTTTCTGATGGTACGCTTTCGGGCGAATTAATAATTACAAAAAGTGGAAGTCAATGGGTTGCGGAGTTGACAATATTGGGCGGAACAGATACCATCCGGTTAAGGTATTCGATCTCGTCTATAAAAAAAATATAGGGCATACACAATGAAAAACTCTGCTCTACTCTCAGTATTCGTGCTGATAAGCTCATTTAGCGCAGCACAAATGACAGGACCAACAAATGCTACCGTGGGGCAGTCATCAAACTTTGCCTATTACGGCTCAGCAGTCTACGGATATTATACATGGAGCGTTTCGCCAGCTAATGGATATGTTTCGACTTATAGCAGAAGTGGAACTATCTATTATGCTACCGTAGTCTGGACAAATTCAGGTTCAAGCACTGTAACCTTAATGGGAAATGGTTCATTTGTTGGTTCTATAAACGTTTCAATCACTTGTCCTGCTGCTACAACTCCTAATGCAACGTTTTCGTATTCAAGTAACACTTGCGGGGATAAGATAATTTCCTACACAGGAAGTGCACAGGTTGGAACCACGTGGTACTGGCAAACCAGTTCAACAGGAACCGCCACGAGTAATAGCACCAATCAATTTGCAGCTACTTCTTCTGGAATTTATTATTTGAGAGGAAATATCAGTTGTAATGGAACATGGACAAGCGCGCAGCCAACAACTTCGGTAACTGTTAACCCAATTCCAGGACTGGCCACTGCATCTGTAAGTCCAACTTCAATTTGTGGTTCTGGATCAGTAAGTTGGAGTGCCACAGGAGCGGGCACCAATCAAGTATACCGCTGGTACAATGTATCATCCGGGGGTTCACCCATTTCACCTCCCAGTTCTGTAAGTGCCACTACCACATTATATGTTTCAATCTTTAATACGATAACGACCTGCGAGGGCAACCGGATCGCTGTAACTATAACAGTAAATGCAATACCTGGTACAGCTACGGGTAGCGTAATTCCAACCTTAATATGCGGGGTAACTGGCAGTGTTGCCTGGAGCGCCAGTGGTGCCGGCACCAATGAAGTGTACAGGTGGTATACCACAAGTTCAGGAGGTACTCCAATCACTCCGGCTACTAGCGTGAGTACAACGACAACTAATTATGTTTCCAGATTTAATACGGTTACCGGATGCGAAGGAAGCCGCACGGCATTAACAGTTACGGTAGATGCCCCGATCACCACTGCACCTTCTGTAACGGGTAATTCACGTTTTGGAACCGGTACACTCACATTGGTAGCAAACGGTACTCCCGGAGGCGGCTCGTACAAGTGGTATAATTCATCAAACATCTATTTACCACCCCAAGCTTCCAGTTACACTACGGGTTCGGTAAGTGCGAGTGCCTTAAATTACATGTTTGTAAGGGCAGTAAGCTCATCGGGTTGCGAAGGGCCACAGGCTGCAATTGACATCTACGTTTATCCACTTCCTGTTGTAACAGCTCCTCAAAATTATGTTATTAAAGAAGTACCTGTTGTACTAACAGCAACTGCCGGCAATGATACCTACACATGGCGTAATGCTGCCAATGCTATTGTTGGTACTTCTCAAACTTTTGTTACCAGTGTGGCTAATACGTATACTGTCACTGTTACCAAGTCTGGTTTAAGTGCAACCTCTACACCGTTTGTTCTTAGTTCACAGTTTGCCGGGATGAATAAAAACTACATCGTAAGTAATACAGTTCAAATTGGAGGACTCACCGATGCCAATGCAATACAAAATCTGTCAGCCGAAAAAGTGGCACAGCAGGTAGCTTACTTTGATGGTCTGGGGCGCCCGACACAAACAATATCTACACAGGGAAGCGTTAGTAAGACCGACCTGGTAGCACCAGTGGTGTACGATGACTTTGGTCGGGAAGCAAAAAAATATTTGCCCGTTGTAACTGGCAGCGATGGACGCTATAAAGAAAGTTTGATGGATGCAGGAGGTAATTATCTTGTTGATACCTATAGTAACACCTCGGATAAAATTGCCGATGATACCCGTCCTTTTACGGAAACAATTTTTGAAC
>JBEBJH010000326.1:0-4017 GCA_040079965.1 Cyclobacteriaceae bacterium
CCCACGTTCGCGCCCCGATAGTTCAGAATTAAGCGAGTCGTAGTAATTTGCGGTCGTGAAAATTCCAAAATTCAATTTTGAGGAGGCAATACTCTATCAGGACACTGATTTCATTATTATTAATAAGCCACCGTTTATAGCTACCCTCGAAGATCGTAATGATAGCGAGAATATTTTAGCTCTGGCCCGGCAGTTTGAAGCTGATGCCCAGGTATGTCACAGGTTAGATAAAGAAACCTCTGGGGTTTTAGCAATAGCCAGGAACCCAGAGGCATATCGTCATTTAAGTATGCAATTCGAAAATCGGGAGGTTAATAAGATATATCACGCAGTAGTGGACGGAATTCATAGCTTTAGCAACCAACTGGTTGATGCACCGATTTTAAAGCAAAATGATGGTACTGTCAAAATCTCAAGAAGTGGGAAGGACGCCCAAACCTATTTCACCACCCTTCAGACCTATAAAAATTACACCTTAGTAGAATGTAGGCCAATAACCGGTCGGATGCATCAAATTCGGATTCATCTGGCTTTTCTCAAGGCTTCGATTACGGGCGATGATCTGTATGGGGGCAAGCCATTTTATGTTTCCTCGGTAAAAAGAGGGTTCAATTTGAAGAAAATGACGGAGGAGCAACCTTTGATGAAACGGGTGGCCTTGCATGCCTTTTCCCTGGAGTTTGCTTTGATGGATTCGAGAAAACAGACAATCGAGGCGCCTTACCCCAAAGATTTTCAGGCCCTTATACGCCAACTGGCAGAAAACAAGCGGTAAACAAGGTTTTGATCAGTAGATATAATCTGCCTAAATCTGCAACCCGGCTTGCATATTCAGTTTCTTGAATCTACTTTTGTGTCCCTTTTTGAGGGGGTAAGTATATAATAATAGGTTTTTAAAGCTAAAAAAGTGGATCATAACAGCTATAAAACAATCAATGCCAGCAAAGCAACCGTTGAGAAGGCTTGGGTATTGGTAGATGCAAAAGATCAGGTGTTAGGCCGTGTAGCCAGCCAGATTGCGCGTGTATTACGTGGAAAACATAAGCCAAGCTATACGCCCAATGTGGATACAGGCGATCATGTTGTCGTAATTAATGCCGATAAAATCAAAATGACGGGTAAAAAGTGGACTGACAGAGTCTATTTTACCTATTCAGGATATCCAGGCGGACAGCGCGTACTGACTCCTAAAATGATTGGGACAGGTAAGCATCCACAACGATTGATTGAACACTCTGTACGGGGCATGCTTCCTAAAAACAGCATGGGCCGCGAAGTATTCAGAAGTCTACATGTTTATGCCGGCACCGAGCATCCTCACATAGCACAACAACCAAAAGAATTAAAATTCTGATAAATGGAGATTATTAATACCATCGGTAGGAGAAAGACCTCAATTGCCCGCGTGTATGTTAAACCAGGCAAAGGTCAGATCATCGTAAACGACAGAGAGTTGAATGATTATTTCAAGTCTGAAATTCTGCAAACTACTGTAAAGCAGGCGCTCACACTTTTGAAAGCCAACGAACAATACGATGTAACTGTGAATGTTGAAGGTGGTGGAAATAAAGGCCAGGCTGAAGCGATCCGATTAGGTATTGCCCGTGCGTTGGTAACTATCAACAATGAAAATCGCCCTCCACTCAAAAAGGAAGGCTTATTAACACGTGACTCACGCATGGTGGAAAGAAAGAAACCAGGTCGTGCGAAGGCAAGAAAGAAATTCCAGTTCAGCAAGCGTTAATCGATACAGCATGGCAGAGAAATTAACAACCGAAAGTTTAATGGATGCAGGGGTTCACTTTGGACACCTTACCCGCAAGTGGAACCCTAAGATGTCAGAGTACATCTTTATGGAGAACAACGGTATCCACATCATCGATCTTAACAAAACGCTGAAGTGCCTGGAAGAGGCAACTTTTGCACTGAAAAATATTGTTCGTTCGGGCCGCAAAATCATGTTTGTTGCTACTAAAAAACAAGCTAAGGATATCATTAATGCTGAAGCTACCCGTCTTAACATGCCGTTCGTAACAGAGCGCTGGTTAGGTGGTATGCTTACTAACTTCGCTACAATCCGCAAGTCGTTGAAAAAACTTGCTCAGATTGACAAGTTGATGAAAGATGAAGCGTTCAATAACCTTGCTAAGCGCGAGCGTTTGATGATCACTCGTGAGAAAGCCAAGTTGGAAAAGTTGTTGGGTGGTATTACTGACCTTAACCGTCTTCCTGCAGCCTTGTTTGTTATTGATGTGAAGCGCGAACACATAGCTGTTTCTGAAGCACTGAAATTGAATATCCCCGTGTTTGCCATGGTGGATACTAACTCAGATCCTTCTGATATTGATTTCCCGATTCCTTCAAACGATGATGCTTTTAAATCCATTTCATTGATCACCGGGCATGTAGGCAAGGCAATTGAGGAGGCCTTGATGGAACGCAAGAAAGATAAAGAAGAGGCTGGTCATAAGAAGGACGAGGAAGAGAAGCGTAAAGTAGACGAAGCCGTAGAACATTAATAGTAAGTTGACCACGCGCTTCGCGTGGCCGATTTAGAATTTAGATAGACATCGGCCTCAAAAGTCGATGTTTTGTTTTTTACATATACGTGAATTTTTAAACTATTTTATATGTCAGCAATTACCGCCCAAGAAGTAAATAAACTCCGCACCATGACAGGTGCCGGTATGATGGATTGCAAGAAAGCGCTCACCGAGGCAAATGGTGATTTTGAAAAGGCCATCGAGATTTTAAGAAAGAAGGGACAGAAAGTTTCTGCCAGCCGTTTAGATAAAGATGCCAAAGAAGGATCTGTGTTTGTGAAAACTTCAGATGATAAGAAGGAAGCCGTATTGATCGCGCTGAACTGCGAGACTGACTTTGTGGCCAAGAACGAGGAATTCCAAAACCTGGGTAAGTTGATTGCTGAAACTGCCTTTGCCAAGAAGCCTGCCGATAAAGATGCGCTTTTAGCTGAGAAGGTAGGTGCATTAACAATTAATGAGCGGATCACCGAATTGGTTGGTAAGATCGGTGAGAAATTAGAAATCAGTGCATTTGTTCACATGAAGGGTGAGGCTGTGATTCCGTATATCCACTCTGGAAGTAAATTGGGTGTTTTAGTTTCATTAAAGGGTGTTAACGGCAAGGATGTAACCGATGCCGGAAAGGATGTAGGTATGCAAATCGCAGCCATGAGTCCCGTAGCTGTTGATGAGAAGCAAGTGGACAAGACCTTGATTGAAAAGGAACTTGAAATAGCTAAAGCTCAGATCCTGGCTGAAGGCAAGCCTGAAAATATGGTAGAAAAAATTGCTCAGGGTAAACTGAATAAGTTCTTTAAGGATAACACCTTGTTGCCACAAATATTTGTGAAGGACAATTCAAAAACCGTTGCTCAGTATCTGGATAGTGTAACCAAAGGATTAACGGTAGTTGAATTCAAGCGTATCTCAATAGGATAATTGACTTTATTAATGATAAAAAAAGGGAGCGATGAGCTCCCTTTTTTGTTTTAGGCAGATCTTAACGATTGTTCAATCTAATCAGTGTTTCTATTTTGAGACTTAACGACAATAGCTACAAAAATTGATAAGTGAATAATTCCGAATCCTAATAAAACGGATAATTGAATCAGCCTTTCTCTACTTGCTATTTCTAAAAAGGATTTTCCATCGTGAGAGGCTTCCATTATATCAAAGAAAAAGAATAGACCGAGTAGAAATAAAAATCCAGTCCATGAAGCTTCCAGTAATCCGATGTGTTTGAAAACTGATTGCATATTAATATTTGATTGCTTCTTTTTAGTGCATACGAATACAAATCCAATTAGAATGAGGTTTATTGCGAATAGCACAATTATTTCCATTTAAGATATTTCCATTTAAGATACAGGTTGGCGATCTGATAATTTTAAAATGATGTAAGCGAATAGTGAAGTACAGAAAATTATCAATCCATATAGTATCCCAATAAGTCCAGCTTTTAATCCACCCATTATTACTTGGAAGGGAATAA
>JBEBJH010000327.1:0-4003 GCA_040079965.1 Cyclobacteriaceae bacterium
GCATCTGCGGTGAATAAATTAGAAATACTCGGACTGGCTACCCCCAATAATCCGGTGAGGCTTAATGAGGGGAAACGCAACGCTACCGCTATACCTACACGTTCCGTTTGTGCAACCAATTGTTGTTCAGCACTTCGAATATCCGGTCTTCTTTCCAATAACTCAGAGGGCAACCCACTGGGAATATCCAATGGCAATTGCTGCTCATCGTTTCGTAAGCCACGCGTGATAGGCGCATAAGTTTTTCCTAATAAAATATTAAGGGCATTTTCGGTAATGATAATTGCGCGTTCAAGACTGAATAACTGCGCTTGTGCATCGGCAGCAATATTCTCGGCCTGCAATTTATCCAGCTCCGAAACATTGCCTTTTTCAAATCGCAGGGTAATGATACGCAAATATTCCATCCGGCTCTCATAAGCCTTACGCGTAATCTCCATCCGTTCATCTAATCCCCGGATCTGAAAGTATAATTCTGCAATCTGGGCAACCATACTGATGTAAACCGATTTTCTTCCTTCATCAGTAGCCACTAAATCTGCATATGCAGCTCGATTGGCATGTCGCAGTTTGCCCCACAAATCAATCTCCCAAGAAACATTACCCAGCAACGCAACTGAAGTTTGAGAAAACGCAACACCTGATTGATTGGCATCACTACCAAAATCAGAAGCGCGACCGCGAGCACTGTAATCGAGGAACGGAAACAAGTTTGCCTGGTTATAACCAAGAATAGCTTTCGATTCATCCACACGGGCTATGGCGATACTCAAATCCAGATTTGAATCGATTCCAATCTTGATCAGTTTCTGCAAGGCAGTGTCCTGATAAACATCCCACCATTTCATATTGGTTATGGAATCAGATTTGGTTGCAACCTGGGTATACCCTTCAGGCTGTTTAGTGTCAGGTCGCGAATACTTTGGTCCTACAGCACATCCGGCCAGTACCAGCAAGAATCCGATGAAAATTATTTTCTTCATATCAATGAGCCGGTTGAGAAGGTGAAACAGATGAATCGGCTTTACTCTTTTTCGATCCGATGCTTTCGATGAAAACAAACAGCGAAGGCACAACAATTACACCGATAATGGTGGCAACTAATGTGCCGCTGAAAACGGCTATACCCATTACCTTACGGGCCTCGGCACCGGCACCGGATGCTGTCAGGAGCGGAACCACGCCTAACATAAAGGCGAAGGAAGTCATAAGGATTGGACGAAGACGAAGTTTTGCTGCTTCCAAAGCCGATTCGAATAGAGGCTTGCCCTGATCATTCAACATTTTGGCAAATTCAACAATCAGAATGGCGTTTTTTGCTGTAAGACCAATCAACATCACGAGTCCAATCTGAGCAAACACGTTATTTACATAACTCGGGCTCCACAATCCGCCAAGCCATAACCCGAGGAAGGCACCAAAAATAGCGGCAGGTACACCAAGTAATACCGAGAAAGGAAGTTTCCAGCTTTCATATTGAGCTGCCAGAATCAAGAACACAAATATGATGGCCGCTATAAACACAGTACCCCCTGATCCTTCTGCCTCTTTTTCCTGATACGACATGTTGCTCCAGGCAATGCCAAGTTCTTTTGGCAAACCGGCAGCCACTTCTTCCAGAGCATTTAATGCATCGGACGAACTGTACCCTTCTGCCGGGGCTCCGGAAATTTCTGCAGCCCGGAACATATTGAAACGGTTGGTATAAGAAGGACCAACAATATCGTCCACCTGAGCAAGTGTATTTAATGGAATAATTTCTCCGGTACGGTTTCGTACATAATATTTTGCAATGTCATCAGGCGCGAGTCGGTCTTCTGCTTCAGCTTGTACGAATACTTTGTACTGCCGACCGAATCGATTGAAGTCATTCACGTAACTGGCACCCAGGAAGGTAGAGATCGTACTATTAATTTCATTGAGATCAATATTCAGTTTTTCAGCTTTGTCATAATCAATAACAATTTGTTTCTGGGGCACATTCGATCGGTATAAGGTAAACGCACTTCCTATTTCGGGTCGTTTCCTGACCTCGGCAATAAACAGTTTGGCTTGTTCATCCAAAAACTGAGGTGTGTTACCGGATCGGTCTAAAAGTTGCAATGTAAATCCGGCAGAAGTACCCAGACCTTCAATCGGTGGTGGACCGAAAGCAATGGCTGTCGCATCTGATATAGTATTCCGGAAAGCCACATTGGTTTGCTGAATTAATTGTTTGGCTGTTTTCTCTCTTTCTTCCCAGGGCTCCAGCGACACGAACACGAACGCATTGTTGGTAGAAAAAGATTGGGTAAGCATGCTATACCCAACAACCATCGTTGAATATGCAACACCTTCCGTATCATTAATAATCTTTTCTATTTTTCGCGCTACCTGATCGGTACGTTCCAATGATGATGCATCCGGAAGTTGAACGTTTACCAGATAGTAGCCTTCATCTTCTTCGGGCACGAAACCTCCTGGAATATTTTTTCCTAAAAGACCCGTGACTGCCAGCACCACGCCAATAATAATAATAGAACGAACGGATTTACGGGCAACGATACCTGCCACCCCCGTGTATCCTAAGGTAAACTTATCAAACATGCGGTTGAAGGCATCAAAGAATCGCTGTAACCAGCCCGTTGATTTCTTTTTAGGCTTCAACAGTATGGCAGCTAGTGCAGGACTTAGGGTAAGTGCATTGAATGCAGAAAATAATACCGAGATAGCAATCGTGATCGCAAATTGCTGATACAATCGTCCAGTGATACCTCCGGCAAAAGCCACGGGTACAAACACGGCAGCCAGAATTAAGGCAATTGCAATTACTGGTCCACCAACTTCTTTCATGGCTTTGGAAGTGGCTTCTTTCGGATTCATGCCATGTTCAATGTTGTGCATTACGGCTTCCACCACCACAATGGCGTCATCCACCACCAGACCGATGGCGAGCACCAAGCCAAGCAATGACAAAACGTTTACGGAAAATCCGAGTAACGGAAATATGATGAAGGTACCAATTAATGAAACCGGAACGGTTAGCAGTGGGATAAGGGTAGCGCGCCAGTCTTGTAAGAAGAGAAACACCACAATGATCACAAGAAACACAGCTTCGAATAGTGTATGAATGATCTCTTCAATACCTACGGATACGGATTCTGTCGTGTTCAAAGACACATCATAGGTAAGGTCTTCAGGAAACCTTGTTTTTAGATCAGCCATTGTGCTTTTCACAAGATCAGCCACCTCAAGTGCATTTGAGCCGGGCATCTGGAATACTACGATGGTACTAGCCGCCTTTTTATTGAGTCGACTGAAGGAGTTATAATTCTCCATTCCTAACTCAAGGCGAGCAATATCTTTCAGGCGAATGATGGACCCTTTTTCATCTGATTTCACAATGATGTTTCCAAATTCTTCTTCGGTAACTAAACGCTCTTGTAACAATACGCTGTAGGTGTACTCTACGCCTTTGGGTGATGGAGGTGCTCCAAACTTTCCACCCGGTGAAATCGCATTTTGTCTTTTCACCGCATTCGATACATCGTTTACGGTGAGATTAAGCTTTGTGAGTTGATCTGGCTTTAACCATACGCGCATCGAATAATCGGCACCACCAAAGAGAATCACGTCACCCACACCTTTCAATCGCTTCAGCTGATCAACAATGTTAATGTTGGCATAGTTGTTCAAAAATAATCCATCGTAGGTTGAATCCGGTGATGTAAGCGATACTAGCATGATCGGGAACACCATTGATTTTTTTGTGGTGACACCAAAAGCCTTTACTTCATTGGGCATTTTTGCGCTTGCCTGCGACACCCGGTTTTGGGTGAGCATGTTTGCATTATCGAGATTGGTTCCTACTTCAAACGATACTTGTAACGTAAGCGATCCATCCGCTGCGTTGATGGATTTCATGTAAAGCATTTGTTCCACACCGTTCACCTGTTGTTCGATGGGTGTTGCTACAGCTTGCTCTACGTTCACCGCATTGGCACCGTTGAATAAGGTGGTTACC
>JBEBJH010000067.1:0-20198 GCA_040079965.1 Cyclobacteriaceae bacterium
GCCATACTCAAGGTCACTCCAGCGAAGTTGCCCATGAATCCCATAAGGAATCAACCGGATTCTATTTCTCGAACGTTCTACTTTTATTTCCATGAAGCTCTGGAAGTAAGGCGCCTGGTTGTAATCAAAGGCTGCGGAAAGCCATTCTGCAGAAAAGGGATACCCATTATATTTTTTTAACCACACCCAGGCTGGGTATTTCCATTTCGGAGTGAGTGAATCTATTTTATTCATCAGAGGTTCACGGGACGGATAGATGGCCCAATCTTTTGTAGGGCGACTGTCAGCAGGAGCCATAGCGGCACCAATGCTGAGATAGGCGCCACCACCACCATTTACAAAATGATGCATGGTATGGCCATCATTGTTCTGTGGCATCTCTTTATAATATTCAAGGTCATGGGTGTCACCAGCCATAATCAAGGGAACTTTGTATTCGCGCAGTAAATCATGAAGCGCTTTAAAATCGGGATTCATACCGCCTTGATATTCACCGATGGCATAAAACGGATGCCCCAACAACGCCATTACAAATTTTCCTTTCGAGGCTTCGAGTACGGATCTGATCCAGGCAAGTTGTGTGGCATCTACTCGCCTGAGTACGCCTGTGTCAATTGTTAGAAATACAAAATAGTCATTGGACACCTGAAAGAATGGCGCATTTTGATATCCAACAGGAACCTGGTATTCCTTTTTCAGGAATGAGGTTTGGCTAATAAGATTGCGAACCGCCTTGTCGGTAGTGGTTGTGAATTTTAAATCGCTTTGCATCCGCGCTTCGATGGCAAGTCGTGCGGCTTCAGGTGTGTAAAACGTAGCAACAAAAGCATCTAATGCATCATACCAGTCGTGATTCCCTGGAATGGCATAGATGGGTTTGGCCACGCCTTTGAATGGCAGAAAGAATTTTCGTTCATAGTCTTTCATTGCCCCGGAAGGATAGACGATGTCGGACGAGATAACCACAAACTTAACATCGTGTTTATTGGAAACAGCCAGAATCTGATCTTTCAGGATATGTTGTGAGGGGTCCCCTTCGCCAGGATCACCAATCACAACAAATGAAAAATCTGTGGTGTCATTCATTCCTTTAGGGTGCAATCGAAAGGCATCTGGACTAACTTTTTCACCACTGGCCTTTATCATCGCTTCGCGCCACACTTCTGCTCGTGATGATGCATACCCATCCCATACCCCAGACGCCCAGTTCTCGGTATCAAAATACCAACTCATTCCCAATACGGGAATGATAGCCGCAAGAAAGGCAGAAAAGGGAAGCCCGATCTTAAGCCCATTGCGAAAAGCATTGATAAATGAGTAGCCCGATTTTCTTAAACTGATCGATAATTGCATTTGGCGTTTCAGCCAGGCCGTGGCCAGTGTACGTAAACTAAAGAACCTTCTCTCAGCCTCTGGAACTTTCTGCACCCATTTCCATAAACTTCGTACGAACATGCTTGTGATTCGTCTGAAGATGGATCGAAAGGGTGCAATTATTCCAAAAGCAACAATAAGGGCGATGGTCATATCTCCGATCACTGCCACTACCGGAGAAAGTATTCCAGAGGCAGATTGGTCCAACCCCATCCGACCCAGGTGAATGAAAAATAGAATCAAAATAAAGGTCACAATCCATCCGGCATCAATGGAATCTCTTTGTTTCTCCTCTTCCCCAATTTTATACGCCAGCGTTTCCAACTCTGTATTTCCCTTAAGGCCCAGGCTTTCGATAATATCTTCGGCCACTTTTTCTGTGGTTCCAAGTCTTGCATTGAATAGATGATAGATTGTACCGAATATTCTGAAGGCTCCACATAAGGAAACCACCCACACAAGTCCTTTGCCTTTGAAGATGATCATGAGCACCACGACAACAACATTACCTAGTCCTGATATAAAAGTGTTCCAAGTGCGATTGCCCTTGTGCCAGTTTTTAAAAAAGAAGAACAGGTAACGACTGGCATCAATTGCGAACAGGGTAAGAATAAAATTAACAAGCGCCTGCCGCTGGAACAGGATGGCATTGATCATGAGTATGCCTATTAGGAGCGTGATGGCCCCACTGAACCAGGCTGACATTCTCGCCTGTGATTCGGCCCGTTTAAATCCATGCAGGATTTCAAGGATAGCCGCCCACACAAGTAGTCCGCCCACATAGGAAGCTGGTTCGGCTACTTCCCAATAGGGTGTAAGCAATGCGAGCACAGCCAATAAAATTCCAATGCCGGTAAAAATAAGGCGTTGTATTGAAGCAGGTAGTAAAGCCTTTGTCATAATACGTAGTGTTGAATAAGATCCACTAAAATCAATTTATGCAAACCCAACTCTGTAGGGTTGAACAAGGATTACTTTTTATTATCTTTCTTTGATTGCTTCTTGCTGGCCTTATGGATTTCTCTGTTTTCTTTCGACATAATCATGGTTTCTTTGAGCCCATTCAAAATGGATTTTATAAGCACATTAATAAAACCTTTTGTCATGTCTCGTTGAATGCTAAACTTAACCTCACGGGGTGGCGAGTCAGATGAAACGGGATTGCTGGAGTTTAATACGGTATTGGCTGCAAAGGCAATCACAGCGCTTTTCCATTTTGCTTGTTCCTTTAGGAGCAGATCAATTTCCAGATCATGGTATAAAAATTTCATCGTGCCAGTTGCACGTGTTTGCTCGGCAAGGCCTACGAATGAGATTTCATCCGAAACGCCTTTATTGATTTGGGCCGGGGTATAGGCCTGAATCAAAGTATTGAGATCAGGCAGATCAAATTTTTTAACCTCGCCTTCAAAATTGAATTGTGGTTTCTGATAGGAGAACGTTAACGCTACTTTAAAGTGAGCCTTCCCATTAATGTGGGCATCTGCTTTCATCTGAAGTCCATCCCGGGTGGAAAGATTGGTAATATTTTTTACCTCCAGCGTTGCTTTGGTGATGTTAACTTTTGCATAAGCGCTGTCAGGCTTTCTTTCCGTGTTTTCCAATTCAACATCGGTTGCCTTCACATGTTTGATTAAAAGCGGCAGAGAAATGGCACGCACGGTCTGCCCCAGGTAAACCGGCCTTCGCGCAGAGTCTATGGGTTTGGTCTTGTCTTTGAAAATGGTGGCCTTCACGTTATCAAGCTTAATCTCATCAATAAATAGTTTTTTAGCATAGATCAGAGAATCAAAGTTTACATCCTTAACCTCTAGCTTACCTACCGAGCCAGAGAACTCCGTATTTTGGTACTGGTGTTTTCGTTGCAATACAGCATGGCTGACATTCGGTTTGAAACTTACGCCTTTCAATTTGATGGATTTATCCTTGTACGATAGATCAAAGGATTTAACGGCAACATGAAAGAGACTATCCTTAGTTTGAATGTCCAGGTCGTGCAGCCCTGTATTAAAATCATGGAAGCGATAGATCATGGTATCCAGGGTAAACTCAAGCGCCAGCGAATCAACGCCAACTTTGAAATCTTTAAAACCCACATGCTTAAGTGGACCTTTTTCAAGATCCCACGACAATTCTCCGATAGAAAGCGCAACCTGATTAAAGGAGGTCCCATATTTCCCGGGGTCCTGGTTGATCACCAGATCATACATGGAAATATTGAAATCCTTGACCTTAAATTCGCGCTGCTTACCTTCATTAATAACATGGAAAGCGGCATCGATCAATTGAAACTCATTCAGTTTAAAGGAGCCAAGTGATTTCTTCTCCGCTTTAGGTTGACTTACGGTCGCAGTCGTATCTTTAAAAGGCAACATGATGTTCCTTTTTCCGGTAAGCATTAATTCAATTTCCGGTTTTGTGATCGAAATTCTTTCGAGATTAAGCTCCTTCGATTCCAGTAAGGTAAAAATCTCAACATTTTTCAGCGTTAACTTCTCTGTTGTAAGCCGGAAGGAACTGTTGATATAAGGATATACACGCAGGGGCTTTTCGCGGGGTTGCAAAACAACACTAAAGACCCGGATGGTGCCTTCAAACACGTTGACCCGCAAATTTTCAAACTTCAATTCGTACACATCTGAAACAACCGTAGAATTAAAACTTTTTAGTAGTGACTCTGAAAGGAGCCGGTTAAGATTGTTGTAAAGTAAGACACCTGCAATTACAAGAAACACGAAAGACGAAAGTATGATGATTTTAAATACAGACCACTTTTTTTTGGGTGTATTGGTGTCAGTGTTCATGATGAATATTCCATTTATCCTGACCGGGTGACTGAGAGGGTCCTTACGTTTTTCAGGTTATCAAATGTATTCATTTTTACCGCCCACTTCAATTAACCCGCATCAGGATTTTGCTGATCTTTGTCATGCCTTGCAAGTTCCCTGATTTTTACATGTGAAGTACTTTACCTTGGGGAGCCAGAATGCCTAAAAGAGATAAATTATTCTGCTACCTTGCAGATGTTTTTCAGGCAGAAGAACATAACAACAATGCATCTTTCACAAGGCATATTTTATCGAAGATTCTTCTTGCTAATCTTTCTTTTTGCAACGATCAATAGCCTTGCCCAGGAGCAAAATCAGGAAGATACAGTATGTGTGCAAAAAGACTTAGTTGATGTAATCCGCACGTCACTCAATAAGCCTTTAAAGGTAAAACCTGCTGATGCCAGTTCCCTACTGCTGGTGCCTATTATTGGATCTAACCCGGCTACCGGTTTTATGGTGGGTGTAGGTGGGCAATATGCATTTAAAATGCCCGAGAGTAAGTTATACTCTTTCATAAGCGGAAGTTTACAGGCTACTACTAAAAGTCAGTATTTGTTCATGGTTAAAAACAATATCTATTCTCGAAAAGAACGGATTTTTTATACGGGTGACTGGCGCTTTTTGATTTTCTCACAGCCCACCTATGGTCTTGGTACCAATTCGCCAGATGGTGGTGTTCTTGACTATCAGTACAACTTAGGCGGACTGGAAACATCATCTGATTCCCTTGCCCAACCTATGAAATTCAATTTCGCGAGAATCCATCAATCGGTCGGGTTTAAGGTTGCTGAAGGATTTTACCTGGGCCTTGGGTATCAATTTGATTCTTACTTTAAAATTGTAGATGAAAAATTACGATTAAACCCGGGCGACACGTTGATCACCTCGCATTACTGGTACAACACTACGTATGGTTTCGATACGAAGAAATACTATTCTTCGGCATTGAATGCCAGCTTTATGATTGATAAACGCGACAACATGATACAAGCGTATAAGGGATATTATCTATTGTTGGGATTTCGGGGTGCTTACAGGGCCTTTGGAAATAAAACCAATGCCAGCATGCTGAATGTTGAGTGGCGGAGCTTTCATGGCGTGTCAAAAAAGAATCCAGCACACCTGGTTGCCTTTTGGGTACTTGGAAACTTTACAAAAGAAGGGGATTTTCCCTACATGATTTTGCCAGCCACTGCCTACGATCAACGTAGCCGTAGCTCACGCGGTTACACCCAGGGTAGGTACCGTGGTAGCAACTACTTTTATACAGAAGCTGAATATCGCTTTCCGATTTCACCATGCGGAGGCGTATTAAGTGGTGTTGTATTTGTGAATGCCACTTCAGCCAGCAACAAAACGTTGGATTTGCAACTTTATGAATCTGTAAAAGCCGGCTATGGCTTTGGCCTTCGGGTTATGCTCGACAAATACTCCCGATCCAACCTGACGATAGATTACGGATTCGGTGAAGGTTCAAGCGGATTTTACCTCGCTGTTTCAGAGACTTTTTAATTGATTCTTTTAGTCAATCTCTCATTTACGTGCGGGTCTGTTCTCAATGGATTTAACACACCACACTGCCATGCCAGCATGTATCAATGTGGCAGGCCAGATTCCGAGTCCTGTGAATCCGGTCATCGAGGCGTAAACGAGTAAAGCGGATGCGGCTATGTTGTAAAACAACAACGCCTTAATAATTCCAGTTACCTCCATCTCCTTTCTGTACGACCAACAAATAATGGCCAATGATAACAAGGCAATTCCCGTAAGCCTGCACACTAAAATCCCAATGGATTCGGTAGGAGGAATACCAAGTAAGACAGCAACAAAGATGGTTGGTATTATGATTAAAGAAAGACCAGTTATCCCTTCAAAAATTGCGGTTATAGTAAGTAATGTTTTCATCGGGACCAGGCATGTCAGCTATTTCACCCGTTGTGAGTAATCCTGGTTCTTGGCATCAATTTTCATTTTCTGAGCCGGCATGTTCAATACGGTAGATGAACCATGATTGACACCCGAACTGAATTTTTCGTAGTTGATCTCGCCATCTACAGGATCTTTTCCCAGCAAGCTTGAAAAAGTTTTCTTTGTATAGAGATTTGTTTTCTTATCAATAAGAATCGTGAGCTTGTCACCTTTAACATACACATCTGCACCGGTAGCCTCAAGAATACCATCTTTTTCAGTAACGGTAGCTTTGCCAAAGAAATCGAGCAACTGCCCTTTGGTCATGTAGGTATAGGCCAGTGAAAGTTCAAGGGCTTTGCCCACATAATCTGCTTTATCTTCAGCGGCACTTTGCTGTGCCTTGCCCCGTAAGCCTGGCTTTTGCTTTACACTGCTTTCTGCATCTACCATTTTTGCCTGAAGTTTCCCCTGATCATCAAAACTGAATTCGGTAATTGTGGTAAGTTTCACTTCACCATTTATAGACACATCTGATTTTCGTTTCCAGATGTACGCTTTTAGTTTTTCGGTGTTGGCATCATCGGCTTTGCTGATCGATAGAGCCAGCTGTTCTTTGTCAACCTGAGCAAATGCAAGTGAGCTAACGAGTGATATAAGGATTAGTAATTGAATTTTGGTTTTCATAAAAGAAGATTTTTAGTATAGATTAAGGTGTCCTACATTTTTCAAGAGGTAGGACACCTTATATTATTTTTTCTGTTCGATGGTCACTTGATGAAGCTTGCCATTGAATTTATTGGAAACACCATAGTCAGCAACCTGAGTGCCTTCATCTAATCCCACATCAGCCAGATCATCTACTGAGAAGATGCCGGGTTGGGTGCGATTGATGCGACCTTCGGCTACTTTGTTTCCATTTACGCTGATGGTTCCCACACCACCTTTGCCAGGTCCACCGCCATCGTATTTGAAGTCATACACAACAGTATATTTCCCCGGCTTCAACGGCTGCGAAGCTGAGATAGTAGTCGACTCCAGGCCAAGAAAATTATAGGTGAATGCAGGTTTACCATTCTTTACATAAAATGATAAACCCCCAAAGCGACCGCCTTGAGCTACAAGAACTCCATTGCCATTAGCACCCACTTCTACATCGGCTGTCATCGTGTATGCTGTATTGCGTAAATCAATAAATACATCAACAGCCAATCCTCGCATTCCTTCACTGTATGTACACGATGTGCGACCCTCCATGATAGCAGGCCGACCCATCGCTGATGCACTCATTCTTTCAAAGGTGCGATCGTCTAGCGGTAGCACATGATATTTCTCACCTTCTTTCATAAAGAGATCCTGAAGTGCTTTGAGTTTATCCGGATTTTGTTGAGCAAGATTATTGGTCAAACTGAAATCTTCTTTGGTGTTATACAATTCCCACACATCTTCTTGTATTGAAGTATATGCTTTCGGCAGGTATGGTGCTTTATGAATGGTGCGCGCATACCAACCATCCTGATAGATGGCGCGGTTGCCAAACATTTCAAAGTATTGAACGGTGTGTTTCTCAGCTGCCGTTGCATCATTAAATGAATAGGCCAGGCTGGTGCCTTCAATTGGATCTTGTACAATGCCATTTACTGTCTTAGGCGCTGGTATATCAGAGATTTCATAAATGGTGGGAGCGATGTCGATCACATGACCAAACTGCGAGCGGATTTCTCCTTTTGCCTTTACACCATTAGGCCAATGAATCACCATGCCATTGCGGGTGCCACCAAAATCAGAAGCCATTTGTTTCGTCCAGGTGAACGGGGCATCAGTAGCTACAGCCCAACCGGCAGCCATGTGTGGGTACGTGCTTTCAGAACCCCATTCGTTATAATGCTTCATCATGTCAGCTACTGTTTCCGGAATCTGGTTGAAATACGTCATCTCATTAAACATCCCATTCATCTGACCTTCCGCACTCGACCCATTATCACCAGCAATGAATACGATGATCGTATTATCCAACTCACCCATTTCTTCGATGGTTGATATCAACCGACCAATTTCATAATCCGTATGTTCTGCAAAACCTGCATATACTTCCATCTGGTGGGCGAATAGTCTTTTCTCATCAGCAGAAAGAGCATCCCAGTCTTTAATTTCTTTAGGTTTAGGAGCAAGTTGAGTATTATCGGGGATGATACCCATTTTTTTCTGCCGGGCCACAGTTTCTTCCCGTAGCTTATCCCAACCTCCATCAAACTTGCCTTTATATTTTTCGATATAATCTTTCGGTGCATGGTGCGGGGCATGGGTAGCACCCGGAGCATAGTACATAAAGAATGGTTTATCAGGTTGTAGGGCTTGTTGCTGGCGCACCCACGAAATTGCCTGGTTGGTCATATCAGTAGTAAAGTGATAATTCGGATCTGCAGGAGTTTCTATCAATGTTACACCATCATAAATCAAAGGAGCCCACTGGTTAGTTTCACCTCCTAAGAAGCCATAAAACTTCTCAAAACCGGAGCGGGTAGGCCAACGATCCTGCGGACCATTATTTGAAATCTCCCACGGTGGTACTTCGTGGCACTTACCAAACTGAGCAGTGTTGTAACCGTTTAGTCGTAACACTTCTGCCATGGGGGTTATTGTTTGCGGACGGACTGCCGAGTAGCCTGGGTAGGTTGAGGCCAATTCTGTGATCACCCCCATGTTGTTGGAGTGGTGATTGTACCCTGTAAGCAAGGCCGTGCGGGTAGGAGCACATAAGGCCGTGGTATGAAAGCGATTGTAACGAATTCCGCTTTGCGCAAGTTTATCAAGAGTGGGCATGTGAGCTGGCCCGCCAAACGATTCGGAAACCCCAAAGCCCATATCATCAATCAAAACCACTACAACATTAGGTGCCTCTTTGGGTGCTTTTACTTCAAAACGCGGTGGGGGAGTTGCATTACGCACATCCAGTTCCTTATAGGCAGGGCGGGTCGGCTCTTTTATTGGGAGTGAGGTTCGATCGATACCATCTGCATTAGTACTGACAGCAGCTGGCTCTGGCTTTTTGTTTTCACAAGCCATAAAGGCCAGTAAACCCACAAACACAGAAATTTTGGTCCACGAAGTTTTCATAGTTTACGAATTATAATTATAAGGTTCGAATGTAGAATATATTCCAGTTGGAGAATATGACATAAATCAGTGAAAAGTAGGAAGAAAGCAGAACTCCAGATAAACGGCAGCGTCTAGTTGTCATTCTATGCTTTTATGTTGAATTGCATCTTGCAACACTTTTCTAACTTCATAGAGTAAACCCCTCAGATACTCTTCATTCATTTTATCTTCTGTAATGCGCGAATAGAACATGTCTCTGGAAAGTTCGAAGTACTTACGTCCCAATTCGATCTGCCCGGGCATACCAATGAATTCTGAGAAAGAGGGGACAACGGCTGGGTCAATTACGTTATTTACTTTCACAAATGTTCTCTCCAGCGATGGATGATGCCGGTTTCTCACCAATTGCATGTGAACCATCACAGGAGTCTTATATCTAAGAAGCGTGTGAAAAAAGTCCGGATCAAACTGCCTGATCTTTCTCATGTCTTTTGCCAGCGGGTCAGCGAATTGGAAATGATGGTTCATTAATTGTTCGAGATAAACATCCCGACTGCCAAAATAATGGTAGAAGCCTGACTTATTAAGGTCTAGAATTTTGGCAAGACGCTCCACCTGAATGCCTTCAAGACCCTCATGTGCGAAGAGTGTATATCCATTGTCAATCCAGGTTTGAAGGGAGTTGGGTCGCGGCATGCATAGTAATTTCTAATGTAAGTTATTAATTATTTCTCATCTGGAAAATTCAATGAATGCCAACGAAATTTATTCCAAGCGTCAAGTACACGTTTGACTTTATAATTGCCTCAAAACTACTTCCGTGATCGCTAACAGGTTAAAAAATTATTCCAGGTAATACATTACTTTGAACTGTAGCATAATGTCCGTTTTGACAATGGCATCATCAATGGAATTGCGTGAGCGTTGTATGTAATGATCAAATTCTGCCCGCCATGTTGAATTGAACATATATCCCAACCCAACAACGGTTCTATTGCGTGTGGCATATCGCTCAATGGCTTCTCCGTTGAAGTTGAAAAAATTTTCAAAGAAGAAGGGGATATAGAAAGTCTTTTCTTTGAGTTGGGTATTGTTTAAAAGGATTCTTCCTCCAAAGCGAATACGAAGACGTGTTTTAACATCGGAGGTATCTTGTTCCGGATAAAAAAGAAAACGCTGATCAAGGCGCATGTACATATATGGCTTATCTAGGCGTAACGCTTTAACAAAATGTGCGAATATGAATTTTTGTGCAACCCACGGCCGCACCTCCACAATATCAGAGTTCTGCTGATCATTGGTGTAGTGTAATTCCAGGCTGCCTTCAGCGCTATACCACCATGGGCCCTGCCAGCTAACGGTGTTACATAGGTAGATGTCACCCCATCCGTGCTTTTGAAGCAATTTGTTTACACCAGCGTTTCCTTCATATTCCCATTTCTTTCCAAATGATTTATATACAAAGCCGTCTAACCAAAGTTGAACGTCTTGTGCGTGAGTTTGACGGACACAGAATGTGCCCAGGCTGATAAGCAGTAAACAAAAAAACTGTTTAAGTGAGTTGGTGGTAACGGGCATGGGCTACTTGAGTAAACTGGATAAAAGAAAAGACATGCACCTATTCAAAGTGCATGTCTTTAGACTTATTAATTACTATATTAATTAGTACGTTGAGTATAATCTTTATTAGTAGCCGTAATCACCGCCTTTTTAGCGGGCAGGTTCAGGGTGGTTTCCGATCCGTAAACTACACCTGAACTGAATTTAGCATACTTGATTTCGCCATCAACCGGATCTTTATCTAATGAGCTAGAGAATTTTTTGTTGATGAACAAGCTGGTTTTGGAATCAATCAGGGTGGTGAGTTTATCTCCTTTCACATAAATGTCAGTGCCGGTAGCTTCAATAACCCCGTCTTTTTCTGTTACCGCTGCCTTATCAAGAAAGTCCAATAACTGGCCTTTGGTCATGTAAGTATAGGCAAGTGATAACTCAAGAGCTTTTGCGATATAATCAGAGCTTGATTCCATTTGGTTCTCCTGCATTTTACCACGCACTCCGGGCTTTTGCTTCTCGGCAGATTCGCCACCTACCTGCTTTACTTGAATCTCACCTTTTTCACTAAAGCTAAACTCAGTAACAACGGTCGCTTTAACTTGTCCACTCACCGTGGCTGTTGAATAACGTTTCCAAATGTACGTCATTAATTGCTTCGTGTTAGCCGCATCGGCCTTGCTTACATCCAGGGCCAATTTTTCTTTATCAATTTGTGCAATCAAGAGCGTTGATCCGATTAGTACAAAGACTAAAACCAATAGTTTTTCCATATCATTAATTTATTGTTCAGGTATGAACCTGATTTTTAAAACTTAAATCCAATGCCCAGTTGTGCCGTGTTCAGAAATCCATTCCCACTGTAATAGTTGGTCAGATAGGCCCACTCATATTCGAGGTTAAGAAAAATATTTTCTTTAAGGAAAAGCAGACCCCCGGCACCGAGACCACCATAAAATCCCACATCAGAACTTTCAAGGTCAAGGGCCGCACCTTCTGATTTATATTTTGAAAAATGCGCACCAAGGGCACCTTTCAAAAAGGGTTTAAATTTGTCACTGTTACCTAATATTACCTTTGGCGCATAGTATATTGGCCATGATCGGAAAGAAAAGTTAGTTGTGCCGGCCTGAGTTGCCAGATCATACTTGGTTAGCACATACCCTATGTTTAGACCATGGGCAATTTTACCTTCGTTCGGATTGAATTCATATAAGCCATTGATACGAAACCCGTCTGCATTTTTATCAGATTCTTCCGGATTTAGATTTGCCCAACCATAGCTCAATGTAAACATACTCTCTTGTGCCCAGGCGCCAGTAGCGATTAAAGTCAATGCGAAAAATAATAGATGTTTTTTCATAGTTGTTTAGTGTGAATTTTAAATTGTTAAAGTTTATGGATTTATCTCAAAGATGTTTTTGATGTGTAGTTGAAGATTCTCCGAACCGATTAAAAATTAAACCCAAAATGCACTACCCACCCATAAGTATCAATGTTATAGAGAAAACGTTGGGCCCCTTCTCCCTTGTCATAGTCAATACTGATATATCGGTAGCCGATGGTAGTCTGAAATAATTTTGAAAACCGGTAGCCGGCATTGGCTTGTATCTGCCACGAGAAATCAGAACCCACACCAAACCCACCTACATCACCACGGAATTGAAGTAGCCATTTTTCTTTAATGGCACCTTGTGTTCTCACCACCACCACTGGATCATACCATGTTTTGGAAGCTGAGCCGCTGCGGACTTCGTTTAATGCTCCGGTTGCATCAACCCCAGTGCTTAATGAAACCAGTCGACCACCCAGACCAACTTCCAGCCAAGGGGTAATATGTTTTAACCCGTCCATTTCCCAGGCTAATTGTTCCATGGTGATCGAGCCGCTCCTGATCAGGTTGGTTGTTTCCAATCCCTGATTCAACTTCATATAAATAAAATCCGAGCTGATAGCCCAGTCGTCATTGGTGGCTTCGAGGTAAAACATGGCACCAAATTTCAGGTTACCCAGAATAGCAGCTTCATCTGCATCCACATCCACTTCGGGTAGGCTAGCAACGGTTGTTTCGCCTTTCATATTTGGAAACATCATATACAGGTCGCCCACATAATGCCACTTTTTAACGGAGATGTCTTGAGCAAACGAAGTATTTTTAGAAATGAGCCAGGCTACAATAACAAACAGTGGTATTAAATTAATTTGTTTCATAAGGCTATATCTGTTCTAGTATGATTGCTATGACAAATAGTTTGTATTCTGTTCAATAATTTTAAGATCAGGCTAGTGTTTTCCTAGACAATAATTCGAATTATGTCTAGAGGCATCTTAATTCAAGTCGCGAATATTCTATTAAATAGTGATTGATCTTAGACGGTTTCGTCTACGGATGGTTGTCCTTAATTCGAAGTGCTATACATAACTAGAATAGTCATCAATTTTTCTCTGAGATATTTTCTCCAACTATTTTAAAGGCAGATCCCTATCCCGGTCTTAGTCTCAGAATCCCACAAAGGTGTAACTCACCAACTCCAACTAAATCGGAACTCTAATTTAGTAATAGAAAAAAATAGTCACCTGACGAATACTAGTTACCGACAGGTTCATTTCTTATTCATTTTTACATGTTGAAACCTGGTGAAAAAAAATCATTTGACTTTTCTGGGTTAAAACAATAACCCACTCAACATTTTCAACAACTCACTCAACGGCATCATGGTGAGCACCAAGGGCAGTATCGGGGTCACGGTGCCCACAACCAGCATAATGAGATTCGTTCGTGTAATCGGAATAAATTTCATTTGTTCTATTACCTGGTAGCTATTCGCGAGATCCGCAAGACCCTGTATGTCTTGTGTTTGTTTTAGCGGATCATTGACTTTCTTATTTCCTTTCACCCAATGGAAATCAAAGGCTTGCACATACCCGGCAGCCAGTCGGCCATATTCAATACTGCCGATTCGTTTGGTATCACTTAACTGTGATGAGAAGAAGAGCAAAGGTAGAATTACCAAACACAGCACGATCAATACAATGATGCCTATCTCAATTTTAAAATCTAACAAGGCTGCCCCCTCGTGAAAAATATGATTGGAGATCATACCGGCTAACACCGCGCCATGCACCACGGCCAACGGCATAAAAGCAAATACAATATTAGAAAGAAATCCCAACCCACCCATATAATCCGGATGGGTGGGTACCAGGTTCAACTTGATACGCGACACCTGAAACAAAAAGCGAGTCCAGATAAAAATCCGGTAATACCAGCGCAGAAACAAAAACTGGAAAATGGGTAGGCTCAGATACCGAAACCATACTCCGGCTAATGAAAGATTACCATTACCTATGCCCGGCTCCGAATACCAGGCAGTGGTATCAAGCGCCATAGATTTATTCCATACTAAATTATACCCGATTACATAAATAAGTACGACAATAAAAATTTCCGCAAGGATTGAATCCCGCAATTTAAAGGCCGAAGCGATTGCATTGCGAAATTGAACCCTGGCAGGTTCCGGAATCAGGTTATATCCTTCGAATTGTTCAACAACAAGTCGCGTACGCTGATGCACCATCAACTCAGCAAACACCATGAGCGGCAGCGCCACGAGGAAGCGGATATGCACCTCAATGTCTTCGATGAAGGGAAGGTTTGTGCTTTCGCCCCAGGCTTGACCATTCAGCATGGAAAGCAGAAGGAGTGGCAACCAGGCAATCATTGAAAGAATGAGGGTGCGAAGTTTAACTAACTCCAGCGCTTTACCACTGAGATGCATTCGGTTCAGAAGTTGAAAGAAGGGTCCACCCAGAACCAGAGAGAAATCTTTTCCCTCCAGGTATTCTGACGGTTTCATAAGATGTTGTTTGAATCTTTATGATGTTTCATATTGATTACTCAGGTGTCATACACCTTTTAAGATTAAGCTCCCGAAGCAGCTGCTTTAATTCGTCCACTCTTTGCAGCGGCTTCCAGGGCCTTGAAATCTTTTTCTGTCTGATCCGCATACGCAAAAGCAAATTTTACCATAGCATTATCGAGCTCATCGTTTTTGCCAACGTAGCCAGCAATCATGGCCGCATCACCCGACTTGGCATGTGCTAATGCCATGGCCCAGGCACATAAAGCCGTGTACTGCGGTAAGTTTTCGATTTTTACTTTTTCAGGATCGAATTCTACACCCCCCTTCATATCGCGCAATTGCCGAACATAATATTCTACTCCATGTTGTTCACCCCAGCCCAGGAAAATATCGGGTGCGCCTTGTATCAATCGCTGGCCGGCCACTACGCGCTGTCCATGATTTTTATATTTAGATTTACCCACGAAGGGTTCTAACACGGATGACTCGGCTTGTTTTAATTGAAGAAACAAAGGATCTTCGTTATGGTTTCCTTTAAGAAAAATAACCCAGCAGCGGGTGCCCACACTGCCGACACCTACTACTTTGCGGGCCACGTCTACAATACGGTATTGCTCCAGCAGGAATCTGCGATCGTCAGCCAGTGAACCCATGTAGGATTGCAGGAATAGCTCCAATCCCTCTTCGATTGTCCGACCTGATTGTGTATGGGTTTCATGCACAATGAAAGGAGCATCATCGCGAAGGCGGAATTTATCATCAACAATGTCGGTAAGTTTATCAAGCACCTGCATGTGCGTACGCTCGCGGGCTTTACCGGCCATTCGCTTTAATCCTTCCTGGGCCGTACCGGTAAGCGATTTTTTGATATCCTCTTCCTTAATGGTGGAATACCATAATTCCATGTTGCCCATAAAAGCATATTGACGTATTCTTTTGCGATAGGAACTTACAGCCTCGCGCACAGCCTCTTCACATAATTTTTTCTTCGCTCCTAGAAACCGGCCGCTCGCTACGATGCTCGCCACCAAACGTTTCATGTCCCACTCCCAGGGGCCCGGTAAGGTTTCATCAAAATCGTTGATGCCAAAAATAAGATTGCGTTCAGCCGATGCGAAGATTCCAAAGTTAGCCACGTGCATATCACCACAGGCCTGAACCTGCAAGCCCGTAGTTTTTCCATGTGCAAGATCGGCCGCCATGATGGCTGCGCCTCCGCGAAGAAAGGCGAAAGGTGAGGTAAGCATTCGAGCATAGCGGATAGGAACCAATTCCTGAAGGCGGGTTTTTGCCTGGGTTTCTAAGATAGAAACAGGATCAACACGTTTCTTTGCCGGATGGTATTCGCCCTGTTTAATACGCGAAAACTGATTGCGCAAGGCCTTGCCTTTTTCCATCCTCTCCTCCACACTGCGTTGCTTCGACTGAAAGTGTATTAATAGTTTCCTGGCCATAAAAATTTTCTAACTAGTTTTTTAGCTCTACATGAGCTCATTTTTTCGCAAACAAATGTGTTCAATGAAATGAGAATAAAATATGACTATTATCATGCAATTAGGTGAGGTTTTGGAAAAGATAATACCTGAGATACTCAATAGTGAGTATCTCAATTAATATTGTTCGATGATAAAAGTCATATTTCTTTATTACTTTTTAGTTCAACTTCGTACCAGAAAAAATGAATCAGAATCATCTTTAAAGTAAATACCATGAAAAAGTTAACCGTAATATTGTCAGCGTTTGTCGTGCTTGGATATACGAATGCGCAAGCACAAAAAGTATATACAACAACCTCCATAGAGTACCTGTTCAGTTGGTCCGATGCAAGCAACAATGGCCAGGATTTAACAGGCCCCGTTCGCTTTGCGCCTTTCTTCAACTTTCAGAATGCAGTAAACAAGGACATTTCAGAAAAGTTTGGGTTATACCTTGGCTTGTCGATAAACAACGTGGGCTTTATCTATGACGTGGATGAATTCACTCGTAAAAAAGTGCGGACTTATAACCTGGGCATTCCGGTGGGCTTCAAAATCGGGAACCTGAATGGCACCTATCTTTTCGGGGGGTATACGGTGGAGTTCCCCTTGAATTATAAAGAGAAGACTTTTGTGAATGAAGAAAAAACAAAATTCAACACCTGGTTTTCTGACAGAACCACCATACAACAAGCGGTAGTGGCGGGTATTCAATTTCCGTATGGAGCTAGCATTAAATTCAAATACTATTTCACTGACTTTTATGACAAAGGGTATTCGGATTCCAGCGGTCAGCCTTATCAGAATTTTAGTGGCAATGCCATGGTATTATCCCTGGGGATTACTTTGTTTAAAGGCACAGAGTTCACGTATGATAAGTAGTTAGTCCCTCACGCATGGGGGAGGGTGTCCGAGTCAAAGAGAACTTACCATCCACATCCATATACCAAAGGATCAATCTCATGCAGTTAGGATAGGCCAATAACATCATCGTAACGTAACATTATTACAATGGCTGGACCAACTTAATGGCCTATTTTTCTTTCTTGGTAGGAACAGCAAGACAGAGCGTGTGCTATATCACAAAGAAATTGGTGGTTAAGAAGTTTTCAATTTAATAAACATCAGTTATGGAAAACATCAGATTGAGCGAAGCCCGGGAAAATAAACTCCCCTGGAAAAAATGGGGACCCTATTTGAGCGAACGCCAATGGGGTACCGTTCGTGAGGACTATAGTCCAAATGGCGATGCGTGGAATTTCTTTACTCATGATCAAGCGCGTTCGCGCGCCTACCGTTGGGGTGAGGATGGAATCGCGGGCATTTCGGATGATAAGCAACGTCTTTGTTTTTCATTGGCATTATGGAATGGTAAAGATCCTATTCTGAAAGAACGACTCTTTGGTTTGACCAATAGTCAGGGCAATCATGGCGAGGATGTGAAAGAATATTATTTCTACCTCGATAATACGCCTTCGCATGCCTACATGAAATATCTCTACAAGTATCCGCAGGCGGCATATCCTTATGGTGATCTTGAACGGGTAAATAGTCAGCGATCGAAAGAAGAAATGGAGTATGAACTTCTGGATACGGGTGTATTCAATGAAGACCGTTACTTTGATGTCTTTATCGAGTACGCTAAGGACGGGCCAGAAGATATACTGGTAAAAATAACCGCAATCAATCGTGGGCCGGAGGCGGCTGACTTACATGTATTACCTACACTCTGGTTTCGCAACGACTGGTCAGCGTGGATCGCTGATTCAAACCGGGCAGCTGCAAAGCCAGCACTAACAAAAATCAAAGCATTGAAAGGAGTGAGTGCACTCACAGCCAGTCATTCGCTGCTGGGTGAATTCGTATTCTCATGCGAAGGTGATGTGCCATTGTTATTCACCGAAAACGAAACGAATCATGAACGGCTTTTTCCGGGAACCAAAAATGAAAGTTCCTATGCAAAAGATGGTATCAACGACTTTGTAATCCATGGTGCACAAAGTGCAGTGAATCCTGAGAATAAAGGAACCAAAGCTGCTGCCCATTATCAGATGACTATCGGTGCCGGGCAGACCTCCGTAGTGCGGGTACGTCTTGCAAAGAAATCAGATGAAAGTAAAAGCAATTCGTTTGGAAAAGAGTTTGATGCTGTCTTTGCAGACCGGCTTCGCGAAGCCGATGAATTTTATAAATCAATTATACCGCCTGCTGTAAGTGCGGACGAAGCCAATGTAATGCGCCAGGCCCTTGCCGGTATGCTATGGAGTAAGCAGTTCTTCTTCTTTGATGGCAACAACTGGCTGGACGAGCATAACTCCAACCCGCTGCATTCCGGATATAAGAATGCAAGAAACTCGGAGTGGTACCACATGTTGAACATGGACATTATCTCAATGCCCGATAAGTGGGAATATCCGTGGTATGCCGCGTGGGATCTTGCATTCCATTCACTTCCACTCTCTATCGTAGATCCTGATTTTGCCAAAGGGCAGATGGAATTGATGCTGCGCGGATTATACTTGCACCCCAACGGGCAGATGCCTGCTTATGAATGGAACTTCAGCGATGTAAATCCACCTGTGCACGCATGGGCCAGTTTGTTTTTACACCGGTCAGAGTTGGCGCTGACGGGTGAAGCAGATGTAAACTTTTTAAAGTCAACGTTCAATAAATTATTAATCAACTTTACCTGGTGGGTAAATCGCAAAGACCGGTTTGGTAAGAATGTTTTTGAGGGTGGTTTTTTGGGCCTTGATAACATTGGCATTTTTGACCGGAGTGCACCTTTACCCACGGGCGGTAATCTTGAACAGGCTGACGGCACCGCCTGGATGGCCCTCTTTAGCCAGAATATGCTCGATCTGGCTAATGAATTGGTCGTGCATGATCCTTCCTATGAAGAAATGATCGTGAAATTTACGCAGCACTTTCTCTTCATTGCTGCGTCTATGAATAAGCCGGGCCCGGATGGTATGTGGGATGAGGAGGATGGTTTTTACTACGATCTGCTACGGTCACCCGAAGGAAATGCCACGCGGCTAAAGGTACGATCCCTGGTTGGGTTACTGCCTTTGTGCGCCACCAGCATTGTCGAAAAAGAGCAGCGGGATCGCATCCCCAATGCGATGGCGACTATCATGGAAAATAGGCGCAGAATGCCCGAACTTATGGAAACCATACACGCTACAGGCAATGGACAATATGGTGTAAAGGAACGGGGTATTCTTGCTCTTGTTAATCAGGATCGCCTAAAAAGAATTCTTTCAAAGATGCTTGATGAGAATGAGTTTCTCGGACCGCATGGCATCCGTTCTATTTCGAAGTTCCATGAGCAGCATCCGTATGTGATGCATGTACACGGCCAGGAATTTCGCGTAGATTATTTGCCAGCCGAGTCGAACACAGGCATGTTTGGAGGCAACTCCAATTGGCGCGGTCCGGTGTGGATGCCAATAAACATTATGCTGGTGCGGGCATTGCAACAATACTATTTGTATTACGGAGACACCTTTCAAGTGGAGTGTCCTACCGGTTCTGGCAAGATGATGAACCTCTTCGAGGTGAGCAAAGAAATCAGCAACCGGTTAATCACCACATTCACCCGTGATGCGAATGGAAAACGTCCGGTGTATGGGGGTTCAGAAAAATTTCAGAGCGATCCCAACTGGCGCGACCTGATTCTCTTTTACGAATACTATCATGGCGACAATGGTGCCGGGCTGGGCGCCAGCCACCAGACGGGCTGGAGCGGAGTAGTGGCAAAACTAATTCAAATCTATGGTCAACTGAATGCTGAGCAATTTCTCAAAGGCGGAATAAAAACTGCATTCATGAAAGGCGCGAAAGCAACTCCAAAGAAGAAAAGTTAAGTGAGTAAAAAGCACTCAATAAAATTAAATATGAGTTTACCAGTAACCATGGCAAAAGCAACATGAAGCAACCTAAATATCCATCCTTATATCAAATCAATACCCGGGTGTGGCTCACTGAACTTTCTCAGGACCTGGGCCGGCCCGTTACACTCGATGACATTCCCGACACGGAGCTGGATCGACTGGCCGAATCGGGCTTTGATTGGATCTGGTTCTTAAGCT
>JBEBJH010000068.1:0-20011 GCA_040079965.1 Cyclobacteriaceae bacterium
GTGCTGTAGACAAAAAGGAAGGCATGGCCGAGTTGGTGATGGGTGTTTTTGAAATGCTGTTAATCCTTGCCAGGTCTTTATTGGGCACAATCCTGTTTTCATTTTCCCATGCATCGGCTAGTTGTTGGTCGGTTACCTGGGGTACATCTTTCATGGATGGAATTTTTATGCCCATCTCTTTCATCATCTTTTTATCCTCTTCACTCATGTTATCGAGTTCCTTCTGCGCCTCTTTCATCATCTCCTCCATTTCTTTTTGGGTAGGAGCCTTTTCTTTTTCTTTAGGCTTGGGTTTTTGCTGCGCAAAGGAGTAAAGACACATCAGCATAAGTGCAATTATGAGCAGGTTCTTTTTCATAGATTAATAGTTTAAGAAAAGTTTAGGCGAGCCTCCTTAGACACATGAAAGGTGATGATTTAATGATTCAATCCTCTCCCTTAAAAAGGGGATTTTTAATAAACTTACCCTATGCGTGCAATCATAATGAGATACGTAAGACGATAGTTAACTTTTATAAACTCATAGATGCACATCGGGAGCATCTTTTTTCGCAATGGTTGAATGCGTCCTCTCTTTATATCTTCAAAAACAGGTGGTGAACACCTGTGTGAACACAATAGGAAATAATGGAAATGCTTATTGTGAGATTGAATTATCAACCGTTGTCGTAAGTGTTGAAAATACTATCTTAATAACTTGCTACCGGTAATTCTGATACATGTTCTTGTTTTTGTTTTGGGTGGCCAGTTCAGATTTTTCCCACATTTGAATATAATCTTCAGCGCTTCTGAACAGGTACGTCAATTGCATGGGTTGTAAACCAATGTTGCGCAGATCCTGAAGAAAATCGGGCATCATACCATAATGTGCCATGCCATCCGTATTGAAATCCCAATCGCGATTACCGGTTTTCAATCTGCGCAAGGGTTGATTGTTTCCGCTCTTTGAATTCATCGCTTCCCATGCGGGTTGAACGGCAGAATAAATCCGGTTAAAGTTCCGCTGATCTTCCGGGGTATATGTATTAGCATATTTTGAATATTGATAAGGCGTCATATTATTTTTTAAACAATACATTACTGCTTGTTCAAAGGGAGCATCCCCCGTGAGGAAGCCAGGTAACATTAACTGATTTTCATCTATCGTTCGTAAGCCCTTTGCATAATTTTTTATACGATCGCCATGCAATACATAAAATGAAGCGGGGATCTGATTGCTGGGAACGTTGGCTTCAACGGCAGCAAACGCTGCCCAGGCATCGTTTTCATGTTCATCAATCCCCTGGTCTTCGGGTTGATGATACCACGATGGGTGATAACTCCGCATAGGGCTGTCATAGTTAACTCCATTCCTCTGAGCGTGACGTTGCTTTGCCCGTTCATCTTTTTTGAGGTACCACATTTCTTCGTCCTTTAATGTAAAGCCTGCGTTGGGACCAAACCTTGGAGCAATGAAATCAGTCATACCTCGATCGGAACACAAGGCCACTCCTTTTCCGTTCATTTTATCCAGGCTGTAAACATACATTTGTGCCCATGTTTTAGAACTACCTGCGCAATCATTCGGAATGTTACCATAGCCTTTTTTATAATAAGGAAGCATAAACACGCCTACGGTTCCACCACTATTTTTAATCTTTTCATAATGTTCATCGGCCAGGTTAAATTCAGTGGCGAGGTTGCGGATGTTTGTGGTGCCAAAATTTTCCATTCTGAATTCGCGCGTACCATTAAAGGAAACAGGTTGATTGATCCAGTTAAAGTTTAGACCGGCAGGATCGGTGTGTGATGACATAATGGGATAGTTACGCTGTGCAGCCATGGCAAACAGCGCTTCTTTCATTTCATAACCCATATGTTCGCTATCCAGGATAAACCCTCTGTCCATAAATTTGTTCACCAGTTTTGTTCCAATGGTTGTCATCCCCAGGGCATTGATGTTACCCAGTGCGCCAAGACCATTAATTTTTGTAAGGAATGTGGAGGGCAGTTCACCAGCAAGAATCATTTTAAGGCTATAGTCATCGTGCAGCGAGTACGGGATTTTTTTAGTGACACCACTGGCAACGGAAACATTGTTGTTAAAGGCAAATTGGATCATGGCAATTTCTGCTCTGAAGATAGCGGCACCACCAAATACGCCTGAGAGATAATGCATAGGTGTTACCTGACGGATACCCAGGTTGAAGTATTGATTGAGTTTGTTCTCAAGTAACTGTTCGGCATTACTATCATTCAACGCTACCAGTTTGGTATTTGCTGGATTCACATTGTCAATCCAATTGAAAGTAGACGTTTTAAAGTTCCCGAAATTATCCATCTCCACGCCTAAAACGATCGCGAGTTTCCCCTCCAGAATAATTCGTCTTGCATCTTTGGCAGTGTAGGCGACCTCCATCCATGATGATTGTGCGATCGCCATGTTTTTTATTTCCTGTATCTGTTGAAATATGGTTGATTCATCATCATAGGGTGAGCCATCATTTCCCGGACCTAATGCAAGTGAAGGGAGATACATATTGTTAACCGCCAGCGCAGAAAACAATCGCAGGCCACCTTGCCAGGCGCGTTTTAAAAATTCTACGTTTTGCTGGTTATGTGTTTTGCTGTCAAACTTGGGGAAGTCAATAAAATCGGGCCACCCATTCATGTATTTGTGCACATCGGCCCCACCGATAAATGGAGTATTCAATACTCCATTGCCGGCCGTTGTATGATTATTGTGGCATAATGAATTGCTATAGGTTTCGGATAATGAAGCATTTGCTTTTCCAATGATAAGTCTTTTACCAAAGCCAAGATTATTGGCCGGGTGCGCATGGGTGTCTGCAAATCCCCATACGGGGGCATTTATATCTACTTCATACGGAGTTCTGGTTGTCGGGTCGGTTAATGTAATTCCAGGAATCACCTGGTTGGTAAATCTGAAATGATCGACATTGATGTGTCCCCAGTTGCCGCTGGCGTTATCAACAATCCGGATGCGTGCTGTTTTAGTATTCAATCCCTGGAGAGAAATTGTTTCACGATACATTTGCTCGTTATTCCTGAAGCAACTCTTTTTTATTTCACTTTTCCATGTATTATCAACTTGTTTGATCTGAAGCTCTACATATAGATTGTTGGCATCAGATCCACCGCCAATTAAAAAATAACAGAAGCTGGTTGTGATCAGAAACTCATCTGACGTTAAGGTTCCGGTTGGTCCATCCCCCTGTGTTTTCAAAAAATTGCTGCCATTAGGATTGTTCTCATACGTACCAATCCAGTGAGCATCTTTGTACCCTTGGTTAAAACCTTGATCTTTCCAGTAATCGCCACCCACGCCACCATTAGTATACTCCATAGTATATAAGATTCGCTGCGTGGAAATATTATCACCTCGGGTGGGTTGGGTATCAAATGCAGTTCCTTCTTTAGCCCAGCCAGTAAGGCCTTGTTCAAAATTCCAATTGGGAAATTCAACGTCTTTTGTAATAATCGGGGTCAGCGTACCATTGGATAGAATGGGGTTGATTACCAGTGGAGACGTATTTTTTGAAATGGGAAATCTTGTTTTTGGACTGACGTAGGCAGGCTTCTGTATAATGATGTTTAAGCCCAGGTCTTTGGGAATGGGTGAGTTATCTACATTATAGACATACCATTTTTCTTCTTTTTCATTGTATTTAAAACCTATGTCAGATAGATTATGAACACCCGATGGTTCTTCTGACATGCTTGCCAGAATCTGGGCTCCTGGATTACCATTCAAGGCAGGTTTATCAATGTAAGCCACATTGTCTTTTAAGGTATGCTGCTCTGCTTGAAATACAAAGTGGGAGGAGTCGCGTTTTGTTGCATAGATTATTTTGAATTGTAGTCCTTCTTTCATGAAGCTTCGGTCTTGATTAAAGACGTAACAATTCACTCCATTATTCCAGATGCCCACCGGATACTTAAGCTGCTTTTTTGATTCTTCAGTCGGGATAACGACCACGATTGCTTTTGGATTATTGAATAAATCCGTAATGTTCAACTGTGTGTTCTCTCCGCTCAGATTGCCTGGCCCGGAAGTATGTACTATTTCCTGAGCGATAGACCCGTAACCAGTTACCAAGATAAGTAGCAGGGATAGAAAATGTTTTTCCATAAGAAAAGATGTCTTTAAAGAGTTTGACTTAACTATTGTATTGCCTCAGTATGACAGCTTAAAGTTGCTGTAATTAGAAATCTCATCCCTCCCTTAAAAAGGGGATTTTTCAAAAAGATCATTAGGCTGAAGTCGTGAAGTGAAAGGATCAGTTAGATTTGTATAGCTATGCGTTTTATTACCGGGTGTTTCGCAATGTCTTTATTTCTGATGGCCATGACCATTAGTGCCCAGGACTTTTACGACCGCGATAGCCTGTGGCAAGTCTTTGCAACATCTAAACCGGATTCAAACCGGGTAAAACTTTATATACAATTAGGTCAGCAGTACGAAACCAATAATCCGGATTCAGCACTTCTTCTTTACGAACATGCGCTTAAACTTAGTCAACAGCTTAACTACACCCGTGGTATTATCAGTTATTACACAAATGCTACGTATGTATATAATTTGCAGGGGAAGTACGACACGGCACTACTGCTTAATTTGAAGTCGGTTGAAATTGCACGTGCCTTTGGCGACCCCGAACGACTGGCAGCTTGTCTGGGTAATGTGGGGGCAGCGTACATGAGCCAGGGGCAACATGAAAAAGCATTAGAGTACCAATTACAAATCGTTCCCCTTTACGAGAAACTAAATAACCTGGGTAAACTTTCCACTCTATACGGTAATCTCGCCTACGTATATGGAGACATTAAACAATACAAGAAAGCAATTGATTACGGAGAGTTGTCACTCCGGTTAGGTCGGCAAATTAAAAACGATTATGCCATTGCTACCACGTTGGTTAATTTATCAACAATCTACATTTTAAGTGGGGAAATTCACACCGCAATCAAGTTACTGGAGGAGGCAAGGTCTATTTCGAAACGGACTAACAATCAGTATGCTCTTTTAATGACATCACTAAATCTGGGCGATGCCCATATTAAGCTAGGCAACTTTAATAAACTGGAGTCTTATTTTGATGAAGCGTTAGGGTTAGCTCAAAAACTTGGCGATCAGGAATCTATCCTGATTGCATTGCGCGGAAAGGCATTATATTACTTTTATCATAAAAAGTTGGTTGAGGCCGAGTCCTATGCCAATCAATCTCTTCAACTTGCGATTGCCACTAACATGATTGAACATATTGGCAAAGGCTACACCGTGTTAGCCGACATTGCCGTTTTAAAAGGAGATTTTAAAACAAACAATTATTATGCAATCAGGAGTGACTCTATTCGAACCTTACTTTTGAATGAATCCATTGCTGAGAATATTCAAGAACTCGAGGCAAAATATGAATCCGAAAAGAAGGAACAACAGATTAATGATCTTACCCAGGAAGCCGAAATCAAGGATCTTTCCATCAGGCAGAACAGACTGTTTAATTTTATTCTGGTGGGGTCATTGATTGCTGTGCTGGCGATCGCCCTCCTGGCCAGACGAACCCTGCAGCAGAAAAAGCGAATTCTAGAAAAGGAAAATGCATTGAATCAAAGCCGGATTGCCGAACTGGAAACTGAAAAGCAGTTGATGGCCAGCGAGGCAGTTATTAAAGGTCAGGATGAAGAGCGAGGCCGTTTGGCGAAAGACCTTCATGATGGGTTAGGAGGTTTGTTATCAGGTGTAAAATTTTCATTAGCAAATATGAAGTCTACCGTAATTTTAGATGCCGACAGTGCATTGGTTTTTGAGCGATCGCTCGACATGCTTGATCACTCCATTTCTGAACTCAGGCGGGTGGCTCACAACATGATGCCGGAAGTGCTGGTAAAGTTTGGACTCTCAGAAGCGTTGAAAAGCTATTGTGATCGCATGCGCGAGTCGCAGATTTTTAAGATTGACTTTCAATCCATTGATATGGATGAACGATTATCTTCCAATACAGAGATCTTTGTTTATCGCATTGTACAGGAGTTATTGAACAATACTGCCAAACACGCCAAGGCAACCCATGTGTTGGTGCAATTAGCCCGACAGAATAACGAGGTAAGTATTACTGTGGAAGATAATGGCATTGGGTTTGAGAACCCAAACGTTGATAATGCGGCCGGGATTGGTTGGGCGAATATCCGGTCGCGGGTAGACTATCTGAAGGGCAAGTTGGACGTGCAATCTTCGCGCGGGCAGGGAACATCGATTCACATAACCATTCCGGTATCATGATACGGGTATTTATTGTTGATGATCATCCCATGGTGGTGGAAGGAATTCGTAGCATGTTGCTTCAGTTGCCTGCTATAGAGGTAGCCGGTTACGCAATGAATGCCGCTTCCTGTTTTGGATACTTTGTCAGCAATACGGCCGATGTTGTTTTGCTGGATATCAATCTTCCTGATCAAAGTGGAATTGAGGTATGCAAGGGGTTGTTAAAGAAGAGACCGGAGCTGAAAATCATAGCCTTAACCAACTTCGATCAGCTCACGTACCTGCAAAACATGAAAGATGCAGGCGCGCGCGGGTACCTGTTAAAAAATTCTTCGGTTGACGAAATTGAGAAAGCGATTCAGGCTGTCATGTCGGGGAAGGAATATTGGCTGGGAAGAGATTCGGTTCGCGAAAGCATCAGTGAACATAACCAACCGTTGCTTACCCGCAGAGAGATTGAAGTGCTTAAACTGATTGCCGAGGGATTGACGAACCAGGAAATAGCCGACAAGCTCTTTGTGAGCGCCAGTACGGTGGATTCGCATCGCAAAAATCTGATTTCTAAACTACAAGCAAAAAACACAGCTGCCCTGGTCCGCACAGCCCTGGAAAATAAAATTATTTAAACTCATGCATTATGATAAAGACAATGCTTGTCATTTTCTTGCTCTTTCCAACGCTACTCTTCGCCCAACAAAGTGAAACCTTCGACATTGCTACCTTCTCACCACCGGCTGGTTGGAAAAGAGAGTCCGTAGATTTTGCTGCTTCCTATGTGATTACAAATAACAAGACAGGTGGTTGGTGCCGCGTAGCGATTTATAAAAGTATTGGTAGCAGTGGCGATCCGCAGGTCGATTTTAAAAGTGAATGGAATAACCTTGTCGCCAAAGATCATGAAGGGATTATAACCCCCACTCCGGAAACTACGATAGAAGATGGCTGGACTGCGAACTCGGGCGTAGGTAAGTTTACCTGGCAGCAGAAGGATGTTTTTATTCTATTAAACACAATCTCAGGTTATGGGCGGGTGCTGAGCATTACAGTTACCATGAACAGCGAGGAGTTTATGAAGGATGTGGAGAAATTTCTGAACTCGCTGGAATTAATAAAACCGGAGGGTCAGGTTGTAAGTAATAATGTGCCTACAGGTAAGCTCCAACCGGAGCAGTCAATAGTAATAACCGGAACACCTGGAAATCAAGGTATCTCAACCTCTACCACCAACTTTGAAGATGGCTGGGTAGCTCAGCCCTTTGCGGATTATGTTAGGATAACAAAGGGAAACATTACAGTGCTCTTGCACTATGCCATTGAAATTACAGATGAGTTAAGAAATACAGGTGATGTTGAAGGCAACTTGTTTGACAGGCTGATGCAACCTCGCTACGTAGTAAGTAATATTCGTAAATATGATAACGGAGGCCCATGCTATTTCTGTGTTTATTTCTATGAGGCAGATGTGGTGGAGAAGTCTTCAGGTAAGAAATATTATGCCGGGTTAAGAGTGCTTACAGAAAGCGGTGTATCACGGTGCATCGAAATTCTTTCACCCTCTAAACAGGAATTTGAGAAGGAATTTCCCACACAGGAAAAAATCGCTGCGTTGACGGGCTATAATAAGTTTGCTGTTAGGCAGGCTGATTTAATAGGAACGTGGGAGGAAAGCGGAGGTTCGTATGTAAATATGTACAGCACAGTAACAGGGGCTTATGCCGGAATGAATTCAGCTTCGTCTGCCGATAAATTTATTTTTAAAAATGATGGCACCTACTTCAGCAACCACAAAGGCGCCTTTGGCATGGTGGGCAGCATGACTTTTTTTGATCAGAAGTATAACGGTTCCTATACAGTAACAAACTGGGATATTACTGCTACCAAACGGTTTGAAGGCAAGACGGACGTTTATTGGGCTGAGTTTGAAGCTGTGCGTGGCGGTCGTGTTTTACACCTTACTGATAAAAAAGCGGTGGGAACAAAGTACCATTTGGTGAAGACCGAATGAGGAAGAATTTGAGGCCTGATTAAGGATAAACCTGCTCTTCTTTCTACCTTCGCCTCATGGCTTCTGATAAAAAACTCTTCTTGTTGGATGCATATGCGCTCATCTACCGGGCTCATTTTGCATTTACTAAAAATCCACGCATCAACTCTAAAGGTCACAATACATCGGTGCCGTTTGGATTCACCAATACCCTGCTCGAAGTAATTCAAAAGCAAAAGCCAACTCATATTGCAGTAGCCTTTGATACAGCGGCCCCTACGTTTCGCGATGAGATGTTCAAAGAATACAAAGCTACCCGGCAGGAGTCGCCCGAGGATATCCGAAGCGGGATTCCTATCGTGAAGGAAATCATTCGCGGTTTCAATATTCCTATTTTAGAATTGGATGGCTATGAAGCTGATGACATTATCGGCACCATTGCCAAACGTGCCGAGAAGGAAGGTTTTGAGGTGTACATGATGACACCCGACAAAGATTTCGGGCAGTTGGTGAGCGAAAAAGTAAAATTGTATAAGCCAGCCTACATGGGTAATGCAGTGGATGTGCTGGGTCCAAAAGAAGTATGCGAGAAATGGGATATCGAAAATGTATCGCAGGTGATCGATATGCTTGGCTTGCAAGGCGATACTTCGGATAATATTCCCGGCATTCCGGGCATCGGACCAAAAACTGCAGCCGAATTGTTAAAGCAATACAAAACCGTTGAAGGAGTTGTAGCGCACGCAAGCGAATTAAAAGGAAAACAAAAAGAACGTGTAGAGCAGTTTGGTGAGCAAGCCATTCTTTCCAAAAAGCTGGCCACCATTGTAACCGATGTGGCAGTGCCGTGGGATGAGGAAGATTTGGTTTACACCGGACCCGATGCCGAAAAATTAAAACCGATTCTGGATGAATTGGAATTTAAAACCATGGCGCCCCGCATCTTCGGGTTATTAACAGGGGCACCAACTCCGGCAACATCAACGCCTGTTACACAAAAGGCTTCGCAGCTTTCCATGTTTGGATCGGCTGAACCTGAAGCAGGATCAGAGAAAAAATCGATTGATATCAAAAATGTTTCTTACAGCCTCGTTGAAAAGCCGGAGGAAGTTCATACGCTGGTTCAAAAACTGAAGGAGCAAAAAGAATTTTCGTTTGAAGTGCTTACCAATGAAGCAGAGAACTTTGATTACGAAGCTACTGAACTGGCGGTTTCATTTGCTTCGCGCGAAGCCTGGTTTGTACCGCTCACCAGTGAGAAAATTATCGCTGACTTTAAAGAAGTATTGGAATCTGAAGCAATCAAAAAAGTAGGTCATAATATAAAGTCATCCATCCTGGCGTTGAAAAAACTGGATATCCACGTAGGCGGACCTTTGTTTGATACGATGCTGGCTCACTACCTGATTGAACCGGAGGCTTCGCATGATTTAGGAATTTTATGCGGACAATATCTCGAATATCAATTGACTACTGATTCATCGCGGGCTGAGCAATTTTGCGAACGGATGGATCAGGTGCTTCAACTGAAGCTGCCCTTGCAAGTCGAGCTTGAGCGAAAAGGCCAATGGCGATTATTGCATGATGTGGAAATGCCCCTCGTAACAGTGCTTGCGCAGATGGAATTTGAAGGCGTGAGCATTGATGAAGAAACATTAAAGTGGATGTCGGACGCACTTAAGAAAGACAGCCATAAGGTGCAGAAAGAGATTTTTGAAATTGCAGGCTCAGAATTTAATATTGCTTCGCCCAAACAACTCGGTGAGATTTTGTTCGACAAAATGAAGTTGTTGGACAAAGCCAAAAAAACAAAAACTGGTCAATATGCTACGGGCGAAGAAGTATTAATCAAACTGGCCGATGAGCATGAGATCGCACGGAAAATTCTTGACTTCCGCGAATATGAAAAACTTCGCTCAACGTATGTAGATGCCTTGCCTAAGATGGTAAGTAAGTTTGATCATCGCATCCATACCGATTATCGCCAGGCAGTTGCTGCTACGGGTCGCTTGAGTTCCAATAATCCCAATCTTCAGAACATTCCTATCCGCACCGAGAAAGGAAGACAGATCCGGGGCGCCTTTGTTCCTCGGAGCAAGGATTATCTTTTCATGTCGGCCGACTATTCGCAGATTGAATTGCGCATAGCGGCTTCATTTGCGAAGGATGAAACCATGATTGAAGCGTTTCGCAACAAGCGCGACATTCATGCTACTACGGCAGCGAAAGTATTTAAGGTGCCGCTGGAAAAAGTAACACCCGACATGAGGCGCAAAGCCAAAGAAGTAAATTTTGGAATTTTATACGGCAGCACGGCCTTTGGTCTTTCGCAAAACCTGGGCATTTCGCGCACCGAAGGCGGAGAAATCATTGATGCTTACTTCAAAGAGTTCTCGGCCATCAAGCGCTACATAGACGATTCCATCAACTTTGCCCGCGATAAAGAATATGTAGAAACTATTTTAGGCCGCAGGCGCTATCTCCGGGATATCAACTCGCGCAATATCACCACCCGTGGTTTTGCCGAACGCAATGCGATCAACGCACCGATTCAAGGTAGCGCGGCCGACATTATTAAGATTGCCATGATCTTAATTCACAAATGGCTGGAGCGTGAGAAATTGAAAACCAAAATGACCATGCAGGTGCATGACGAACTGGTGTTTGATTTGCACAAAGACGAACAGGACATTGTAAAACCTAAAGTGATGGAACTTATGAAATCGGCTGTGATTCTGGAGGTGCCGATGGAAGTAGAAGTGGGCATTGGTGAAAACTGGCTGGAGGCGCATTAATTTTTTGGTTTTGTGATTTGCACTGAGCGATGGTCAAATCCTTGAAAATAATGGTATTTTAAGTATCCAATAAGGTATATAGGACACTCAGTGTCCTATATACAAATGTTGCAAGCAATTGGGTTGGTTTCGTGGACAGAGAAGTATAAGCCGACAAATTTCGGTCGACAAAAAAAAAGTAGAACCATTTGGATAACGAAGAATAAGTATGGACAACATTGACGTAAAAAGAGTAACCCTAAGTGACATTGACCAATTACCGGTAATAGGACGACAAACTTTTTTTGAAACATTTTCTGCTGGTAACACAGAAGAGAACATGAAGAAATATTTAGAAGAAGGCTTTACTGTGGAGAAATTGACTGCTGAACTTAATGACAGAGATTCTGAATTTTATTTTGCGTCACTCAACAATAAAGTAATCGGATATTTAAAACTGAACTTTGGGCAATCACAAACGGAAATAAAGGAGGACAAAGCTCTCGAAATAGAAAGAATATATGTGTTGAAAGAATATCATGGAAAAAAGGTGGGACAAATACTCTACGACAAAGCAATCCAAATTGCGAGACTAAAAAAAGCCGACTATGTTTGGTTGGGCGTATGGGAGGAGAATCCAAGAGCAATTAACTTTTATAAGAAAAATGGTTTTGTTGAGTTCGACAAACACATTTTTAAATTAGGTGATGACGAGCAGACGGACATAATGATGAAACTTAAGTTGAACGACAATTGAGAAGAGACGGAGATGACCTACTTAGAAAAAGAGAGCGAAACTCAACTGCTTGCAACAATGTTTATAAAACATAGCGCTGGTTCGGTGTTGCAAGTTTCCGTTCTTAGTTTCGTTCGGTGTCGGGGACAAAACGCATCAGGTCGCTAAAGCCATTCCTTCGTCATTTGGCTTTAGCTCCTAAACCGCGCCACGTTTTATGCACTCACGTTGTGGCCAATTGGGCAGGCTCCGTGGACAGAGGCGTATAAACTGATAAATTGATCGACAAGAAAATAAATTCGAATTCTCTGCGAGTGGACCCACACTCATCCGACATGGAATATTAACATTATGAGACCGTTTATTTTATTTCTGACACTCTTTCTTCTATCATTACCTGCAATTGCCCAACAAGATAGTATTGATATTTTTATAACCAATCGAATGAAAGAGCAGGGGATTGTTGGTTTATCAATAGGAATTGTAAAAAATGGTAAAGTAGTTAAGGCTAAGGGTTATGGACAGGCTAATATTGAACTGGATATTCCGGCATCAGAAAAAACCATTTATAAGATTGCATCTATTAGTAAACAATTTATAGCTGTTGGTATCATGAAATTGGTACAAGAAGGCAGACTTAGATTATCCGACCCGATAACAAAATTTATAAAATACGCGCCCGCAAAATGGAGTTCTATTACTATTAATCACTTGCTAAATCATTCATCAGGATTACCTGTGGAACCTCCTAGTTTTGATGAAATGAAAGAGCAAGCAGACTCTATTTATATAAAAGCCGCATTTACTGATAGTTTGGCTTTCCCATCCGGTTCAAAATTCGAGTACAATAATTTTGGCTATTTTATATTAGCAGATATAATTAGAGTTACTTCCCATCTATCTTTTTCTGATTATATGAAAAAATACGTTTTTGATGAAAGTGGTTTGAGTAGTACCAGAACAACATCTCTGGAAGCAATAATTCAGAACAGAGCGGCTGGTTACATAAAGAGCGCCAACGACTTTACGCTAAATGCCCCAAACTATATTGCTCTTCGACCCAGTGGAGCTTTCCTTTCAAACATAAATGATTTACTGACATGGGAGATGAACATCCAGAATAACAAATTACTTACACAAGAAATCTGGAATCGTATGTGGGATGATAAAATCAAAACTCCACTTACAATGGACAATGAAGCTATATATTATGCCTATGGCTGGATGGTAAATAAGGTAAATGGCAAACAATTCGCTCATCACGGAGGTTCATTACCCGGCTTCAGGTCTGTTTATTTTCGCTATGTCGAAGACAAAACAGCAATAATTATTTTAACCAATTTTGATAGCGCAGATGCTTATGGAATTGCTTTTGGAGTGGCTGAATTACTACGGACGGTCGACAAACAAAAATAGGAGGATAACAAAAAGGTAGATTGGATAAGCTGAGAACCTTATGCAGCGGCTCGGTGGACAGTGGCGTGTAAACTGACGGATTCGGATAAAATAAAATCAAAAGAAAATTTACTCCAACGCTGACAATATACAACACGCAAGTATCATTATTTTTATCTTGCCTTTGATAGTTTGGGCCAATTGCACAGCCGAAGAAGCCCCATTGCCTAACAACAATGTTTCCGACTCTGCTTCTCAAACATTAGAACTTATGAAGGATACAATAGCGATAATCATTGACGACAACCATTTTACAGCAATACTTGAATCAAGCGCTGCAGCAGCTGAATTCAAAAAAATGCTACCGCTAACCATTAGCATGAGGGATCTCAATAACAATGAAAAGTTCTTCGATTTTTCTAATAATCTACCAGCTAATGCCTCTAACCCCCGCACCATTAACGCAGGAGATTTGATGCTTTGGGGTTCCAATACGCTTGTATTGTTTTATAAGCCATTCAACACGGCATATAGCTACACAAGGCTTGGAAAAATTGAAAACCCGAACGGCCTTTCACGGGCACTAGGTGCGGGTAACGTGACGGTCACGTTTGAACTGCTCAGCAAATGATAAACTTAAAAACACAACGATGAAACTCAACCTTATTAATTCCATCACTGTCTTGTTATTGCTGGTCACACTAATTAGCTGTGATCGCAACAACAATCAAGGTCAGCAATCGGAATCTGATTCTTCGAAAGAAGCAATTTTTCCGAAGGGTGAACCAGGTCCAGCAACAAACTTCACAGGCAATGCCTACAACTATGGCTTAGTCGCAAATGACTCCATCTACAATACACTTGTGGGAAATGTTTATTTCGAAAAAAGTGCAAGATCAAACTGGCACTTACATCCAAGCGGGCAAATTCTAATTGTACTCGATGGTGAAGGATATCATCAACTAGAAGGACAGCCAAGACAAACGATGAAAAAGGGTGAAGTCATCAAGGTTCCGGCAAATACAAGGCACTGGCATGGCGCAACTGAATATAACAGTCTTACGCAAATGTATATTTTGCCAAAGACAGAAAACGGGTTTGTCACATGGATGGAGCCCGTTACAGATGAGCAGTATACATCCAACAACTAAAACAAATGGAAATTATTAAATTAGGTTCTCAACCATCCATCAAAGGCCCGGAAGATTGGTTCACAGGTTCAGTTCGTATTAATTATTTGTTTCAACCAAATGGACACAGACGCGCTGGTGCAGCAGAAGTAACATTCGAACCTGGTGCAAGAACGGCTTGGCACACACATCCTCTTGGTCAAACGTTAATTGTATTGTCGGGAATAGGATTAGCGCAACGTGAGGGTGGCGCTATTGAAGAAATCAGGCCAGGTGATATTGTGTGGATTGCTCCGGGGGAAAAACATTGGCATGGAGCATCGGCAACAATGGCAATGACACATATCGCCACTCAAGAGGAGCTGAATGGAAAAGTTGTAGATTGGATGGAAAAAGTGAGCGATGAACAGTATCAAATCGCATCATCAAATAAGAATTAAAAACTGATCTATTCATTTTAACATTAACAAGTATGATCCATCGAATTGTTTACGCTATCGTTTCTCTTTCATTGATAGTATCGACTACTGCTGTTTCACAAACCAACCCCGTCATCGATATATTTCCCAAGGGCACTACTTTGCACGGAAACATAGCCTACGACAATGATGCATTAGCCAAGCACTTGCTTGATATCTACCTGCCACCAAACGCAAAGGGCCACGTACCACTGGTGATCTTCGTACATGGCGGTGGCTGGTTAGGCAATGATAAATATGCTGATATCGGCTATATGAAGAAAACTGTTGCAGAAATAGTTAGCAGTGGATTTGCGCTCGCCTCTATCGATTACCGGTTTGCAACGCAAGCGATTTTTCCGGCACAGATACAAGACTGCAATCGCGCCATTTCTTTTCTGGTGGACAATGCAGACAAATACGGCCTCGATAAAAAACGAATTGCGGTCATGGGCTTTTCAGCAGGTGGACACTTAGCTTCGCTGACGGGTTTGTCAAAGAATAATAACATAGAGAAGTTTTTCATGCCAGGAACAAATAAATCGTTCACCTTCAAAGCTGTGATTGATTTTTATGGCCCTGCAGAATTAATATTATTTCCTGGCGCCAATGATCCAAAGTCTCCTGAAAGTCTCTTGATCGGTGCAACACCATTGTCACGCCCTGATCTTGCAAAGGCAGCCAGTCCTGTTACGTATGTCGACAAGAATGATCCGCCATTCCTGATTATTCATGGCGAAAAAGATGACCTCGTTTCAAATAGACACTCTCATTTACTAAGTTCATGGCTAAATGTAGTTGGCGTTGAAAATGAACTTGTGATTGTCAAAGATGCCCCTCACTTTGGAGAGATGTTCGATGTGGATGAAGTAAGGAACAAGGTCATGAGTTTTCTAAAGAAGCAATTGAATTGACACTAATTGCTTCGAGTGAATATTCGAGGCAACCTATGAGTTAAAAAAAATAAAGAGGGATTTATAAAGACAATGGCAAAAGACGGAGAGAAAACAAATTTCACTTTTAGCGTTGTGCATGAAACAGAGGACTACGCCAAAGCACAGGAAAAGATGGGCTTTTACAACGGGTGGGGTTCAGCGTTCAAGAGAATGGAAACAGTCATAAAATCATTAACCAAAAAGTAATCACATGGAACTTAACATAAATTTCTTAGCAGTGGCAGTTTGTGTTCTGCTAAGCTTCATTCTCGGCTTCGTGTGGTACGCAGCCTTATTTATGAAACCTTGGACAAAGGAAATGGGCTACGACCCAAACATGCGACCGGATAAAAAACAAATGATGAAAGGAATGATGGTTTCAATCATTGGAAATTTCCTCTTTGTATGGATGCTTGCGTTCTATTTGGCTGGCTGGCAATATTTCCCAAACTCGAATGAGATGGGGACAATGTCCTTTGCTGTAAATTCAGCATTATCGGTTTGGCTTGGATTCTTTGTTCCTGTTCACTTGAGCAAAATCGTTTGGGAAAGACATTCGTGGAAGTTGTTTTTCATCAACAGTGGATACAATCTTGTTTCGGCAATTCTTGTAGCAATCATTCTTGCATACTGGACTTAGCACGTTAAGAAAGAGTTTGAAACTTATTACTTTTGCACATGGCCTACAATGAAAAACTTGCAAATAGAATTAGAGAATCTCTTTCTGACATTTCCCAAGTGGAGGAAAAGGAAATGATGGGCGGACTGACTTTCATGGTCAAGGGAAAAATGTGTGTTGGAATAATTAAAGACGAAATGATGTGCCGTATTGACCCTGAGTTCCATGAGACAGCAATTGAAAAAACCGGTTGCCGGACAATGGACTTCACCAAGCGACCTATGAAAGGTTATGTTATGGTAGACGACACTGGAATGAAAACCAAAAAGGAATTTGAGTATTGGCTAGGACTTGCTTTGACGTTCAATAAGAAAGCGAAGTCATCTAAAGGGAAGAAGAATAAAAAATAGTCCTCCGAAAACCACACCAATGTTAGTGCCACACATACCGACAAACAACCAAAGCATTGGCATCCGTGTTGTTAAGAGTTCCCAAAGCGGCAACTACACACAACAAATGTGTATAAACATAGCGCTAGCTTGGTGTTGCATTGTAGTTTTAGTTTCATAATTTCGTTAGGTGTCGTGGGACAAAGTGCATAACCAATGGCGGGGTTCGATGTAAATTTGTAGTTTAGTTTTCAAATCACGTTTGGTCACGGTGGACAGGACATCTCTTCGAAAACCCAACCACGTTTCATACATAAATTTTGGCAACAATTGGGTGGCTTCGTGGAAAGTGATGTCAAAGACGAACATGTTCGGTCGATATAAATCAAATGACACGTTTGATTAATGTCTCACCAGACAACTGTTTTCATGATAGTCGAGTTCTCTGAATCCTTTCGACCAAATCTATCTCCCTTTCGCCACATTACCTCATGTTCATGTTGTTTCGAGTTGAAAACGTTCGGTTGGTCATAAAGTAAGATTTTACCTTTTGCATTAGAGTATACTTGTTCATTTAAAAAACAACAATTATGACTAAGACCCCACTGCGAAAGGCTGTCAGCCATCTTCAACTAGTAATTTGCTTTATCCTTGGATTGTGGATACTGCCGTCTGAGAATATCATGGCTCAAGATGCCGCTATCTCGCAAGCAATCGATCAACTTTTAAGTGCGCACTATCCAACCGACCAACCCGGAGCTACTGTTTTAGTAGCAAAAGATGGAAAAGTAATTTTCAGAAAAGCCTATGGTCTTGCCACGCTGGCCCCTCTTACAAAAAACACCCTGCAGCACACCTTCCGAATTGGTTCTATAACGAAGCAATTCACTGCTGTTGCCATTCTGCAATTGGTCAATCAAAATAAACTTAAGCTCAACGATCCTATTCGCATGTATTTGCCAGACTACCCGGAACATGCCCAAGCTGTAACTATTGAAAACTTACTTACCCATACATCGGGGATTAAGAGCTACACCGACATCATCGAACTCAGAAGTGCCGCCAACAAGGCCGCTAATAAATCGCTGGATGAGCGGATGAATGATTTCAAAAACCTTCCCTTGGAATTTGAACCCGGAACAAAGTATCGATACAGCAACTCGGGCTATTTCCTGTTAGGCAGAATCATCGAAAAAGTATCCGGGCTTTCATATGCGAATTATCTCAAGAAAAATATCATCCAGCCGCTTGGGTTGAGTTCAACCTATTTTGGTGATAGTGCCCCTGCCGACCGGATGACGAAAGGCTACAAGCTGGGAGAGAATGGGTTCGAAGTAGCGGACTATGTGAATCCTTTTTTGCCTTTCTCTGCTGGTGCTTTAACCACAAGCGTAGAGGATCTATTGAAGTGGGATCAAGCTGTGTTCACGTACAAGGTGTTGCCCGCTTCGGTCATGACGAAAGCGTGGGGGCCATTTATCTTAAAGGATGGTTCGAAAATAAACTATGGTTATGGCTGGTCGTTCGCACGTATTGATGACCTCAAAGTAATTGATCACGGAGGCTTCATTGATGGGTTCTTCAGTTATGAATTGAATGTACCCGAAAAAAATCTCATCGTTTGCATCCTTTCTAATAGCGCTAGTGCTGCTGTGGGTGTTGAAGCGTTTGACATTGCACGCATAGCCATTCATCAACCTATTAAAAACCCAACGTCTATTACTGTGGCTAAGAATATTCTTGACGAATACCAAGGCGTGTACGAGGCAAACGACAAGGAACTATGGGAAATCACCTCTACAGAGAATAGCCTGGTAGCAAGGCGGTCTCGATCCGAAGAGGTTCTTGTGCCTTTTGGTCAAGATCAGTTCTTTGTCAGAGGATCGCCCGACAAATTTTTATTTAGCAGGAATCAAAAAGGAGCCATTCAATCATTTCTTTATCAAGGGTACGGTTGGATCAATACGCAAGCCACTAAAACCAACCAGCTTAAACTGGAAGGAAAAAAGAGTATAAGCATGGATAACTCTCTATTCGATCAGTACGTGGGTGAATACGAACTGGCACCTCAATACATAGTTACCGTTTGGCGCGAAGGATCTGCATATAAAGCTCAAGCATCCGGCCAGCCTGTGTATGAAATTTTTCCGGAAAGTGATCAAAAGTTCTTTCTATCAGTAGCCGATGTCACTCTTGAATTTTTGCGCGATGATCAGCAAAAGGTAACCGGGCTTGTTCTAAGCATGGGTGGTCATCAAACGCCAGGAAAGAAGGTAAAATGAAGTCCGAAAGTTGTTGCTGACTTCTCCACTCCACAGGATCAGTCACCGTTGTGCGGTAAGCCATCACACGAAGCTGTCGGTAGTCGAAGTTAGAGATGCAACCCACCCGGTGGAATGCTACAAGACGTGGCGAGCTATGCTTGTAGTAGTGGCTGGCAATGTTGATAATAGTGGAGAGCAATGTTACTCTTTTCTCAGCAGTGTCTCCCGCCTCGGGGACGCTGCGTTTGTTCATCGTGGAGTATGAGCTAACAAAAAAGAAAGAATCCAACCAACAGCCGTACATATGAGACAATCTTAGAATAAATCATTCGAGATCAAGTTTTACTCCGTCCGCAATGTCTCTGCAGGATTTGTGAGCGCTGCTTTTGTTGATTGATAAGAGACCGTGATCGCAGCCAACAGGAAGACACATGCCCCGGTGATAATGAAACTCCACAGGCGGAGTTCGGTATGAAATTGATACTGACTCAGAAATTCTACCATCAGATACCAGGCAATGGGTAACCCCAAAATCAACGAGAGAATCACTGGCCGTGCAAATTCTTTGCACAGCAGCAACACCAGGCTTTGTGCTGAGGCCCCCAGCACTTTCCGTACACCAATTTCCTTTGTTCGTCTTTCGGTAGTAAAGAGGGTAAGTCCGAACAATCCGAGACATGAAATGAAAATAATAATCGTCATAAAACAAAGAGAAAGTCGACCGGTCATCAGCTCCCTGCGATACCTGATATTCAAGTCATGATCAATGAACTGGGTTTCCAGTGGAAAGATCGGTTCAAATTTTTTGTATACCCCCTCAAGGTATTCCACCGCTTTCATTGTTTCGCCATGACGAAACCGAACGAAAACAGACATCTCCTTCGCATCCGGTTTACTCAGTACAAAAGCCAGGGGGTCAATGGTGGAATAGAAATCGTTATGGTGAAAGTCATTGACCACCCCAATGACTTTTCCTTCTATCTTGTAGATCTTCAGTCGTTGGCCAATAGGATTTTCAAATCCCATTTGTCGGGCGCAGGTCTCGTTGATGATGAATGAAGC
>JBEBJH010000069.1:0-19922 GCA_040079965.1 Cyclobacteriaceae bacterium
TAATATTCAATGTGATACCCGCGTGGGAAGTCTAGTTTTTTGCTGTCGAGCCACCAGGGCGTATACACGTGCATGCCACCAACGCCATCTTCATTATACCTTTTACGGCCGACAAGTTTTGGAAGAATTCCACCCATGTCTGCACCGGTTGAGTCATGCAGATATTTACCTACCACGCCACTGGAGTTCGCAAGCCCATTCGGGAACTGCGTTGACTTCGAGTTGAGTAGCAACCGGGCTGATTCACAGGCACTGGCTGCTAACACAACGACTTTGGCATTAACCGTATATTCTTGCTTATCGTCTTTATTGACAAAGGAAACACCCGTTGCTTTGCCTTCCGAATTTGTATTGACTTCGCGCACCATAGCATTTGGAATCACATCCACATTGCCGGTATTCAACGCTGGTTTTACAAGCACCGAAGAAGATGAGAAATCTCCGTAAACGGTGCAGCCCCGATTACATTGCGAACAGAAGAAGCATGCGCCTCTCTCTTTGTTGATTGGTTTTGTAAGAATAGAAAGTCTGGAAGGTATAACAGGAATATTCAGCTGACTGCCTGCTTCTTTAATAAAGAGTTCGTGTAATCGCGGCTTGGGTGGCGGAAGAAAAATGCTATCGGGATCGTTGGGTAGGTTTTCCTTTGATCCAAAGATTCCAATGAGTTTATCAATCTTATCGTAATACGGAGCAACCTCTTCGTACCCAATGGGCCAGTCGTCTCCTAAACCATCAATACTTCTGCGTTTAAAATCTTTCGGACCAAAACGCAATGAAATCCGACCCCAGTGATTTGTGCGACCGCCCAACATGCGCGAGCGAAACCAATCGAACTTAGTTCCATCTTTGCGGGTATACGGTTCCCCTTCCAATTCCCATCCGCCATAGGCGGCATCAAAATCTCCAAAATTCCTGAGTGGAGTACTGGCACCTCTACGTGGCGACTCCCAGGGCCATTTTAGTTGAGTTACATTTTTGGCAGGATCATACAACGGACCTGCTTCGAGCAACACGACTTTAATGCCAGCATTTGCCAATACATATGCAGCCATACCGCCACCCGCACCGGAACCAACAATACAAACATCATAATCTTTGGGTGTCTTCTTAATTTGGAAATCAGGCATAAGGAGAGAAGATTTTTAACTCCTTTAAATGTAGATTTTATTTTCACAAATCAGAAGAAAGAATCTCTGACTAACCGCAGGGGCTGAAGAACGGTTTTATTTCTTTTTGGGTACGGGATCAAATCCACTGGTTCCCCAGGGATGGCACCGGGCAATTCGTTTGGCACCCAACCAGGTGCCCTTCAGCACACCCCATTCCTGGATGGCCTCAATAGTATACTGTGAACAGGAAGGTGAATGGCGACAGTGTGCGCCCAACAAAGGGGATAAAGTGGCCTGGTAAATTCGGATTGGTAAAATGAAAAGCTTTTTGAGAATCATGGAGTTGGCAATCTCAGATTTAACTCTCTGTTGGGCAAGAAAGTTCTGATTAAATATTTAATATTGAATACTCTTCATCATTCTCTATCCTAAATTCGGGTCTATGAAAACAGGTATTGGGATTTTATGGATAAGTTGTATTGCTTTTCAAGCCGGGTCGCAAGCGCCTGTAGGCATCTTTGAAGATCACACAGATATTGGAAAACCGAAAAACAAGGGTGCTACAGTTTATGATGCTGAAAGTCAGGAGTACCAGTTAAAAGGCAGTGGTTATAACATCTGGTTTGGTCGCGATGAGTTTCATTACACCTACAAAAAAATTAATGGCGACTTTATTGCTACCGCTAATTTTGAATTTGTTAGCAAAGGAACTGATCCGCATCGAAAAATCGGGTGGATGGTGCGCAGTTCCACAGATGATGATGCCCCTCATATAATTGCCACCATGCATGGCGATGGCCTTACCGCATTGCAATGGCGGCAACTGCGCGGAGCACACATGCGGGACCCGGAAGATGAAATCCGATACACCAAAAAGAAGGTTCAGGTGGTTCAACTCGAACGGACCGGACGTGATTACATTATGCGTGTAGCTCCGGTAGGCGAGCCTCTACAGGAAGTTGGCCGATACGCCTTGAATTCTTTATCAGATAATGTGCTGGTCGGACTCTTTATTTCTGCGCACAATGAAAATGTGATAGAAGAAGCCAAAGCCTGGAATGTGAGGATTGATAAACCTGTGGCCGATACATATAATCCTAACCAACAAGGATTCATAGGTTGCCGGATGGAGATATTGAATGTATTTGATGGAAAGAGAAAAGTGATTCATGAATCAACGGGTCGTTTTGAAGCGCCTAATTGGATGCCGGATGGAAAGAAGCTATTGTTTAATCAAGATGGATCATTGTTTACAATTCCTGTTGAAGGGGGTAACACAGAAAAATTAAACACAGATTTTGCCAATCAAAACAATAACGATCACGTGATTTCTTTTGATGGAAAAATGCTTGCGATCAGTCATCATCGCACGGGCTTAGCGGGTGGAGGTTCAACAGTATATACGCTTCCGTTAACCGGTGGAACGCCAAAGTTAATTACAGAGAAAACACCTTCGTACCTGCATGGTTGGGCACCCAATGGAAAAGATCTTGTTTTTGTCGGTCAGCGCGATGGAAAGAATTATGACATCTATAAAATCAGCGCGAATGGAGGTGAGGAAATTAAGTTAACGACTAACGATAGTTATCACGTGGATGGATGCGAATATTCGCCCGATGGAAAGTATATTTATTATAATTCCAGTCAGAGTGGTACGATGCAACTCTGGCGGATGAAGCCTGATGGATCGACTAAAGAACAGATTACGTTTGACGAATACAACGATTGGTTTCCGCATCTCTCACCGGATGGAAAGTGGATTGCCTTCATTTCATTTCCAACTACGATAAGCCCTAATGATCATCCATCGTATAAGCGCGTTATGCTGCGATTGATGCCTGCGGGTGGGGGAGTTCCGAGGGTAATAGCTTATTTGTATGGTGGTCAGGGTACTATTAACGTGCCCTCATGGTCACCGGATAGTAAACGAATTGCCTTCGTAAGTAACTCGGAAAAAACAGAGAAGAAGTGACGACTTATAACTATTCAAAAGTGTAGGTCATCTCACCGTCTTTTCCGTCTTTTATTTGAATGCCCAGTTTCTTCAAATCATCTCTGATTTTATCGGAGAGTGCAAAGTTCTTATCGTTCCGGGCCTTCTTTCGCAATTCGATTAGCAAATTAATGGTGCCTTTCAAGACCTCATCGTTCTGTTCCTTTTCTTCTTCCAGGCCCAAAACGTTTTCCATAAAACCGATATAGGTATTCTTGAAATTATTAAATACTTCAGGGTCTATCTGTGCAACTGGTAGATTGCCGGATTTCATATCGTTAATGCGAGAAGACATTTCAAAGAGTACGGCCAGGGTCTTTGCGGTATTGAAGTCATCACTCATGTTGAGGTAACATTCATTGGCAAGACGCGTTAATTCACCCGTAGTTTCTTTGCCAGAGCCAGCAGTGCCTGGATGCTCCATTTTCTTAATTAGTCCATAGGCATTGATTAATTTTTTGAATCCTTTTTCGGCTGCCTGCAACGCTTCATTAGAAAAATCAAGAGTACTGGAGTAATGCGACTGCAGCATAAAGAACCTAACGGCCATCGGTCCATATCCCTTGTCGAGCAGGGGGTGGGTGCCTGTAAAAAGTTCACTGGGTAAAAAAGAATTACCGAGTGACTTACTCATTTTCTGACCATTTACGGTAAGCATGTTGGAGTGTAGCCAATAGTTAACCGGAGTCTTCCCGGTGGCACCTGTACCCTGGGCAATTTCGCACTCATGATGCGGGAATTTCAAATCCATACCACCCCCGTGAATATCAAATGTCTCACCCAGGTATTTAGTACTCATCACGGTGCACTCAATGTGCCAGCCGGGAAAGCCATCACCCCAGGGTGAGGGCCAGCGCATGATATGATACGGTGAAGCTTTCTTCCATAAAGCGAAATCAATTTTTTCGTGCTTCTCGTCCTGGTTGTCGAGTTCTCTTCCGCTCTCCATCAACTCCTCAATATTCCGTCCTGAAAGTATTCCGTAATGATGATCCTGATTATATTTCCTTACGTTGAAATAGACGGATCCATTGGACTCATAAGCAAGACCTTTATCAATGAGTTTTTTGGTGATTTCAACCTGCTCAACAATATGACCGGTGGCGCTGGGCTCAATGCTGGGTGGCAGAATATTGAACTGACGCATAACCTCATGAAACCCCTCGGTGTAATATTTCACTACTTCCATGGGTTCCAATTGTTCTAATCGTGCCTTCTTGGCGATTTTATCTTCACCCTCATCAGCATCGTTTTCAAGATGACCTACATCCGTAATATTGCGTACATAGCGAACTTTATAACCGAGGAAGCGGAAGTAACGGGACACAATATCGAAGGTCAGGAATGTTCTGACATTGCCGAGGTGAACATTGTTGTAAACGGTGGGTCCGCAGACATACATTCCTAAAAAACCCGGGTTGATTGACTTAAAGAGTTCCTTTTTTCCGGATAGTGAATTGGTTAGCGAGACGGGAAAGCGTTCAAACTGTTTCATAGAATAATCGAGTTGCGAAAATACAATTAAACCCCGGAATTGACAGTAGGAAAATGCTCAAACGATTATACCTGAAAGATTGCCTGCGTGCGACAAATAGGTTGAAACATTTTGAGGGGTGATGATCTCGAGTGGAAATAGATGAAGGGGTGGTGTACTCTTCTGGAATAATAGATTGTTGGCCAGCGTTTGGATTCCCAATTTTGCTTGCCGCATGGGGTTCTGATTAATCAGGAAATCAATTTGTCCATTTTGAAGACAATCCAGATTCTGTTTTATCAGATCGTATCCTACAATTCGAATGGCAGCATTTTCATTCTTAAAAGCAGCGGCCACCAGGTAAGCCTTGGAAGTGCTTACAAATACCCCACCTAAATCAGGAGTCTTTAAGATTACAGTTAGCTGGTCACGAAAGGTAGAACTTTGAGGAGTCCCTAATACATAGGTATGGACGGTTGCATGCGATTTCATTTTCGGATGCTCGAAGTATTCGCGGAAGCCCCGTTCTTTTTCCTTTAAGTGTACAGAATTGGTGAGATCTTCGTCAATATGCAAAACAGCAAAAGCAACATTCGAATTCTGCCCCATCGAAATTAACTCTGCCGCAAGCTGGCCACTCTTAAACAGATCCTGACCTATAAAGCTGAGTGCATTAGCCTCCTGGATGCGTGTATTAATTGTTATAAATGGAATTTGAGCTTCAGACAACTCCTTAAAGAATGGAATGGATGCATAATAGAATAGGGGAGCCACTAAAACCGCATCGGGACGGGAGTGAAATACTTTGAGTGCAGCCTCTTGAAAGGATTCTTTTTTATGAGGGTCGAAAAGCGAATGCTCTACCGTGAGGTGAATTCCAAATTGTGCTAATTGAGTTTCCCCGGCTTTAATTCCATCAAACGATTGTTTCCAGTAGGGATCTTGTTTATGATCGGGCATTAGGGTTGCAATCCGGTAATTTCTATTGGTACCCAGGGTTCTTGCAATCAGGTTGGGCTTATAGTTTATTTCGTCAAGTACCCGTCTGACCTTTTTTGCAGCAATTTCCGATACTTTTCCCCGGTTATGGAGTACGCGATCAACAGTTCCTTCCGAAACCCCGGCCAAGGTTGCGATATCCTTAATCCGAATATTCTTTGGTTGCATGGAGAGTTTCGGTTAAACCTGTTGATAGACTCCGTATTCGAATTCAAAATACAATTATTTAATGAAATAGTGTGTGCGCACACATTTTGTACTGTGTGCGGCCACAATCCAACATGGCACTAATGGTTGTTAGGACTATAAGGTAGGCCTCAAACGACCTCGCTACCGATTCCGGAATCGATTGTGCAATCGATTGTTAAATTATTTATTACCTTTAGCGAGGTAAAAAGACATATTAATTTTATTTTGTTCCCAGTTTCTATTCAATATGATATGTTGTGATCACCCAGTTAATCCTTATATAATTTTTCCCTAAACAATTAACCCAATTAAATGACCATGAAAAAACTGTACAGCAAAGCGAAGCGCATGATGCTTCTCTTCTTGTGGTTAGCCGGCTCGCATGCCGCGCTCGCCCAGGATAGGGTTGTATCTGGAACCGTAAGAGACGAAAGCGGTTCTCCAATGCCCGGTGTAAACGTAATAGTTAGTGGTACCTCTAATGGTACCGTAACGGATACCTCAGGAAAATACACTCTTTCTGTTGGATCGGGTTCGAAACTTCTATTCTCTTTTATTGGCTATACTTCCCAGGAAGTGGAAGTAGGGTCCAATACTGTTTTGGATTTGAATATGAAGGTGGACGTGACCGAACTTTCGGAGATTGTAGTTACCGGTTACGCTTCTCAGGAGAAAAAGGACCTTACCGGTTCTGTGGGTACTGTTAAAATAGCCGATTTAACGCAGCTACCAAGTAGCAACGTTACCAACCAGTTGCAAGGTCGTATAGCTGGTGTAACTGTGAGTGGTGATGGTCGCCCGGGTGAACCTGCCAAAGTTAGGATTCGTGGATTTGGTTCTTTCCTTAATAATGACCCGCTATATATTGTGGATGGTGTGCCTACTCAGGACATCTCCACTATTAACCCTAATGATGTTGAGTCCCTTTCTGTATTGAAAGATGCAGGGGCTGCTTCCATTTATGGATCCAGAGCTTCAAACGGTGTTATTATCATGACTACCAAGAGAGGAACCAGCAGTGGAGTAAAAGTGAACTATGACATGTATTATGGAACGCAGGATCCTGGAAAGGGCCCTGATTTTCTTTTGAATACTCAGGAAATGGCTGACCTTCAGTGGCTGGTGTATAAAAATGATGGAACCAGTGAAACCCATCCTATTTATGGACCTTCAAGCAATGCAACTCCAACACTTCCTTCATGGGCTGGGGATACCAACTGGTACGAAACCATTACCCGCAAGGCAATGATCATGAATCATGATATTTCCCTGCAAGGAGGGAATGAGAACGCGAAGTTTTATGCTGGTGTCAACTATTTTAACCAGGAAGGTATTGTTATCACCAACTTTGCAAAACGTTTTTCAGCTCGCGTAAACTCTGAGTTTAAAATCAAAAACAGGATTACCATTGGGGAGAACCTTACAGTAACGGGCAGATCCCGTAATGGTGTTGATGGAAACGGAAGTGAAGCTAGTCCGTTGGCTCGGGTTTATGCCCAGCAACCAATCATTCCGGCAATCATGACGACCTCTGTAACCGGAATCTCTCACAACTTTATTCCCGGAGAATATGGTGGTACAGGGTTAGCTCCACGTGCGGGTAATGGAAGCCAGCCACTTTCAGAACTTGAAAGAAATGCGGATGATCGCGCAACAGATGTTCGTGTTTTGGGAAGCTTGTTTATGGATATTAAGATTCTTGACTACCTGAGTTTCCGCTCTACTTTTGGAGGCACCTACCAAAATGGTTATAATACCGACTGGACAGGTTCTACTTATGAATTGGCAGAAAATAGGGCCACTTCTGCCTATAATGAAAACGCTTATTACAATAGTGATTGGGTTTGGACTAATACACTTACGTTCAATAAGACGTTCGGATCGCATAAACTATTAGCGGTAGCCGGATATGAGTCGGTGAAGTATGGAGTTGGAAGGAGCATGACCGGTACACGGGCTGGTTATTTCTCAAGTGCATACTCTTTCAGAACGCTCAATAATGGTGCTGTAATTCAGTCTCTTTCGTCAGATTTTTTCACCCCCACCACATTGGCTTCTACCTTTGTACGCGCAGATTATAGCTTTGCCGACAAATATTTGTTAAGTGCAACTGTACGTAGAGATGGGTCAAGCCGTTTTGGGGCTGATACCCGCTATGGTACCTTCCCATCTGTTTCTGCAGGTTGGAGGATCAGCGAAGAAAGTTTTCTGGCCGGAGTAGATTTCCTTTCCGATCTTAAAATTCGTGGCGGTTATGGAACTATGGGTAACCAGTTGGCCGTTGACCCCAGAAATCAGTTTTATCTTTATGGTGGTTCAGTAGGAGATTCCAACTATGACCTCAATGGAGGTGGTACAAGTTCTCTACAAGGATTCAGACCCACCCGTATTGGAAACCCTGATGCCAAATGGGAAACCAACGTAACAACCAATATTGGTTTTGATGCCGGCTTGTTTGATAATAAGGTTCAGTTGTCGTTTGACTGGTACACCAAACAAACTCAGGATTTGTTATACAATCCTCCGCTCCCTGGAACAGCCGGTGCTTCGGATCAGCCTTTTATTAACATTGCCGAAATGCAGAACTCGGGTATTGATATCCAACTTGGTTACAAGAAAATCGTAAACTCTGATTTGAGCTTTGATGCGACCTTCACATTGACGACTTACAAAAACGAAATCAAGAAAATCTCAGATGGCATTGATTACTTTGATGGAGGTGGCTCACGTATCGGACCATTCAATAGAAATCAGGTTGGTGGACCCATGTCACAATTCTTTGGTTACAAGGTGATTGGTCTGTGGCAAACACAGGCTGAAATTACAGCCGCTGATGGTGACGATGGAAATACAACCACTAAATTCCAGGACGGTGCTGAACCCGGCTTCTTCCGGTATGAAGATGTCGATGGTGATGGTACCATCACTTCGGATGACCGCACAGCAATCGGTAACCCTAACCCCGACTTCACGTATGGTTTAAACCTGGGTGCAAATTATAAGGGTTTTGATTTGACGGTTTTCTTTTACGGATCACAAGGCAACGAAATCTTTAATTACAACAGGTGGTGGTTGGATTTCTGGCCTTCATTCCAGAACGAGAAGAGTAAGGACCTTTTATATAATAGCTGGACTCCGACAAGAACGGATACCAATGTTCCTAAAGCGTCCAACAACTCAAACTTTTCAAATAACACGGTATCGAATAGCTACTATGTGGAAGATGGATCTTTCTTAAGAATGAAGAATCTTCAGCTTGGCTACAACCTTCCTAGCAGTGTTATTCAGAAAGCCGGCTTGAGTAAGGTTCGCATCTACCTGCAGGGTGTAAACCTGTTTACCATCAAGCAATACTCTGGTCTTGACCCTGAACTCAACAACAATGACGATCGCAATTTTGGTGTTGATGCGGGTGCTTATCCATTGGTTAAGCAGTATATTGTGGGCTTGAATATTGGATTTTAACGAGGAATTTAATTGAATACAACGATGAAAAAAATAAATTTAAAAATCGGATTAGTGTTTTGCGCTCTTCTGGCGTTCACCAATTCATGTAAGGAGGACTTCCTGACGGTGACCCCCAACGGGTCGTTAGATGCTCAGGTGTTGGCTACCTCCAGCGGGGTGGATGCCCTTCTTATTAGCACCTATTCAATGCTTGATGGGGTGGCAAGTAATGGTTTCGGTTGGGAAGCCGCCTCCTCAAACTGGGTGTATGGAAGTATTCGTGGGTTGGAAGCAAATAAGGGAACAGATTCAGGTGACCAGCCGGATATCAACCCAATGCAGACGTATAGCGAAGCTGCAACGAACCCTTATCTCAACATAAAGTGGAGATCAGTATATGATGGAATAGCTCGTGCAAACTCCGTATTGGCGGTTCTGGCTACTGCTGAAGCTAACGGAACGGTTACTCCAGCGGAAGCAGATTCTTTTAGAAAACAGGCTAGGGTATTGCGGGGCTATTTTCACTTAGAGGCTTACAGAATGTGGGCTAAGTCGGATGGCACTGGTATTCCTTATGTTGACGAAACAACTGATGTTAAAGCCGTAACGAACGATGTGGATGTTCGGGATGCTATTCTTGCTGATTTAAATGAAGGAAGGACTTTAGCTGATAATATGGGTCAGGTCGGTCGCTTCAATAAAACAGTATCAGATGTATTGTTTGCGAAGGCATTAATGCAGATGAAAAAGGATTATGCAGGTGCTAAGACAGTTCTTGCTGCGGTAGCAACCAGTGGTAAGAGACCAAATGGTGGAGCTGTTAGTCTGGAGGCCAAATACGGAGATATTTTTGATGCGGCCAACAGAAATGGAGTTGAAGCTATTTATACTATTCAATATTCTGTAAATGACGGTTCTGGTGGATGGAATGCAGGTTGGGGCGAAGTTTTGAACTTCCCTTACAAGAGTGGTGCATCACCCGGTGGTTGCTGCGGATTTTTCCAGCCCGGTCATGACTTTGTGAATTCATTTCGTACAGCCGCTGGATTACCCTTGTTAGATAACTCGTATAATACATTGCCTGTTCTTGATGATCAAGGTTTAACTCCTGCTCAGGCTTTCGTTGAAGACGCGGGTCCGCTTGACCCCCGTTTGGATTGGTCCGTTGGAAGAAGAGGAATCCCTTATCTTGATTGGGGTCCTCATACAGGTTCTGACTGGATCCGCGATCAGTCTTACGCTGGGCCTTTCAGTCCTAAAAAGCAAGTTTATAAGAAATCACAGGAAGGCCAGCTTACAGAAGTTGGTAACTGGACATCTGGTTGGACATCCAATGGATATCGTTTAATCCGCTATGCAGATGTATTGCTTATGCTGGCAGAGTGTCAAATTGAAACAAACGATTTAGCAGGCGCAAGAACCAATATTAACCTGATTCGTGCCCGTGCAGCTAACCCAGCTGGCTTCGTTAAAGAAGCAGATGGTACTACCAATGCAGCTAATTATGTGATTAACCAATATCCAGGTGCAGGTGCTCCTTTTGATACTCAGGCAAACGCAAGAGTTGCTTTGCAATTCGAAAGAAAACTTGAGCTTGGTATGGAAGGTCATCGTTATTTTGACTTGCAACGTTGGGGAAATGTGGTGCCCGAGTTGACCCGAGTGCTTACCTATGAGAAAACAAGACGCGCCTCTTTGTATGGTGCTGCGTCCATTGGTGCTGAAGACGTTAACTACCCAATTCCTCAAAATCAGATTGATATTACACAAGGTAAATTGAAGCAAAACCGATAGGTCTTCAATCTCCTTTAAACATTGAAGCCGCTATATTTTATAGCGGCTTCTTTTTTTTAAACGACTGGTAATTGATAACATTGTAATTATGAACAATCTGTTATTCCTGATCAGAAATTATTCATTTCGGATTTCCCTCCTGCTTTTAGTGTCTTCAGTTTTCTCCTCATGTTTTAAAAGCACACCTCGCTTCGAATTATTGACAGGCGAGGTTACCGGTATTCAGTTTAATAATGTAGTGCTGGAGGAAGATAGTTTCAATATCATGCATTACGAATACATGTACAATGGGGGTGGTGTTGGCGTTGGAGATTTGGATAATGATGGACGTCCGGATCTTATTTTCACTGGGAACAAGGTTTCTTCAAAAATTTATTTAAACAAAGGTGATTTTACCTTTGCCGATATCACGGCAAGTTTTGATGGCCTTACCAATGACCAGTGGCTGAGCGGGGTTTGCGTGGCAGATGTTAATGCAGACGGATGGAATGATGTTTATTTTACATCGACCATGAGTAAGGATAGCCTGAAGCGTAAAAACCAATTATGGATAAATCAGGGATTAACCGGAGGACAACTTCAGTTTAAGGAAATGGCGGAAGAGTATGGTGTTGCCGATATGGGACATTCCATGCATGCCGCATTTTTCGACTATGATTTGGATGGAGACCTGGATTTATATGTCTTGAATAATATTATCAGTAAGGAAGTTCCTACGAACTATCGAATTAAAATAACAGACGGAAGTTCTGTTAATAATGATCAGCTCTATCAGAATTTGGGAAATGGAAAATTCAAAAACGTAACTCTTGATGCAGGAATTGTTTATGAAGGCTACGGATTAGGCCTGGCGATCGGAGACGTAAACAAGGATGGTTATCCAGACCTTTACATTTCCAATGACTACATCGCTAACGATTTGCTGTATATCAATCAGCGAAATGGAAAATTCCTGAACCAATCCAAAAATTATTTCTCCTATCATTCGAGGTTCTCCATGGGGAATGACATGGCGGATATGAACAACGATGGTAATCTTGATATCATTACTATGGACATGATGCCGGAGCAGTATTTTAGAAAAAAGCAGACCATCAATGGGAATAGTTATTTTGTTTATATTAATAATGAGAAATACAACTATGAGCCACAGTTTGTCAGAAATATGCTTCAGGTCCACAATGGGTTTCAGGATACTACGTTGTTGCCGTTTAGTGAAGTAGCACAAATGGCAGGTGTTTACCAGACAGAGTGGAGTTGGTCTCCCTTATTTGCTGATTTTGATAATGACGGGGATAAGGATCTGTTCATTACCAACGGATTCCCGAAAGATCTTACCGATAAGGATTTCACGAACTACAAGGCCCAGGTGTATGGCTCCTTAGCAGATGACGCGCATATGATAGCCCGTATTCCTATCGTGAAGGTGCCTAACTATGCCTACGAAAATGCCGGAGAATTGAAATTTGTTAATCAGACCCAGAATTGGGGAATGAATCTTCCTTCATTTTCCAATGGGGCTTCTTTTGTTGACCTCGATCTGGATGGGGATCTGGACTATGTAGTCAATAACATCAATGATCCAGCTTTTGTATATCGCAATAATACTATTGGGAAGATCAACGATGGAATAAATTTTATCAGGGTCGAACTGCAAGGAAAGTCACCTAACCTGGCAGCCATCGGGGCAAAGGTTGAACTTTGGAGTAAGGGTAACTATCAGTATGCTGAGAAATTTTTATCCCGCGGATATATATCATCTGTGGATCCAGTACTTCATTTCGGTCTTGGTAAAACATCGGTGATTGATTCACTAAAAGTAACCTGGCCCTTGGGAGAAAGGATGACTGTACTAAAGAATATTAACTCAAATCAGGTTCTAAAACTAGCAGAAAACGATGCGTTGCCCGGAGTTAAGTGGCCTCATAAAAAGCCGCATTATTTATTTTCAGAGGCAAAAGACATTATAGATTTTACTCATCTGGAAAAGGACTACATTGATTTCTTTCAAGGACAAAGTATTATCCCTCATAAGTTCTCTCAGATTGGCCCACGAATAGCCAAGGGAGATCTGACAAATGATGGGCTGGAAGACTTGCTGATAGGAGCCTCTAATGAAGAACCCACCAAGTTGTTTGTTCGGCAGGGTCGTGGTTTTATTCAGGCAGAGTTAACCGGGCTAACCGGTGTTAAACCTGGACAAGAATCAGATTTGGCAATTCTCGATATTGACAAGGATGGTGATAATGATGTTCTGGCAGTTACCGGTGGATATGTACTTGAAGATGAAAAGGCCTATCAGCATTTCTTGTATCGCAGAGAAGGCGATGGCTTCATTAAAGAGGCCCTTTCACTTCCATCATTCCCTGCCTCAGTAATTCGAATTGTGGACTTTGATCATGATGGGGATAGTGATGTCTTTATTGGATGTCGTGTAAAGAAGTGGGGTTTTCCAACGGCACTTCGTTCTTACCTCCTTGTAAATGAAAACGGGAAACTAAAGATGGATGATAGATTTAGTTTTGATATTGGTATGGTCACCGATGCGCTGTGGTCGGATTATGATGGCGATGGGTGGGAGGACTTAGTAGTAGCACGCGAATGGAATTCACTTCTGATTTTAAAAAACGAAAGAGGAGAAAGTTTAAAGGTTGTTACAGATAGTAAAATGGAAAGCAAGCATGGACTCTGGGCTAGTATAGCGGCAGGGGATTTCGATCATGATGGTGATGAGGATTATATCGTTGGAAATTTAGGGTTAAACAATCGCTTCACAATAACTGAGGAATATCCTATGCGTGTGTATGCTATTGATCTTGACAAAAATGGTTTTATAGATCCGGTCTCGACCGCCTATTGGAAAGACGAGAAGGGTGAAATGCAGGAATATCCAATCAACTACCTTGATGAATTAGCCTCCCAGTCGCCATTTTTCAGAAAGGCATTTACCAGCTATACGAAGTTTAGTTATACTACGGCAAAGGAAATTTTTAATCCTGACACAATCGCTGCTAAGCGGACCTACTATGTGAATACCCCATCGAGTTTTGTGTTATGGAATGACAAAGGCAAATTCGCCTGGCAGGAATTACCAACGGCTGCCCAGGTATCCCCCATTCGAAAAATGATAGTGAATGATTTTAATGACGATAAGATTCAGGATGTGCTGGTTGCCGGAAATGATCACACCTATGATGTTTCAACGGGCTATTACGATGCGGGCAAGGGATTGATTCTGCTGGGCACGGGTTCCAGGTCGTTTAATGTTCTGTCGCCCTCTCAAAGTGGACTCTTGCTTAAGGGTCAAATTGAGTCATTGATTTATTTTAAAGATGATTCCGTTTTAGTAGCTGGAGTCAATAGGGGTAAAGTCTCAGTTTATAAACATCTCAAACAATAGATTCTTACAACTTATAAACAACAAGAGTATGAACGTAGACAAAAAGTCGACACGAAGGAGTTTTATAAAAAAGGTGGCAGGTACCGCTTTAGCATCTTCTGTAGCGCCAACGGTTTTGATGGCAGGCGGAAAAGAGAATTCTATTTACCTGGAAGCACCTCAACTTGAAAAGAAAGTGTATGGCCCAAATGATCAAGTGAATGTGGCAATCATTGGTATGGGTATCATGGGCTTTAATAATGCATTTTGGACATTGCAAGTACCCGGTGTGAAGTTGGTAGCGGTATGTGATTTATACACGGGTCGTTTGGACCATGCTAAGGAGATGTATGGCAAGGACTTGTTTGTAACCAAGAACTATAAAGAAATCCTGGACCGAAAGGATGTAGATGCCGTTATTATAGCCACCTCGGACCACTGGCATGACCGCATTTCGATTGAGGCTATGAACAAGGGCAAGCACGTCTATTGCGAAAAGCCTCTGGTTCATAAACTCGAAGAGTGGGCAGAGGTGATTGCTACTCAAAAGAAAACGGGCAAAGTGTTTCAGGTAGGAAGTCAACGTGTTAGTTCTATTGTAACTGAAAAGACGCGCGAAATTTTTGATTCAAAAGCGATTGGTGAATTGATCATGGTTGAAACATGGATGGATCGCCATAGTGCCAATGGAGCCTGGCAGTACTCTATTCCTACTGATGCACAGGCTGGCACAGTTGATTGGGATAATTTCATAGGAGATGCTCCAAAAAGACCCTATGATCCGGTACGCTTTTTTCGCTGGAGAAACTACCAGGATTATGGAACCGGGGTGGCTGGCGATCTTTTTGTTCATTTGTTTTCAGCACTTCATGCAGTAACCGGTTCGAAAGGCCCCAACCGGGTTTTGGCTACAGGTGGGTTACGCTATTGGAAAGACGGCCGGGATGTGCCCGATGTCATTTTAGGTATCTATGATTATCCACAAACACCCCAGCATCCTGCTTTTAACTTACAAATGCGGGTAAATTTTGTTGATGGAAGCGAAAATGGAGAGGGGTTAAGGCTAATTGGTACAGATGGTGTTATTGAAATGGGCTGGGGCTCTGTTAAAGTAATCCGGCATAAGATAAAGAATGAACCGGGTTACGGTGGCTGGGATTCTTACGAGACTTTTTCTGATAGTCAGCGGAAGGAGTATGAGAAATGGTACAAGGCCAAGTATCCCAAAGTAGCTCCTGGTATGAATGAGTCTGATCTCGAGTATAAGGCGCCTCGCGAGTATAGTGCCAATCTTGATCATCACAGTAACTTCTATAAAGGAATACGCGAGAAAGCAGTAATTGTTGAAGATGCTTTATTTGGTATGCGTGCGGCAGGCCCTGCGTTGGCTACCAACAAAAGCTATTTTGATAAAACGATTATTAATTGGGATCCTGAGCAAGCTAAATTGGTGTAGTTTCATTCGCAACATATTTTAAAAGTCACCCGCTCTTGCAACGGGTGACTTTTTGTTTAGTCCAAATTTTATTTTTGTTCTTAAGTTATTGTTTCACAAGGCTCATACTCATGAAGGAGAACCATTGGGTACCATCTTGTGAGAATTCGCCCTTCTCATTCCAGGTTTTATCCTTTGTAGAAAGGACAATGAGGTATTTTATTTTACCCCGGTTGTTGGGTAAGTCGAATCCCCACTCAAATTGATTTTCAGTAATCACTTTAAAATAGGCATCTGTTTGCCGTCCTTCCATGGTGAAGGATTTCATCCCGACTTGCTGTGTAACGGGATTGTAAAAAATGATCGCATAGGCATGAAAGTTCTTTTTATTTGTTATCGGATCTTTTCCAATGCCTTCAACATTTATTAACAGACTGTCCAACAGCCAACTGATCTTCTCTTCCTGATTGACTTTAATTGATGTACCCCCTTGTTGTTGAATGGTTGCTGTACCCTTCCAACTTCCAATCATATAACTCAATGGTTTAAGTTGGTCTCGAGTTAATTTGGCTTGATCCTGAGCCTGAAGGCTACTGGAAAGGGCGACTAGAAGAATGATTTGTTGGATTGATTTCATAAGAATTAGATTAATGGTTAATTGTTGAGAGATTTATTTTCTGTCTACTATAAAATGAAATTCATGAGTTTCATAGAACTCTCCGTATCTCCACCAGGAAATGAATGTGCTTTTACTTCCTTCATTCCCATAAATAGAATGATTAAACCAATGATGATTCCTATTGTCAGTTTAAGTGGCTTATTACTAACTATCATTTTGTTAAACTGGTTTATTTTATAAACTAAGCGCATAAAAAAATTACTTCCCGATGTATTGCTTCAACGTATTTACGTACTCCTCAAATGCTTTAATCCCATGCTTGGTTATTTTACAAGTTGTCAGTGGTTTTTTCCCTTTAAAGGATTTATCGATAATAATATATCCAGCCTCTGAAAGTTTATCTAATTGCACACTTAAGTTACCAGCCGATGAGTTTGTCTTTTCCCTTAGCCAGGTAAACTCAGCCGACTCAACGCTGATCAGCAATGACATCACCCCGAGGCGGAGTTGGGAATGGAGCAACGGATCAAGTTCTTTCAGCATACTTATTCTGATTTCTTCAGTAGGTAGCCTGGAATGATGTAGCCAACGGTTACTGCAATGGCAGCCAGCAAAAACTGATTTTCAACACTGGAAATGAAAATGAGAGCACCAAAAATCCAGAAAGCTATCCCCCCAAATATGAGAGGCTTAAACTTGAGCAAGGCACCAGAAATAAGAGTGGGAACAGCGCAAAGCGTAATGATTACCGGGTTAATCTGCCAGCTGATTTGTTTTCCGAAAATCCAAAAGATAAAACACGTAATACCAAATCCCATCCAAAGCCATTTGTAAATACTGTCCAGGTGCGTTGAAACAACTGCCTCCCGGCTGTGTCGGATCCCATAGATGACGGAGACTACAGCGGCCACTATAGTAACCGAAAACATGAGGTAAGGATTGGTGACATTCGTGTACTTGATTAGAATGTACACTCCGAGGTTGGCAATCACGATCGTCCAACCCCACAAAAGAAAGTAGAAACTATTTTTCTGCATGTTGCCTTTGGCCTGTTTAATCATGGAGGTGATTACATCCAGGCTTTGTTCGGGGGTGAGACCTTTTTCGTAGCTCATAATGTTGGTTTATTAGGGTATACTGTCTCTAACGACACAAATGTAAATTAGTTTATATTATAAACCAAAATAGTTTAATAACCCTATTCTAACCTCTTAAACCCATTTTTTATCCCCTGTATAATGACATTGGATCAATTGAGTTAATGTCTAAATTGCACAGATCACTAAACCTAAAGCGATGATAAAGTCTTTCCTTACGTATCAAAAAGAAGAAATCAAAAGGTGACGGAGAAAAAATAAGCAGACTATGTTTACCGGAATTATAGAAGCGTTAGCGCGGGTGAAGGAAGTGCGGCAGGATCGCACCAACAAAAGCTTTTGTTTTGAAAGCCCGATCAGCAACGAATTGCGAGTTGATCAAAGCGTTTCACACGATGGTGTATGCCTTACAGTCACTAAAGTTGATCTGAACTTGCATTGGGTAACAGCGATCGATGAGACTCTTTCCAAATCAACCCTTGGTTTATTAAAAGTGGGAGATGAAGTGAACCTGGAACGATGTATGATTGCCAACGGGCGGTTTGATGGTAATGTAGTACAAGGCCATGTAGACCAACCGGGTAAGTGCCTTTCGGTGAAAGATGGAAATGGAAGTTGGCTATTTACTTTTGAATATGATGCCGCTGCAGGTAATCTCACAGTTGAGAAGGGTTCGATTTCAATAAATGGAGTTAGTCTTACCTGTTTTAATAGCAAAGACAATGGTTTTTCTGTAGCTATTATTCCCTATACCTATGAGCATACCAACTTTCATCAGATTAAATCGGGCGATCAAGTAAATCTAGAATTTGATATTATCGGTAAGTATGTAAAACGATTATTAAATCGATAGTACTCTAATTTAACACTAGTCCACTATTTACAACTATCAAACCCCATATTATGTTAGACCAATTAGTAAAACTCGTAGAGCAAAATGCAGGTGATGCCATCATTAAAAATCAGGCAATCCCCAATCAATTTAACAATGCTGCCATACAGGAAGTGGCAGGTTCAATTTTTAACACCTTGAAAGGTCAGGCCGCGCAAGGAAACCTGCAGCAGGTGGCTGCGATGTTTCAGGGTGGAGCCAGTCAGAGCAGTTTGGCCAGCAATCCGATGGTAAAGCAAATGATTGCATCAGTGGCCGGTAATTTTGCTGCTAAGTTTGGAGTTTCTTCCGCACAGGCACAAAGTATCGTTGCGGGTCTGATTCCAACCGTGATGAACCAATTGGTTAAGAAAACCAACGACCCCAAGGATAACTCTTTTGATCTTACCAATATTATGAAGAGTGTAAGTGGTAATAATAACCTGGATGTTGCCAGCATTATTGGTCAGGTAGCTGGAGGCAATGCCAAGTCTAACCCCCTGGGTGCTTTAGGCGGACTTGCCGGTAAGTTCTTCGGAAAGAAATAAGTATTATTAAACCCGTAGTAAATAGGGACGTTACGCAAAACTTTATACGCTGTCAGTTTGAGGTCCTCGAAAACTGACCTGCCAAATCAAAATAGCCTTCGAGAACCTCAGGGCTGACAAACTCAGAATGGTTTTGCGTAACATCTCGTAATAAGACTCTATCAGGTTTCTGATAGAGTCTTTTTATGATATCTATGGCGGAGATATTGAGAGACTTTAAATCCAATGAAACCACAGATAAGACCAATGGTTCCGCCCACCAGAATATCTCCGGGAAAATGAACTCCGAGATAAATACGGGTATATGTCATAAGTAGGGCCCAAATAAAGACAAGGCCAATCCATTTGTAAACTGACTTCAGCGTGAGCCACACGAAAAGTGCAACTCCAAGAGTATTGGCAGCATGCCCGGATGAAAAGCCATAGCGGCCACCTTTATAGCCATCCACATGATGCAGGAGGCCGAACATAGTGGGATCCTGTGAAGGGCGCAAGCGGGCGAAAAAGGGCTTCATGAACGTAGAGGTGATCTGATCGCAAAGCAGTATTGTGAGTGCAGCACCAATCAGAATAAACCAGGCTTCCTTTTTGAAGTTCTTGAACATCAGAAAAATCAAGAAAGCATATAAGGGTAACCAAAAGAAGGTCTTGGTGATCAGAAGCATCACCGGATCCAGCCAAGGGGTATGAAAACTGTTTAAAAAGACCAGTAAGTCCTTATCCCACTCAATTAGTTGATCAATCATTGATTTGTTGCTGAAAACCGCCAGTCCAGAATCAAGAATTATGCAAATGGAACACAAACGGTAATAATGCTCTAAAATTAGAGAGAATTCACGATTTGTCATCATTTAGGATGAAGCAATCCACGGCTGGGATTGCATAGAAGTTCAGGAAGTTGGAAATTGTATGTTTTAAATTTGTTCTGGCTTTATTTCTCTATGGAAAAATTTGATCTGGTAATC
>JBEBJH010000328.1:0-3943 GCA_040079965.1 Cyclobacteriaceae bacterium
AAGTATAAACGCCAGGGAGATCGAAGAGCCATTGAATGGGGATGGATTTGGAATTGGATGGTACGTGCCCGAAATTAATCTTGAGCCTGTCACCTTTGTTTCGGTAAACCCAGCCTGGAGCAACCGAAACCTACGGAATCTGGCCCCCAAGGTAAAAACAGAATGTATGATTGCACATGTGCGGGCTGCCAGCGTGGGCGAAGTTTCAGAATCCAACTGCCATCCCTTTCAGTACAAGAATCTGTTAATGGCCCACAACGGTGGCGTGGAAGAATTCGGAAAAGTGAAAAGACACCTAAGAGCCCCTTTAAGCGATGAATTGTATAACTGGATAAAAGGACAAACTGATTCTGAACATTTATTTGCCTACCTGCTTAATCACCTGCTTACCAATCATCAGGTAGTTACTCCTGATGCAGTTGTGGACTCATTCGAACATACCTTCCGAAACTTAAAAAAGATGATGGTGGATTTCGGGATTCAGGAACCTGCTTACCTTAATATGGTTGTCACCAATGGGCAATTTGTTGTGGGAACCCGATATGTGACTGATCCAAAGGAAGTGCCTCTTACTTTATATCATTCTGAAGGCAGCCGTTTTGTAGTAGAAGATGGAATTACCCGGCTGGTCGCACCAGAGGATGATGATCAGGCAGTTTTAGTGGTTTCCGAAAAACTTTCGGATGACAAAGACTGGTCAATGATCCCGGCTAATCATTTTGTGATCGTTGAACAGTCGCTGAATGTTCGGGTACGACCTATTAAAGTTGATTAGCTATTAATTTGCAGTTGTAAAACTGAATGCCGTAGCTTCGCAGCCAAAAGCAAAAATCGTGTACGACATTACCATTATTGGGGGTGGCATAGTTGGTCTGGCTACCGCTCTAAAACTTAAAACATCAAATCCCTTCCTAAATATTCTCTTGCTGGAAAAAGAGAATGAACTGGCCAAACACCAGACCGGAAACAACAGTGGAGTAATTCACTCAGGATTGTACTATAAACCGGGAAGTCTGAAGGCAACCAATTGTATTCATGGCTATCATCTTTTAATCGACTTTTGCTGTAAGAATGAAATCCCTTTCGATCTGTGCGGAAAAATTGTCGTTGCGTCTGATGAGGCTGAGATTCCCTTGCTGGAGAATCTGTATATACGGGGTCAACAAAACGGACTTCAAAATCTTAAGAAACTAAAGAAGGAAGAGTTGAAGGAATATGAGCCGCACGTAACAGGTCAGGCTGGAATCTTCGTTCCACAAACAGGGATTGTAGATTATAAAATTGTTGCGAACAAATACGGGCAACTTATTCAAGAAAAAGGTGGTACGATAAACCTTGGCGAAAGAGTACTTGATATTCAAAATTCTGAGGATAAGAGTGCGGTTATTACACAAAAAGCAAGCTACACAACCAGGTTGGTGATCAATTGCGCAGGTCTTTACTCTGATAAGGTTGCACGTATGACCGTACATGACCTAAACGTAAAAATTATTCCTTTCCGGGGTGAATATTACAAGCTGAAAAAAGAAAAAGAGTACCTGGTTAAGAACTTAATCTATCCGGTACCCGATCCAAACTTTCCGTTTTTGGGTGTGCACTTTACTCGTATGGCAAAAGGGGGTGTTGAAGCCGGTCCTAATGCAGTACTCGCCTTCAGGCGTGAAGGGTATAAAAAATCTGATTTCAGTTTTTCAGAGTTAGGCGAAACCCTAGCGTGGCCTGGATTTCAAAAAGTAGCCGCTAAATACTGGCGTACTGGCTTTGGAGAAATGTATCGCTCTTTTTCAAAAAGCGCCTTCACTAAAGCACTTCAGAAACTAATCCCCGAGATTCAGGAAGCAGATTTAGTTGAAGGCGGTGCTGGTGTGCGGGCACAGGCCTGCGATCGCAATGGAGGTTTGGTAGATGATTTTATGATCCTGGAAGACAAGAAAGTGATCAACGTGTGTAACGCACCTTCACCAGCTGCTACTTCTTCGCTGGCGATAGGTGAAACCGTTGCGAAATTGGCACTTTCCAGATTTTAGTTTTTGAGGATTCTCAATCATAATGTTTCTCATGAATCCAAACATCTTTCAAATTATACTTGAGCCCACGACAAATAAAAATGTTGACGTTATTCTCATACGGCATACAATGGGTACACGTTGAAACCCCAGCTAGCACAACAGATTCAAAGTCATTTACATGATCTTCTAGTGTGCCCCCTAAAATAATCACGATATTTCCGGTATAATTTCGAGGTCCCCAAATCCAATAATTGTTGTGCGTTCCAATTGATTTAGGCAGACCATACTGTTGACCAAAAAAATCAATAGCACCGCATCGGCCATAATTCGTGGAAACAATCGCACAACTTGCCTTATCATCCTCTGAAAGCGTATTAAATACAGTGGCTACATCTCTGGCCTTTTCCTCCCATCCAAACATATCAGCATAAAACTGTGGCAGGTCAGAAAGTTCTTTTCCTTCACTGGAATCTGGCTCGACTCCAAGGGTTTTTGAATAAGTAATATATCGATCCACTGAGAGCACAGGTAATACCAAGGGAAGCAACAAAGCTGAACTTGTTAGTAGTAATGCCGGATAGACAAATCGGATCCAGATTACATATTTTCCAGCTAACTTTTGTTCCACAAAAACTCCAGCGGCCGCAAATAAACTTGCATAGACCGGAGCGAGATATTCACCTTTGCTTGTTTTGTTAAGAAGGAGGATTGCAAAGGCGGTGAGGTAAATCAACCCAACACTTCTATACTTTTTTAGTGGTTCAAAAAGAAATAAAGCAAAAAGTCCACTAATCCATAGGGGCGTGCTTATTGGATTAAGAAAAAGCAACTGATCTTTAATGAAAGAAAAAGCATTAAGTCCGGAATACTTACCCGATGAAGCATTTCTAATAAACTCCAGGTGGGCAAAATCGTTAGTAATGTTCCAGATAATGTATGGCAGAAATAGAAGGCCCGCAATACTGCCAGCGATGTAAGGCCAACGGGTTAAAAAGTATTGTCTGTTAGTGAATAGAAGACCTACAAATATTCCGGAACCAAGGAACAATACGCTGATTTTATTAAGTAACCCAATACCTAGTACAATGCCTAACCAAATCCAATGGGACCGACTTTCGGAATTTACTATTTTAAGAATAAGGTAAATAGCAAGGGACCAAAGAACTATGTCGATGGAATTCATCGAATAGATCAAACTCATTCCCAGGTGAATAGGTGAGAGCGCTACAACCAAACAGGCTAAGAAGATAGCAAAGCGCCTCCCTCCCATTTCTTTTACCATCATTGCGGTAATAACTATCAAAGCAGTGTGCATCAATACGGGTACGATGCGGATGGCGGTCAGGCTATCCCCAAACAATAGTCGACTTAGTTTTAATAAAAAAAGTGAGAAAGGTGGTTGATCTACATATCCCCAGGCTAGCTGATCGCTGCAGGCAATGTAATACAACTCATCGCGAAAGAAACCGTAGGCGCCAGTTAGATTGGTAATCAAGTGCAACAGGAAACAACCTCCAGCTATTACACTTATGGTTAGTTTTTCATCACGGCTAAATGATGTCACCATGAAATCAGTAAATCAAGTCTTTAACTGCTGTTACCTCGATCTCAACCAAATAATCCGGATCGATTAAAGCACTAACCTCTACCATGCTGGTTACCGGTTTTATTTCTTTAAAAAATTCTCCGTGGGCTTTTCCAACAGCTTCCCACTTAGAAATATCCGTTACAAAAATTCGAGTCCGGACCACGTCTTTCAGTTCAAAATCAGCTTGCTTTAATACTTTTTCAATTTTATCGATGATAAATTTAGTCTGTCCATAGAAGTCCCCTTTTGCAATTACGTTTTGTCCATCAGAGGCAACTGTACCTGATACTTCTAACGTTTTTCCGATCCTAACAGCCCTGCTATACCCGACAATATCTTCCCATTT
>JBEBJH010000329.1:0-3937 GCA_040079965.1 Cyclobacteriaceae bacterium
CCCTTTCCGCTCCATTCTGCTACCTGGTTGGAAGCTTTTGATTTGGCGGCCATTAACAAATCTAATCCTGGACCGTGACATACTACTTCAACCTCTGAATTGGGCCATGCTGCGCGAATGTTCTTCACTTGTCCAACCACTGAGGCCTGAGAAAGTGAGTCGCTGTCGCTGAACTGCATTACAATTTTGTGTTTTTTCAAATCAACAACACCATCTGATTGCTGAGCGAATAAAGAGCCTGTGACTACCAAGGCGAGGAGGAGAGTAAGTAATTTCATTCTATTCTGGTTAATGGTGTCAAGTTACTAAAACTTTAGTGATTTAGGTTTCTACCTTTTTATACCGTGACCTGAAGCATTTTGAAGCACATGTTTGCTAAACCTATCGAAACATTAATGCGAGGAAGCAAATTCAAAAGCCCGGTGCTCCATCCAGTTTTCTGTTTGAGTTGCAAGCGAAAATCCAACATGACCGCCTCGAGCCGGAGTTTCAAGGTGTATGAAGTCATGATTTTTTGCTAAGCCATACGGATAGCAGGCTTCGGGCAGAAAGGGGTCATTGAGTGCATTTATAATGAGGACAGGATTTTGAATGGCAGAAAGGTAAGGGCCACAGGAAGCCCTGGAATAGAAATCATCGGCATCTGCAAAACCATGCAAGGGGGCAGTGTAGCGATTATCGAACTCACGAAATGATTTTATTTTTTCAAATCCTGCAATGGATATTTGCTTTGGAAACATAGATGATTTAGTCAGCATCTTTGCTCCAAGCTTCCTAAGAAAGCGATTGAGGTAAAATTTGTTATTTGGTTTTTCAAGTTCACGTGCACTTGAACCTAAATCGCAAGGCACTGAAATACAACAGCAGACTTTATTGCATTCGCTATACAATCTTTTCGTTCACCTAGATATTTTAAGGTCATGCTTCCACCCATGCTGAAACCCACCAGCACAATATGAGTATAACTTTTCTGAATGGCATGGTCGACTACTGCGGCTAAATCTTCGGTGGCACCGTGATGATAAGATCTCGGTAATCGATTTATTTCTCCGCTACACCCGCGACAATTCCAAGCTATTGCATCCCAGCCTCTTTCAAAAAAATATGCAGCCATGCCTTTTGCATAATGTCGATCGCTGTTGCCTTCTAACCCATGAGAAACGATCACCAATTTATTTCTCCCTTTTGAGAGCCAGTCTAAGTCCAGAAAATCTCCATCGGTTAACTCAATGCGTTCGCGTTGATAAACTGCCGATACCTTTCTGAAAATACTGGGAATAATAGTTTCGAGGTGGCCATTAAACAGGTGAAAGGGCGGCCGATAAGGAGATGAGGGAATGAGCGGCATGGGATGAGTCGAAATCAGGTGTTGAGCACATCGTTAAACTCAGGTGATTTATCAAATACTGATTTTGCAAACGGGCAAGAGGTAGAATCTTTATTTGATTTTTGCGTACATACTCAACTGCCGCAGTTACCAGTTGTTTACCAGCTCCTTTCCCACGAAGTGCGTCTGATACTTCAGTATGATCTATGATAATAAGTTTATCCCCAGCTTTTGAATACGTCATTTCGGCAAGGCGTTTATTATTCACCTTAATGATAAATGCACCTTTCGAGCCATGCTCAATTCGCTCAATATCCATGAGGTGAAATTACGATTTATACCGGGCACTCAATACAGTCATAATAACAAACAGAATCGCGACCAGCCCCAGTGATACACGCAAGGATTGCAAGTCGGCAATAAAACCAATCAAGGGTGGACCGAACAGAAATCCAGAGTAGCCCACGGTTGTTACCATGGCAAGTCCAACGCCCGGAGACAGGTCTTTCGTATTGCCCGCAATGCTATATGCAATAGGAACTAGCGAGGAGAGGCCAATGCCGGTAATGAATAATCCAAAGATTACCGCATAAGGATGGATGAAGGTGAGTGTAAACGAGAGCCCAACGGTTGAGATCACTCCACAGGCAACCATGAGTTTGCGATCTCCTAATTTTAGGCGGGCTGAGTCGCCAAAAAATCGTCCTATCGTCATGGCCAGTGCAAAAGCTGAGAGCCCGATAGGGGCCAAAGCTTTATCAGCGTGTGCGATATTCTCCATGTAGTTGGTACTCCAATCGGCCATCGCACCTTCACCCAGCATGCAACAGAACGCGATTACTCCAATACTGATCATTGCAGCATTGGGCAATCTAAACGCAGGACCTTCGGCAACTTTGTCTTTAGGTTTATCATGAATGAGGTGATAACGCGCCCATCCGGCACCTAACAAACCTAGCCCTGTAATAATTGTGAGGTGTGTAAACAGAGTGGTGTCGAGTTTAATGAACAGTGCGCCACAACCGGCTCCAGCTACCATGCCTACGCTAAACAACGCATGAAAGGAAGTCATGATCGGTTTGCTATGTTGTTGCTCAACCATCACAGCCTGAGAATTCATTGAAACATCCAGCATGCCTGCTGTAAGTCCCAAAATAAAAAAAATTAAAATCAGTCCGCCTATTTCTGGAAGCAAGGGCACCAGCGGTATGAACAGACAATAGAGGAACACCGAGAAGATTGTTATGCGCCTGCTGCCATTGCGAATAATCAGCCAACCGGTAAAGGGCATGGCGATTAGTGCACCTACAGAGGAGGAGAGGAGAACAAATCCGAGTGTTCCGTTGTCGATGGAAAAGAGTTCCTGAACTTTTGGAAAGCGGGATGCCAGGTTAGCATGAACGAATCCATTAATAAAGAAGACAAGCTTAACAGCAATGCGTGGAGGAGTCACGTAGGATAGAAGTTTATACAATTAAAGGAATAGCATGCAGGTTAGGAAATACAGCATCGTATTTTTTTTCTACACCGATTGAAACCGGTAATACCTATCGGGAAGATTTAACAGTAAAGGAATAACTTTCAAAAACCGGTAGACCCTGTTGAGAGATTCCTTGCAGCACGGCCTGATACGTGCCAGGTTGATCGGATGTATAGAAATCCAATTGTTTGTCCTCTTGATTGACAGTTAAATCAGGTAACCAATATAACAAATGTCGTGCATCTGGTAATCGATTCTCTTGTTGTTGTTTGGTTTCGTACGTTGGTGAAAAAAATTCACTCTGTGCTTGCAAAGCCTCATAGTCGAGAATAAGCGTTTCGGGACTAAACTGAAATCCTCCTAAATCGCCAGTGTACGTTTTAAAACTAACAATACCATCAAATGATAGAGAGCCTAGAAAATATTTCTGCGTAATCACATCAAGATGCATTACTTTAAGTGGATCCATATCCATTAATTTGTCGGTGTTGAAAACGGGGACTCCATCAAGCAACACTAAAGGTTCATTGTCATAAACCGTATTTTGAGAAATATTGATCACCTTAAAAATGAACTGATCATTTTTTTTTCTCAATCTTACACCTTTTACATATTCTCGCATTACTTCTTCCATGAGGGGAAATCGGGTGTAATCATCCAGGTTGTATTGCTCCTGGGGTTGGCCGTAGAATGCCGCACTATCTTGCAAAGTTAATGTGGCCTGAGTTCCTGATCTTTTAAAGGCATCATCAACCTGCATGGAGATACTCCGGGCTGTAAGTTGTTTGGCCAGGCTATTTGTTAAAGAAAGGGGAGGAAACAGATAAGAAGAATATTGATCTGAGAATGGCGAAGCAAGTTCAATTTTGGCGATGCTGTCGGTGTGAGAGGTTTGTGCAATTACTTTCTTCTTTCCATAGAAATCAGTTACTTCAAAAATAACATCTCCATACCCATCACTAACGGATTCATACAATTGTATTTTTTTTCCGGGAGCTGAGAGATAAGTAGCAATCCCTGATAAAAATTTTCCGGTGACTCTGTCTACTACTTTTCCACTCATAAGGTGGCCCCGGTATTCCGGAAGGAATTTAACGAAATCCTGATTGGATTTTACATCATCCCACAAG
>JBEBJH010000330.1:0-3907 GCA_040079965.1 Cyclobacteriaceae bacterium
ATATGATTTATGGTTGCATGTTCATGAAGGAGCCGGAGCAAATCATTAGTTCCTTGTTGGATGGACTAACTTCCAGAAGAATGGAGGTAGATATGTTTCGATTAGGTGGCCCTGACTTTGCCCATGTTGATAATCGTTTAATGGCCCTTAAGCTGGTGAAGAATGGACTTACCAAAGCAGCGATGTTCGGTCCTGATGGAACTGTAATGCAACCCTCGGAAGCTTTGTACAAGAAAAATGTACTCGTGTTGCGCGGCCGCTTCAGACCGGTAACCCATGTTAATGTGGATATGCTGTTGGCGTCACGCAGGCATTTTAAGAGAGAGCCTGATGTTGATAAATCCCGCATGGTGGTGCTGACTGAATTAACATTGAATGATTTGAGTTCGGATGGACAAATTGATGAAAAGGATTTCCTTCATCGGGCAGAGATTATTTGTTCACTCGGTCAAACTGTTTTAGTTTCAAATTACTTCGAGTATTATCGTTTGGTTGAATACCTTTCCAAGATCACGAAAGGGAAAAAGATTGGGTTGGTCTTAGGAATTTTTGCGCTTCAAAAAGTCTTTGAAGAGAAAACCTATGAAAACATCCGGGGTGGAATTTTAGAAAGTTTTGCCTCTCTTTTTGGCACCAATGTGAAACTGTATATCTACCCATCGTTGCGCCTCGGTTCTGACCAACTGTTTACACTTGTTGATTTTGAAAAGGAATTACCCGTTAACCTTCGTTCGTTATTCCGGTATCTGATGGAAAACAACAAACTCGAAGATATCCGCAATGCCAACGTCAGTAACCTGCATATCATTTCAGATAATGTGTTGGCAATGATTCGCAAAGGCCAGGAAGGCTGGGAAAAGTTTGTTCCCTCTAAAGTAGAAGAAGCCATCAAGGAAAATGGTTTGTTCGATTATCCTCTGGCCAAGGCTTCTGCTTAAGAAGCCCTCGGGTTTTAGAGTTTCCCTTCGGCTTTCATTCTACTAAAGTAAGATTTCGCTTCTTTCATCACTTTAGGTGCAAGCACAAATCCTGAAAGCATGGTTGGGATGGCCATCAAGGCATAAGCTACATCAATGATGTTCATTACATCCTTCATAGAAAGTATGGCTCCTAGTATGATGGTAGCCAAATAGAAGTAATCGTAGTACTTCGCTTTTTTTACTCCAACCAGGAATGAAAGAGCTTTATTTCCATAATAACTATAAGAAAACAAGGAGGTGATTGCAAAAAAGAATGCACAAATTAATAGGAGATAATTACCAATCCCCGGCATTGAGATATCAAAGGCTTTGGCCGTTAGGGTAGCTCCCTGAGGCGAACAGTTGAGTATGGGATCTTGCCAAACACCGGTAACCAAAATAGCCAAACCAGTGAGTGTGCAAACTAATAATGTATCGATGGCTGGGCTCATCATGGAAACCAACCCTTCGCGGATCGGTTCTGAACTTTGAGATGCACCTAATGCCATTGGAGCGGTGCCAATCCCGGCTTCATTGGAAAAGGATGCCCTTCGAACTCCCATCACGATTAACCCCCCCAGTACTCCACCCAATGCAGGATTGCATTCATAATTATAATAGTCAGCTCTAAACGCATCGGTTATGATGAGAAAGAAGTAATGTGGAACGTTCTCAATATTCACGATCAATATTCCTAACACCGAAAGAAAATATAGAATGATCATCAAGGGCACCATCTTACCTGCCCACACTCCGATGCGCTGGATTCCGCCTACAATCACAATTCCAGAAATGATCATTAGAATAGATCCAATGATAAACTTTAATGTGTTTATTTCCATTCCGATAAAATGAAAGGACCAGGCTCTTGCTTCGGGCGACTTCACGCCAATATCAATGATTACTTGGGTAAGCTGATTAGCTTGAAAGATTGGAAGGCATCCAATCATGGCACAAAGACAAAATAGAACCGCCAGTGGTTGCCATTGTTTGCCCAACGCCTCGCGAATAACATACATCGGGCCACCTTGAACATCCCCTTCAGAGTCTTTTCCCCGGAACATAACCGATAATGTGCTGGTGAAAAAATTAGTTGACATCCCAACAAAGGCAGTCACCCACATCCAGAATAAAGCGCCAGGTCCACCGATGCTAATGGCCGCGGCAACGCCTGCTATATTACCCATCCCTACTGTTGACGCCAACGCGGTAGATAGTGCTTCGTACGGACTGATTTGGCCGGGATCATTTGGATTATGGAACTTACCACGCAAAATGGCAATCGAGTGCAAGAAATACTTATAATGGATGAGGCGGGAATAAACAAAAAAGAAGACACCTCCCAGAATCAACAAGAACAGAATGGGAGTCCAGACACCTGTGGCGATTGTGCTTATTAATTCACTCATCGTAATAATATTGAGTTAATACCTTAAGCGGCTAAAGTAGGAAATTAATCTCTTTCCAAACGAATAAGATTTTGTAAGCGGAGTCATTTCTGAGAAGCAACCGTCCATTGACTAAGCTCCCACAACAGACGTGCACCTACAGTGGCATCCCATTCAGTAGAGCCGGGTGCTACTTCGCAAAGATCAAAGCCAATGATTTTTCTTCCCGACTTAACTACTTCGCTGATCAGGTAAGTGGCTTGCGTAAACTCAAGGCCACCGGGAACCGGGGTGCCTGTATGGGGGCAAAGCTTGGGATCTAATGCATCAATATCGAAACTGATGTAAACTAACGGAGGAAGCTCTTTTATAATTTCATGGCAGGTTGCTTTCCAGGTTTTGCCCTGGTATAACCCGGACTTTATATCCGTATCGAAGAATGTTTTTACCCGACCCATCGAGCGGGTAATCACGTTCAACTCTTCTTCACAATAATCCCGAATGCCTACCTGCACTAATCGCCCTACGGCCGGAAGCTTTAATGCATTATACATGATGGAGGCATGCGAATAGGTAAACCCTTCATACGCTTTCCTCAAATCGGCATGGGCATCGAATTGGAGAATGCCAAATCGATCATACTTCTCGGCCAATGCGCGCATTAACCCAAGGGGCGTACTGTGATCGCCACCAACAAGTCCAACCAGTTTTCCTGCTTTAAGATATTTTGAACTTACACTTTTAGTAAAAATGTTTAGATTCTCACTGGCCTCATTGATTTTGGTGGTTACCAGTTTACTGGATTCCGAATTGGAATTGGTTTCAAGTGAATCAATATAGCCTTTGGCAAGAACTCGAAGTTTATTGTTCTCATTCAATAATTGTTCTGATACCGTCAACATGGCGATAGAAGTTTTCCAGGCCTCTTTTATCTGGTGATGATACAGATCAATTTGAGTGGATGCATTCAGGATAGCTTGCGGTCCTCGTGCAGTTCCATCCTGATACGAAACGGTAACTTCCCAGGGTACTGGTATTATAATAAGTTCAGCTTCTTCTGGCGAAACGGGTAGCCCAAATAGATTTCCTTTTATGCCTAACCCATTGGGGTCAAAATTTTCTCGCATATTATATTGAGTGGGGATAAAAAGCAGAACCTTCAGAACCCGTGCCCCTGGTTACTTCCGACCAGCATAGATCAAACTTTAATGAGCACAACTCAGCCGTGTTCATGGTTGTTTTTGATTCATTCATAGCCAGGTAATTGTAAAGCTCAACAATAGTTGGGTAGTGTCCTATCAACAAGACTTCCTTAACAGAATCATTAAGGGTATTAAGTAATTTCAAAATCCCTGCTTTATTACTTGAATAAATACTTTCCTCAACCTGAATATGGTTTGCATCAAAATCTATTTGCCGGGCTACCAGCCAGGCCGTTGATTGTGCCCGATTTGCCGGGCTAGAAATTATCAGATGGATGTTACAGGAAGTCTTCTTTAAATACCCTCCAAGTTGAATTGCATCGTGCTGACCCTGGTTAGTTAACGCGCGCTCTTTATC
>JBEBJH010000070.1:0-19551 GCA_040079965.1 Cyclobacteriaceae bacterium
AAATAGCACATCAATACGGAGGCCTCACCTACCAACGCAGCTGTAAAAACGGCATTGCTCTTTACCGATTTCAGGTAGAAGGCGACCAGGAAGATCCCCAGGATAGTTCCATAAAAAAGTGATCCCACTATATTCACAAACTGAATGAGGTTCTCGGCCTGATTGGCCAACATAGCAAATGCCATAGCAATCAAGGCCCACATAATGGTAAAGAATCGGGATGCATTGAGATAGTGAAGCGGTGAAGCTTCTGGCTTAATTGAACGCTTGTAAATATCAACCGTAGTAGTTGACGCAAGGGCATTTAGTTCAGAGGCCATGGAAGACATAGCAGCTGAAAACATAACAGCCAGCAATAACCCAATGATTCCGTGTGGCAGGCGACTCAGCACAAAATTCAAAAACATATAATCGCGATCTTGTGTTTTGGCGGCTGGCAAAGCTGCAGAAATGGTTTTCTTTACTTTGGTGCGAATGCTGTCCTCTCTCTTTTTGGCATGGAAGTAATCCAGTTTCGATTCATCGATTAAGGTCTGGTTGTCCTGTTGAATCCCCGTCACCAGATTGGTTACGGCTGTTTGCTTTTGCTGATAGATAAGAGAGTACTTGTCTTCAAGATTTTTAAGGGTGTCGGCATAAACGGTTTTTGCAACGCTATTCTTTAAGGGTTGATTGTGAAATACCGGAGGTTGGTTAAATAAATAAAACACAAATACAAGTACCCCGATAAAGAGAATCATAAACTGCATGGGTATCTTCAGCAGGCCATTGAAAATCAATCCCATCCGGCTTTCAGTTAACGACTTGCCACCCAGGTATCGCGAAACCTGCGACTGATCAGTTCCAAAGTAGCTAAGGAATAAAAACGTGGAAGCAAGTAATCCTGACCAGATGTTGAAGCGGTCACTTAAACTAAAGTTTGTGGTTACTATATTCAGCTTGCCCAATTCGCCTGCGATCTTAAGCGTATCGCCAAATGAAATATGCTGGGGTAATAATCGATAGGCCATCACGCCCGCAAGAATCATCCCCCCCATTATGATCGTCATTTGTGTTCGTTGCGTAAGGCTCACTGCTTTTGTGCCGCCCGATACGGTGTAAATAATGACAAATAATCCGATCAATGCAGTAGTTAAAAAGATGTTCCAACCCAAAATTGTTGACAATACAATAGCGGGCGCAAAGAGTGTAATCCCTGCAGAGAGTCCGCGAAGCATCAGGAACAAAACTGCGGCCAGCGTTCTCGTCTTTAGATCAAATCGTGTTTCGAGATACTCATAGGCTGTGTACACTTTCAACCGGTAATAGATCGGTACCATGGTTACCGAAATAATTATCATCGCCAAGGGTAATCCAAAATAGAATTGAAGAAAGCGCATGCCATCTTCCATCGCCTGGCCCGGAGTGGATAAAAAAGTAACTGCGCTGGCTTGTGTGGCCATGATGGAAACTCCAATCATCCACCACTTCATGGTGTTATCGCCTTTCAGGTAGCCCTCAATATTTTTTGCGCCCCGTGTTTTCCAGGTTCCATACAGAACAATGGAAATCAAGGTACCGAACAGGATTGACCAATCTAACAGATTCATGAGAACATCCGGGTTACCCAATAAAATATCAGTACCTGGGCCGCCATAACTGCTAGCACAAGCCAGTACCAACTGCTCCAGTTTTTAAATAAGGGTGGCTTTTGATCACTCATTTCTTTGATTTTATTTTAGTGGGAGCCGGACTCTTCGTCTTGCTTAAGGAAACAAGATTTGCGAAAAGCTTATAAGCGCCTGGCACTCCTTCAGGAAGTTCTCTAAAGAATGAGAGACCTGTGTAAACATAATGCCCTGCGCCATATTTCGCGACCAGCAAACTTCCGTTGCGGGCAGGTTCTCCTTTGTCATTCATGGACAACAGCGCATCAAACGATTCGTTCCATGACGATGGAAAATGCAATCCCCGTTCCTGCACCCAACCCTCAAAATCTTTTGCTGTGATCTTATTCGGATAGTTTAAAGCCGGATGATCTGGTTTAAGAATCCGGACTTCACTGTTCTCCTGAGTTACACGATCCCGCGAAAGCGTTATCGAATAGGGCGAGAATTTATCAACATCAATTTCGAGGTCGTTACCGGTATTGTATTGCACTACCACCGTACCACCTTCCTTTGCATAATTCAATAACGTAGGCATGGTATAGCGGATACGTTCATTCGTATTCAGTGCCCGAATTCCCAACACCACTGCATCTACCCGCTTCAAATTGGCTGTGGTAATCTCTTCATCTTTCATTTCCCACACTTCATACCCCAGATTTCGCAAACTTACCGGAATGTCATCGCCTGCGCCTTTAATGTAGCCAATGACTGAACCCACTTTACTGATGTTAATTCGCAAGGCCCGGGCCTTTGCGGGAGGTAATAAAGTTTGTACCGGAATGTGATCATATTGAATTTGCCGGATCGAATTTGAATAGCTTTTCCCATCAATCTCAGCAGTGGCCCGGATAGAGCCATCAAACTCTTCCTTCCCGCCTGTTACCTTGAACGTGAGCGTTTGCTCTTCATTCATCTTACTTAGTTCTACAGGAATGAAAGCCGGGTCTGAGGTCCAGCCTGTTGGAAGCTCGAGTCTTACATTGCCTTTTAGTCGTTGCAATGACGCAGACTTGACAAGCACAGATAGAGTTTGTGGAGTTTGATCCCGGAAAATAAAAACCGCTTGCGGGAAATTGATAAAAACAGGGGGCACTACTTCAAAGGGGCGTGTGAGTTCACCTTTCACCGGATCCGTCCATTTGTAAACGACAGGAACAGGAACGGTTAAACTTATGCCAGACACCGATACGCGCGCCTGCACAACAATGGCCGGATCATTCTCCGGTTTACCTATCATGGCGGGATCATTCACAGTAAATAGTCCCATAGCATGTGGTTCCTTTAACCAATAGGGAGCGGAGTACTCTTTATCAGGTTTTATATTTTTTACCGACTTAAAAGCAACCGGATCATTGTTCTTAAGCAGCAGGGAGAACGTAGAGTCAATAGCCAGCGATTCGCTTTTTAAATTATCGAGAGTGATTAAAACCCCTGAGCGATTGATTACCTCAAACGATAAATTCACTCGCTGACCAGGCGATGCCATGTATTGACTGGCAATAACCTCGATGAACAAGCCGGTGCAATCGCGAAGGAGTTGCTCGACCTCAATCAGTTTCCGATTTCTCCAGACCGAGTTTTCAAGTTGTGTAATCTGTTTCCTGATTTCCAACAAGAGTGGTACGCTGGCCGATGGATTTTCTTCATTGAACTCATTAATAGCTTTTTGGATGAGGGGTTGAATTTTTTCACCACCCTTCACGCGCGTCCAGGTTGTATTTACATTTTCAAATACATCCTTATCGACCTTATCTCCTTTTATATATTCAAAAAATTCCAATGCATCACCCCGTCTGCCAGCAGAACCAAACCCTTGGCTCTTGTGCTGGGTTCTGCTATCCGCTGCAATCTCTGAATATGATTTTCCCAGCAACGTATTGTAAGTACCTACATTCATCGCGAGGATACCGGGTGTATTTTCGTTGATAGTCTGATTCCACCAGCGACCTGTATTAGTGTAAAGCGTGCTAACCTGCCAGGTACCAAATTGCTTTACTTGTTCTGGGTAAACTGTTGGATTGTTAGTGAGATCAAATGCTTCCTGCGCCAGTATAGCTGATGAGGTATGATGACCATGTCCGGCACGCTCGTCCGGTGGAAAGCGGGTCAGGATTAAATCGGGTTGAAACTGACGAATTATACGAACTACGTCCGAGAGCACGGCCTCCTTATTCCAGATCTCTAATGTCTCCTGATAATTTTTCGAAAAGCCAAAGTCAATGGCGCGTGTAAAAAATTGTTGTCCACCATCAATGCGTCTGGCGGCTAAAAGTTCTTGCGTACGAATAAGCCCTAATAGTTCACCTATCTCAGGACCAATCAGGTTCTGTCCCCCATCCCCGCGAGTCATGGAAAGATAAGCCGCGGATGCCAGTCGATCATTGGCCAGGTAGGTAATGGCCCGCGTGTTTTCATCATCGGGGTGAGCCGCCACATATAATACGGAGCCCAGAAAATTCAACTTCTTAAGTTTAAGTTTTATTTCAGACGATCCGGGCTGATGAAATTGGGAATACCCCGGGAGTGCAAAAAGTAATAGACAAAGGAGAACTATACGCATGGTGCGATGAAAATTAAATCGTGAAATAAAGCAAAAAATAATAATCTACAGCGTTGCGTAAATTAAGCGGCTGGTTAAGAGGTTTAGCGGAATTGTCACAGTTTCAACTTGTCCTTAAAATTTACCTCGCTTCTCTCCATTTACTAAAAAAGTACCGTCTTCTTCAATAAACATGTAAATCCGGCTAACGGCTTTTTTATTTTCATCTAAAAATTGGATAAAATATTCATGAGAAACGATCTTGTATTTTATATCCTCAGTAAATCCCCAATCCAATTTTATTATCGAACCAGCCTCTACTTTTCGATTATAAATAATGCCTCCACCGGTATTCATTACCCTGATTCTCTTTTCTTGATCAGTCACTGAAAGAGCTTTTAATTGAATCAGCAAATAGGGAAGCTGGCCAGCATTTGATTTGCTGGCTCTATCATTCGATTCATCATCCAATATTACAATCTGTCGGTCAGTAGGTGGTCGTTCTTTAAAAATGTATTCAATTTTCAATTCAAAATCACCTGAAGGTTTGAACGGAGGTTCGCTTTGCGTGTTCAACACAATAAACACAGAGTAAATAAGGATGTTTATCATTCCGTCTTAATCAGATCTTAATTACTTTCAATTTAGAACTACCGTTGCTGATAATCAAGGAGATGTTTGCATACTCAAACAATCTGGATTTATTTGCACTAAAAATTCACATTACATGAAAACAGCCGAAATTCATACCAGGAAGGGTGTCATGAAGGTTCAATTTTTTGAAGCCGATGCCCCCAATACAGTAAAAAACTTTGCTGACTTGGCTAAGAAGGGTTTTTATGACGGGCTTATCTTCCACAGGGTGATCCCTAATTTTATGATACAAGGCGGTTGCCCGAACGGAATCGGAAATGGAGGTCCAGGATATAAGATTGATTGCGAATTAACCGGTGAGAATCAATACCACGACCGGGGTGTTCTGTCCATGGCTCATGCCGGACGTAACACAGGCGGATCACAGTTCTTTATTTGTCACAACCGTCAGGGTACCAAACACCTTGATCGCAACCATACAGTTTTCGGAAAAGTGTATGAAGGTCTGGATATTATCGACCAGATTCGTGCAGGCGATGTGATGGAGAAAGTAGTAATCAACGAGGTAGAGTAATTAAAGGCTATAGTTCACTTGGGCTGCAGCACGATTGGCTTTAGCCCGGGCATCCGCAATGGATTTACCTTTAGCGAGGCACACGCCCATTCTCCGTTCTCCATTTACTTCCGGCTTACCAAATAAACGCAACTGAGTATCGGGTTCACTTAAAGCAAGTTCCAAACCGGAAAATGAAATGTTCCGGGATTTTCCTTTCACTAAAATGACTGATGATGCCGAAGGTCCAAGCTGTCGGATTACCGGAATTGGCAAACCCAGAATAGCCCGCACATGCAAAGCAAACTCAGTCAGGTCTTGCGAGATCATCGTGACCATGCCTGTATCATGAGGCCGGGGTGATAGTTCACTGAAGTAAACGAGATCTCCTTTCACAAAGAACTCTACTCCAAAGATTCCATAGCCACCCAGTTCATCCACAACTCGTGTTGCAATCTGTTGGGCTTCAGCAAGGGCTTTCTCATTCATTGGGTGTGGTTGCCACGACTCCTGGTAATCACCGTGCTCCTGCCGGTGACCAATGGGTTCACAAAAAGAAACACCATCCCGATGCCGAATGGTCAACAAGGTAATTTCAAAATCAAAATCAATAAACCCTTCAACGATCACTTTGCCGCCACCGCTACGACCCCCTTCCTGTGCATAGTGCCAGGCTGTCTCAAGATCTTTTTCAGTCTTTACCACACTCTGGCCTTTGCCGGATGAACTCATAATGGGTTTCACCACGCACGGGAATCCAATTCTCCTGACGGAGGTTTCGAAGTCGATGCGGGTATTCGCAAAACAAAAGGGCGAAGTTTTAACTTTTAATTTATCAGCAGCAAGGGTTCGGATGCCTTCACGGTTCATGGTTAAGCGGGCAGCGTTGGCCGTTGGAATTATCCGGAAACCCTCCTGTTCTAATTCAACCAGTGTGTCGGTAGCGATTGCTTCTACTTCGGGTACGATGAAGTCTGGCTTTTCTTTTTCAATGACTTCGCGGAGAGCTTTTCCATCCAACATCGAAATGGTGTACGACCGATGTGCTACCTGCATTGCGGGAGCGTGATCATAACGATCTACGGCAATTACTTCAACCCCATAACGCTGAAATTCGATAACTACTTCCTTGCCTAATTCGCCAGAACCCAGCATCATTACTTTTACCGCAGAAGAGGTCAGTGGAGTTCCGATTTTAATGGGTTGTGTTTCTACACTCATAGTCATTTACCTTTTTCTCCCGGATGGTAGGTCTTCTCGGCATGTTTTACTACATCCTTTTTATAAAACCACACATCCTTAAACTTTCCCTGACTGTACAAATGGGCCTGATCGGCAAAGTGAGATGACAGTGGATTATTGTTATTACCCCCAGCCAGCAACGACTTCGCTTTTACTACTTTGCCGAACTCAACCACGGCCACAAAACTATTGCCAACATAGCCATACATTTTCTTTGTGCCTGGATATTTCCTGCTACCAAAGGCAGCCAGCGATCCCCAAAAAGATGATGTTGAAGCTACGGCCAAACTTGGTTTTGCATCATCATATGTTTCCGTGATTTTTCCTGTCAACCGTTGAAAGCGGTTCACCTCACCCCAGGCAACTTTCCACGTACCGAAGTCGCGCTGCAGTTCATCCACAACATGTTCAAGCGCTTTGATTTTCTCTTCGGCTGAAGTTTGAGCAATCATGTAATTGATGATACTTAACTGATCACTCCCTGTTGGTATTCTGGAAAAGATTTGTTGCCGCAATTCCTGGCCCCAATAAATAGCCAGGGTTGCCGGTATAGAGTTAACTCCATAACTCATATTCCACGCTTTAAGCATTGCTATGGGTTCCTTTAATTTTATGCTTGACGTATTCGCAGCGGTTGATTCATACGCGGATACCAAAGCCGGAATCAGATTCTCAAAGCCTGACAAATATGGATCATACGCTGCGGCAATGAGTTTGTCGAGGTTGAAAGCAGATTCGCGTTTCAACACCCGCTCGGCATTAATACCCCGGGCATTCTGGGCATCAGGTGCCATGTAGGTTGGATAGTTGGCAGGGTTCGGACTATTCTCACCGGCTAACGTAAACGGTGTGGAGTTACAGTTTTGAATCCATCCATTGGGCGGGTTAATAGAATGAACAATCTGAGATACCTCATGAAGTCCTTGCCAGTCGGTAGTGGGGTCACTCCCATTCACTGGTTTGCTCCAGTCATACTCAGGATTTCGCTTTGGTATAAAGTTACCATGCCAGTAGGCGATGTTTCCTTTGCTATCGGCAAACACTGTATTGTTGGATGAGTTGGTCTTTAGCTCCATGGTCTTCTGGTAATCCGCCAGCCCGGTTGCCCGGGTTCGTTGAAAGGATTGGGTCAAGGCTTTCAACGGTTCAACCATCATCGAAATGCTTACCCATTGTTCACCCTGTTTAGCAATCACCGGACCGTGATGCGTATAACGGGCGGTAAATTCCTTATAGCGTTTTTGATTACCGTCTTTATAGGCCAGCCTGATTTTCTTTGAAGTAATAGGGCGCGTAGCATTTCCATGTCTATAATATATAGAGTCACCGCGTGGTACAATGTTCTCTATAAACTCATCCATTACATCAGCCTGACTGGAGGTATGCATCCAACCACAATGTTCGTTGAAGCCCTGATAGATAAAAAACTGGCCCCATGTAACGGCCCCATAGGCATTCAATCCTTCCTCACTCGTTACATGCACTTCCGGGCGAAAGTAAAAGGAGGTATGTGGATTAATTAACAGCAAGGCATTACCCGTTGCACTCCTGGATGGTGCAATCGCAAATCCATTCGACCCGCGGGGTTCAGGTTCCGGCTCGTTGTGATCTACTTCTTCTTTTTCTATCACCAACTGCCCGTCTCCATAAAAGTCTTTCAGGCGATTGATTGAAATTGATTCAATGTCGCCCCCAATGCTTCCTTCACTAAATAGAAAAGGCATCCAGGGTTGAAAGCGATTCAACAACTTTGGTTTTACCTGTGGATGTGTATAGAGGTAATAATTAACCCCATCGGCAAATCCATCGCATAGTCGCTTAAGCCAGGCCGGGCTTTCTTTGTATATCGAAATGGCTTGCAGCGTATCGTAAAAGAGCCGGGTGCGTAAGTCATTATATAATTTTGACTCGCCTTCTACTTCGGCCATTCGCCCCACGGCCGTGATGTAGTTCATTTCTACCCGTTCAAAGTCATCCTCGCATTGGGCATATAAAAATCCAAACACGGCATCAGCATCGGTTTTACCATAGACATGCGGAATTCCCCACGTGTCGCGGATGATGGTTACTTGTTTTGACTGCTTTTGCCAGCGGGCCGTTTCTTCTTTGCTGAAAGGCTGGGCCCACACTGAAGCTGAAAGCAGAAATAGAAAAACAAACTTCTTCATGTATCTAAATTAAGAAATTGAAATTTATACTATGAACCTCAATCCGGCAACACATTGCTTATCTCTGCCAGCATTTTATTACCGGTGTGCACCAGGTTCATAAGTTTATCCGTGCTATAGTCCCGCTTCTTGTAATCAGGGTTATCAATAAACAGCGCCAGGTGATCTTCAAACTTTTTCCACTGACTTTTCAACTTCTTATCGGATGACCGTGCCACGCGATCGCGCACGATCCGGATCTTTTCAAAATCAACTATTCCCTGCCGCAGTTTCTCATACCGGATGCTGCTGTTGCCACCGGGGTAAACCAGGAAACAATCACCAGCCGGCCAGATCGTATGGCGTGCATCGCGCATCGGATCTTCAGGCCAGGCATCATAGGCCCAGCGCAAAAAGCCATCATAGCCATAAGCGGCCGTGTACCAATTTAGAAATCGTCCTTCAATAGGTGGAGAAAACACAAAGTTGTTAGGCCGCGGTGGAGTACAACATACATAATACGTAGTTGTCTGACCTCTTGCCTGCCGCTCCTTCAATTCTTTACTGCTGGGTTCACTACTTATTACCACCGAATAATCATCCAGCAGGGGACTCAACTCTGCATGCCAGTCGCCCGCATAAGTAATTTTCCAACGCTTTGAGTGATCTTTGATAACCTGCGCTGCGGCCTTGGTAATATCCAGGGGGTTTTCGTTGATACCGAGGTAAGTTTTTTCAAACCAGCCCTTCTTTTCGAGGTGTGCTTTCAGATCATCAAGAAAAACATTCCATACCTCTTTAAACACAGGAGTTTCCGGAGACCATTCTGCAATTTCAAAGTTTCCCGTTGCTTCGTATACGTATCGAAAGCGATAGCCCCAGGGCACCGGGGTGTAGAGGGTAATGGCTTCGCGAACACCCATCTCCATACACAGGCTAACATATTCATCGAAAATGGTATAATCAAACTTCCAGGTTCCGTCCTTGCGCTTGATCCATTCAATCATGGTGCCTTCAATGCGATACGAGTTGTCGGACCACGGTGAGTGCACGCCATAGGTTGTGATAAACTTGCCTCCGGCATCGGCATACAACTTCACGTGTTTTTTCAATAGTGCTTTATGTTCTGGCGACCACGGTTCAACCTGATAATAGCCGGCAATCACCCACGGGTTTTGCCACAAGTCAAGTCTGAATTTCCAATCCTCTGGCTTGGGCAACACAGGCTTTTGTACTGTAATAGTAAGTGGCAACGAAATGCTTTGTTTATTACTTCGCACTTCTACGGTACCCTGATAAATACCGGGTGGTGTGTTTTCTGGAATGTTTAGCGTTAACCAAACGGGCCGTATCGAATTACCGGGCAAGTCGAACCGATCGAACGATTCAAAGCGGTCGGGCATGAGGTAAGCCGTTGTGGAAGCGGCAACATCGCAAGTAAATTCATTAGCTGCATAAGGAAAGTTTGAGATTACATAACGTACCAGGCTTACTGAACTATTTTCACTTGCAATCGAATTTCCTTTTCCATCCGTGAGGTTTGACAGCAAGACCCGGATTTGTGAAAGCGAATCGGGAGACCACACCAGGATTTGTGTATTCAATCGTTCACCGCGCCAGCCGGTTTCAAACCAAGTGGGTAGGGTTAGTGATGGAACCTCGCTTCGCAGATATAAAATATCCGTTGACGCATACCCGGCATTCAGTCCCTGTTTTTGTTTTTTCCAGTGTGATAAATCGGAAGGGGTATCAAATGTATATTCATTCGCATAGTGTTGTACCGGTATAGGAACATGGTTTGCGTCAAGCTGGCCAAGGTTTAGTTGTGCCTGGGTGGTTAAGACGGTCAATAATAGCCCAGCGGTTAAAAGTTTGTTTAGCATCATATGAAATGGTATTACAGCATCTGCCGAAAGCTAATTAATAGCGCGGAATTGTCATTGATAAAGTAGACAGGCGGTTTATTGTCTGATACGCTCTGCATAAAATCGATCCCAATGATTCATATAATTTCCTTCCAACAATGTTGACTTTATAAGTTGTCCTTTTATGACGCCTTGTTGACCTAGGGCCAGAACCCAGGGTACCTGACCTTTGTATCACCGGAGGGAAATAAAAATTAACTAAACAAAACATGATTATGAAAACACAAAAAACAATGCTTTATCTGGGCGTAAGTGTGGCATTTATGTTTATCCTGCTAGGATCGTGCACCGAAGAAGAATTTAACCCAACGCTAACCAGGGAGTTCTCGATTCAATCGGTTTTCAATAGCGCGACTTACAAAATAAAAGTCGGCTTGCCGGACAATTACAATGCGGCCGAAAAGTATGCATCCATCTATGTGTTGGATGGTGAAGAAAATTTTGACCTGGTGGCGAACCACTGCCGGGAGATCTCCAAAAATTACGCTACACAAAATGTAGTTGTTGTGAGTATCGGATACGGCAGAGACCGGAGTATAGACTACACACCCACAAAAGTCAGTTCCGTGACGGGGGGTGGTGCCGAATTCCTGCAATTCATTAAAGACGAACTAATTCCAACCATGGAAGAGGAATTTAGTGTAGACACAACCCGAGCAAGCCGTGTAATTCTTGGGCATTCCTATGGCGGCCTTTTCGGGGCCTGTGTTTTTGCCGTTGCCAATAACCTGTTTGGCAATTACATACTGCTAAGCCCTTCCATTTGGTTTGACAATGAAGTTTCGCTCCTATTAGAAAAGGACTACCGGGCTGCTAACCAGCAAATGCAACAAGTAGTATTTATGGGTATAGGTGAGGTAGAAAATTCCGGGCGAATGCAAGCACCTTTCGAGGCGTTTTATCAAGCTCTACGCGACAACTATACCCATACCAAATTATCAAAGAACCGTGAAAAGGATCTTGATCACGTGGGCTCAAAAAATCCAAATATCATCAAGGGTCTCAACTACTATTTTCAAAACAGATAATGTCTTAAACTTTAAACCAATACTGCTATGAAACTTAAAACCTATTTATCACTTGCCATTTTCCTGAGTTCGTACGCTTACGGATATTCTCAACAAAACTTAGCATCTGTCGATCCTCAACATTCTCTGGCGCGAACCGTAACCATTGAACCTGGTGTTGGCATCCACACAAATTTTGGAACTGATTTTCTTATTTCCAATCTGGTACAATGGAATCCGAATAAACGTTTTAGTCTTGCCGCTCATACATCCTTCAATATTAACAATGTAACTCAACGGAACTTTAACCATATAAAAACGGATTACAACTATTCATTAAATCAAAAGTTTGGCGCAGGGGCTACCGTATACTCCAAAAAGTTTTCTCATACGTTCCTGGTGATGATTGGCTTGAAGTACACAGCCTATCAGGAGACACTGGATAACCCGAATTTTAACACCGTGAGTACTTCTATCAGTGCGGTTAGCCCTGACTACGGTATGATGTACAGCTTAAAGAGAGGATGGAAAAAGTATTTCTTCACGTGTCGTTTTTATCTCCCCCTCTCCCCCTGGCTAACAAATGGTGCTAACCTTGAGAACGTGCAGGGTACTCTGCGTGACACCGCCTTAGAATTTGGACTGGGAATAAAGATCAAATAAACCACCTGAGATTTATGAAAAAAATTGTCTTTATCATTCCACCCACGGTTGAGTTGTTAGATTTAGCCGGACCCGTCCAGGTTTTCACGGAAGCCAAATTCTATGGCTTTGAATTGAAAATTGAATTTTATCGCTATCAAGAGGAGCCTGTAAGCACCTCCGGACTTGGGTTTGGTAAACTTGCCCATTTTAGAGAAGCCAACGTAGCCGAGGGTGATTTTATCTTTATCCCTGGGATGGATCAAAATTATGTTCGAACCCCCGCATTCAAAGCGGAAGCAGAATTTTTCAATTGGCTAAAGGAATGCCAGCGCAACAGGATTACCGTTTGCTCTGTATGCAATGGTGCTTTTGCTTTGGGTGAGGCTGGTTTATTAACCGACATAGAATGTACTACCCATTGGCGGAGAGTAAACGAATTGCAACTGCAATTTCCGCAAGCGACCGTATTGGAAGATATCTTGTATGTAAAGAATAAGTACGTGTGCACGAGTGGAGGAATTAGTGCCGGCATTGATCTGGCATTATCCATTCTTGAAGAGATAGCGGGCGCGCGTTTTACCAATAAGGTAGCCCGGGGACTTGTTGTTTACCATAGACGAAATGGCAAACGCAAACAGGAAACCATTTATCTCGACTATAGAAATCATATCAATGGCAAGATTCATGACGTTCAGGATTACCTCATTGATAATTTTGGTGAAGAGACCCCCCTCACGGAATTAGCGTTACGTGTTGGGATGAGCCCAGAAGACCTTTCTCTGGAATTTAAGGAAGCGACCGGGACAACCCTTAATGAATACGTATGCCAAATTCGACTGGCAACGGTGAGATAGTCAAATATTTCGCTCTGGAAATCACCACCCGCTAGTCATATTAAGTACCTTGTATCATTCGGGGCCGACTAAATAGGAGGCTTGACGAAAAATCTTTTGATTAATTGAAATGTCTTTGTGCCTTAGCGTCTCTGCGGTTCATAATATACCGCTAAGACACAAAGACGCAAAGATAAAGTACGGTTACAAAAGATAATTTCGTAAAGGATTCTGACAATTCACTTTCTGGTCAGCTCTGAATCGATATGTTGAAATTAGCATTTATCGTTCCGCCCCATGTTGAGTTATTGGATCTTGCCGGACCCGTTCAGGTATTTACGGAAGCCATATTTAATGGATTTGATGTAGATATTGAGTTCTATTCTTATCAGGACGCAGTAATAAGTACCTCAGGACTTGGATTTGGAAAAGTTTCAAACTTTAGAAAAGCACATTTAAAACCTGGAGATTTTGTGTTCATTCCGGGAATGAACTTTGAATATATAGCCAGTGATGCATTGAAAGAAGAGAAAGCATTTTTCAAGTGGCTGAATGACTGTGCCCGTAGAAATGTAAATATCTGTTCCGTCTGCGATGCAGCATTTGTTTTAGGCGAGGCCGGTATGCTGGACGGTCGCGAATGTACTACCCACTGGCGAAGAGTGGAAGCTTTGCAATCACGCTTCCCTAAAGCCCTGGTAGTTCCGGACAGACTGTATGTTAAGAGTGACAATATTTATACGAGTGCAGGAATCAGTGCCGGCATTGATCTGGCGTTAGGGATTTTAGAGGATTTAAAAGGGCCTCGCTTTGTTCATAAAGTAGCCCGGGGTCTGGTTGTATACCACAGACGAAGTCAACATCAAAGCCAGCAAAGCGTCTATCTGGATTTTAGAAATCACATTAATCCGAAAATTCACGAAGTACAGGATTACCTCATTGATAATATCGCTGGTGAAAATTCAATAGAGACGCTGGCTTCCATGGTTGCCATGAGTCCACGAAATCTGAGCCGGGTCTTTAAGGAAACAGCCGGGTTGACCATTGTTGAATATCTTACCAGGTTACGGGTGGAAACTGCCAGAACACTACGCAGTAACCCAGACTATACGATTGAATATATTGCTTCCCAATGCGGCTTTAAAACCGCTCGGCAGCTGCAAAGGATTTTGAAATAATTAGTGCAAGTCTGGCAACAAGAACCAAAGGGTTCACTTGTGGAGCAAAACTGAACGTGTTGTCCACGTAAGGTTACAGAAGATTAAAACCAATAATGAGGCCAATATTGTGGGCACCTACAAAGGAAGATGAGCCAAACGGACTTTGCTCAAGTTCGTAACGCACTTCGGCATTGATTTTAAATGACTCAGATAACGGAAATGTTTTTACCAGACATCGATCCACAAACATTCCCCCTATTTTACATTACAAAAAATTAATTCAATGACGGAAAGAGAACTGATCAAACTGGAAGGCACGATCCGAACCAAAATGGAAGACATCAGAAAACAACGCGTGAGTTTAAAAGACTCCGGTATCGGTGGGTTAATGAATTCCTTAAAGAAAGTGGATGAGGCTCTTTATGATAAGCTCATGCCGGAGTATAAAAAAATGGTTACGGAGAGTAACATGTTTAAGTAGCCACAGGCTTTTGCTGATTGATTCCTTGCATCATCCACCCTCGTCAAATGGTGTGCGTTTTCTTCTTCCCAATTAGGCCTCGGGCTTAATTTTTCAAATTAACTCTCCCTCTACTTTGTAGAGAGAAGAGTTAAGGCTGAACTGGTACAACGCGAACCTGTACCAGAAAAACAATAACTCGACTGTTTCGGGATCGAAGACGGCTGATAGTCAGAATCAAAACATTCAACAGCTAAACATCCAGTATCCAACTAGTAACTAACTAATTACAAACGTTGGCTTAAGTTATAGTTGATCAACCGATCCTTCTTGCTATAATTAATAACCATAAATGTTTTATTGAATCAATTAATTGTCAATATATTTAACACCACTACGAATGACATTACCAACCACAAACCAAACCCCGCATGAGTTTTATCGAACTGGTCGATTTAGACCAAACCGAAGTTGCTGAAATCCGTATTGATCCTATTACCAGCCACCGCTCTCTGATTGCAAAAAAACATTTTGCAAAGAATGAAGTGATCATCAAGTTTCTCGCAAAAAATGTACAGTCAACCCCCACCTATTTAACTGTGCAGATCAGCGAGAATAAACACATTGAGCTGTTACCCGAATGCCTCGAATGTGCCAATCATAGCTGCGACCCCAATAGCTTTTTTGACACAACCCGGATGGTCTTTGTTACCATCAAAGAGATCGCTGCTGGTGAAGAGTTTAATTTCTTTTATCCTTCGGCCGAGTGGGATATGGCTCAGCCGTTTAAATGCCATTGCGGCAGCGATCAGTGCCTCGGCACAATTCAAGGGGCTAAATATTTATCGGCAGTAGTCCTTCCGAAGTATCGCTTTACCGATTTTATCTGGCAAAAACTGCGTTCCCTTAAGTGAGCGGATGAATTGATCAATCAATTACAGCTCTTGCCCCTCTCACCGGAGCAGGACATTGACATGATCTATTTAATTAACACCTTCCAGCGATTCACCATTTCGTCTTTGCGTGCCTTTAGCTTTTCAGCGGCCTGCAAGGCCGAAGCGGTTGGTCTTGCATCAGCACTTTGAAAAACAGCCATCAGATGAAGGAGCTTGTCTTGCAAACCAACAATGGTCTCCTGTGGCAAGGTAACTTCCGAGATACTTCCATACATAACATCCGGATTATCGGGTGATCCTGATCCGCGCAAAGCGATCACTTGCTCCTTTTTACCTTTGGCCCACTTAGCTTTTGCATCATTCAATTTTTTATCGATGGCCTCCCGGATTGCCTGTAGTTCCTGATACGACTTATAACAAGCGAGTGAATAATCAGTCTGCACTTGTAAATCACTATCTGTAACCGTTGACCTGGGATCGAGTGTGACAATAATCGGATGTTCTGTGGCAACCCCATCCACGGTTAAGCGAACCGTGTAAGTGTCGGGATGTACAAACGGACCTTGCGGACCAATTGCTGAATTTTTATAAACTGCAGCAATGGAAAGCTGGCGTTGGGCTCCCTGCGGTTCGGTGTAGCGTAAATCCCAAACAAAACGATGATGACCGGCTGAACCCGACAGAGTTTTTTGCGGGCGTATCCAATACATTGGGTATTGCACGGAAAGTGAATCAACTTGTTGGGGCTTGTCTTTACTGCTGTATTGCCGAATTACCTCTCCTCTTTTTGTGAGTATTTCAAGACGCACCTCATTGGCTGCCTGACCTAAGTAATAATCCAGGATAGCTCCATCCGGAGGGTTTTGTCCGGCAGGTTCTTCAGGTGGCAGCGGGGTATCGCCAAATACATTGAATCGAACCCGTGGAGTTGCAACCGGAGGAAACAGATATGATTTCTGGGTGCTCAATTTTACAACACTTCGCAGTGGGTTGATGTTATCCAGGATCCAGATCGAGCGGCCATGGGTACCCACGACCAAATCATTTTCGTGAATCACCAAATCGCGCACGGAAGTAGCCGGCATATTAGTCCGCAAGGATTGCCAGTTCTCACCATCATCAACAGAAAAATAAACTTCACGCTCGGTACCTGCAAAAAGTAATCCCGGTTGCTTCGGATCTTCCCGTACAACATTCACCGGACCAACATCATGCATACCGTTGGTGATTTCCTTCCAGGTAACTCCACCATCATGTGTGCGATAGATATGCGGTTTCATATCATCCTTGCGAATTGCATTAACAGAAAAGTATGCAGTATTGGCATCAAAATGCCCGGCATCGAGCTGAGAAATCTTATCCCACGATTTAAGAGCGGGGGGCGTAACATCTTTCCATGATTTGCCACCATCCATAGTTACATGCACAAGTCCATCGTCAGTGCCAGCCCAGATAATTTCCTTCTTCAGGGGCGAAGCTGCCAGCGAATAAATTACTCCGCGTTGTTTCATGGTAGTTAAACTCTCCGTACGAAAGTCCCCAATGTTGGCCGGCACGTCAGTTTGTTTGCGGGTAAGATCGGGACTGATGATCTCCCATTGCTGACCACCGGTGGCTGTCTTCCAAAGCACGTTAGTGGCAAATAACAACACGTCAGGGTCGGCCGCATGAAACATCAATGGCAACGTTCTCAACATTCTATATTGACCGGAACGAAGCGCTTCGGGTGCTACATTTTGTGTTTGTCCGGTCATCTTGTTGAACCGGGTAACACGTCCACCATAAATAATATTCGGATCTTTGGGATCGGCTGCTACATAAGCATATTCATCAGAGCCTACCCCCATCCAGTCGCGGAAAGAAATCTGACCACCATCGCCCCGGCTCGCGGTGCCAATAGCACCACTCTCCTGCTGACCGCCATACACCCAATACGGAAATTGATTGTCGGTGCTTACATGATACAATTGTGATGTTGGCTGGTTGTACCACGAACTCCATGTCTTTCCACCATTTACAGTAACTACTGCACCCTGATCGGCTGCAAACAACATGATGTCGGGTTGTAACGGATTAATCCAGATGCGATGGTAATCATCGCCACCCGGAGCGCCTTTGAAAGAAGTCCAGGTATAACCGCCATCATCGGAACGATAGGAAGCCACATTAGCTGAATACACTACATCCGGATTTTTAGGATGAACCCGCACTTCAGCAAAATCACTTCCCCGACCATAAATTCTTCCATCAGTGCTTACACGCTTCCAACTCTCACCGCCATCATCGCTGCGGTAAATTCCAGAGTTATCGCGCGCATCAACCGTGGCATACATTCTTTTCGGATTACTGGGAGAAATTCCCACTCCAATTCTCCCCAGACCTTGTTCACCGGTTGGCAACCCTTGCGTAAGCTTCCTCCAGGTGGTGCCGCCATCGATAGATTTATAAAGGCCACTGTTAGTACCCGAAAAGGAAGCATTCTCCCATGGGCCTTCGCGATGTTCCCACATGTCGGCAAAAATGATTTCCGGATTTGTGGGATCAAACTCTACCTGAATGGCTCCTGTATTATGATTGATGTATAAAACTTTCTCCCATGATTTTCCACCATCGCGCGTGCGAAACACCCCACGTTCTTCGTTGGCACCGTAAGGATGACCCAACCCAGCGGCAACTACAAACTCCGGATTGGTTGGATGAACAATTACTCTACCTACCTGCTGAACATCGGATAATCCAACATGTTGCCAGTTTTTTCCGCCATCTATTGATTTAAACATTCCATCACCCACACCTAAATCAGGACGATGAAGACCTTCACCACTTCCCACATAAATAATAGTTGGATTCGATGGGGATACGGCAACATCACCAACCGATCCGGTAGGCGCTGAATCAAATATTGGTTTCCAGGTTCTGCCATAATCATCCGTCTTCCAAACTCCGCCATTATTCACACCCATGTAAAACACATTGGGTTGCGTAGGCACACCCACAGCACCTACGGTACGACTGGCCCGGAACGGACCGATGAGTCGATACTGCAATTCTTTATATGCTGTGGGGTTTACAGGTTGGCCGACTGCGATAAATGATATGAAAAGCAATAAAATAGAAAATCTTTGCATCATGAGGAATATGTTTGGGATTCTGTTTACAGATTAAATCCGTGAAAATCAATTGAAAGAAATGTATCCGGTAGATTAACTCAAAGAGCGGAATCTCATCGAAAGCAAATCACTTCTTCAGGGTACTTGACAAAAAAGACAATTCATTCTTGAGGATAGTCCCGGAAGTTATTTTTTCTCCCAGCTCCATCACCACTGGTCCGTTCTTAGTATGACGCTTCCATTCCGGAAGTCCGGCACCATTAGGATTGCCGGAGCGAATAAAGTTAATCCAATAAGAAGACATGTTCTTTTCCATTTCATAATCACGAGGCTGCCAGGGACGTTTCCATTGATGTAAGGTGTGAAGGGCGTAAGGAACTTCTGAAGTATGAAACGCTCCGTAATTCGGGAAGTCAGGTTTATCCGTGGGAACAAAACTATACTGATAGAGATAAGAATTACTCTTGCTATAACTTGCCCACAAATGCGAAGGCAAAGCCGCGAACTCGCAAAGAGACAATTTTAATTGCGATGACTTTGCTACATCATTATCAGTTGCCGGGAAAATGGTTAAGAACTCTTCTGCCCGGGTACCATACTTTTGAGTTGCCTTTTGTTTGAATCTTTCGGCTGGCATATTCGAGTCACCCCGTAAGCTGGCATCCCCGGTTACCCAGCCCGTAAGCAACGGAACATCGTTATGCTTGCCTTGCTGAAAATGAGTTAACAGATTTGAAGGCAGAACATAATCCTCAAGCACCGGGGAAAACGCATCTCTGCCCATAAGCGTT
>JBEBJH010000071.1:0-19545 GCA_040079965.1 Cyclobacteriaceae bacterium
CTATGTCATCTGCTTCGCCTATGCGCTTAAGTGGATGTCGTTCATCAGAGGCTTTCTTTTTGTCGTCTGAAGCGAGCAGTTTACTGGCTAAAGGCGTGTTGGTAAGAGAGGGGGCAATTGCATTGACTCTGATTTTGGGGGCAAGTTCGGCAGCCAATGATCGGGCGAGTCCTTCAACGGCACCTTTTGCAGTTGCCACTGATGCATGAAATGGCATTCCTTGTTGTACGGCAACCGTGCTAAACAAAACAATCGATGCCTGTTCGGATTGTTTCAAGAGCGGTAGAACGCTTCGAATAGTTCTGATGGCGCCAAGTACATTAACAGTGAAATCGTCCAAAAATTCCTGATCGCTAAGCCGATGGAACGATTTAAGGTTAATGGAACCGGGACAATACACCAACCCATCTAAACGTGCCGGAAGATCTACTGATTTTAGTTCGTCCCGTGTGGCATCGTAAACAAGACTTTTAGTAGTAGAATCTGAAGAGCCTTTACGGGAAGCAAGCGTAACGGAATGATTCTTTGCGATCAGTAAATTGGCCAGAGATTTTCCAATCCCTGAATTTCCGCCAATGATCAGATAATTTTTTGTGTCGTTCATTCTTGTTTACTTTGATTTCAATTAACAGGAAAGACTCTGTATTGTTCGATGGAAGAAGCCACTAAAAACAGATTATTAATCAATCACTTTTCTCAATACATCAGTGATCACAAAAGAGAGTTTCTCGATCAGGTGCTCAATCAGCGCACGCGTCACATCACCATGGTGTTAGAAGAAATTTATCAATCACAAAATGCCAGTGCAGTTATTCGCACCTGCGAGTGCATGGGTATTCAGGATATTCATATCGTTGAAAATGAAGTTAAGTATTCTGTCAACCGAAGAGTATTGAAGGGATCTTATAAATGGGTGGATTTAATCAAATACAAGGGAAAAGAAAAAAGTGGTGCTGCGTTGTGTTTTGCCCATCTCAAGAAACAAGGTTATAAAATTCTGGTTACTGATCCTTCTCAGGATGGGGTTTCTATTTATGATTTACCCGTTGATGAAAAAATGGCCGTGGTGATGGGCAACGAATTGCATGGAACTTCAGAATTTGCCCTATCGCAGGCCGACATGAAAGTGAGGATTCCCATGTATGGCTTTACAGAAAGCCTTAATATTTCGGTGAGTGCGGCCATTTGCTTAAATACATTGGTTCCTAAAATGCGTGAATCCGAAGTTCAGTGGCAATTATCAGCTGAGGAGAAGGAGGAAATTCGATTGCGCTGGTTGCGCAGAATGATGAAGCGACCTGAAATTATGGAAAGAGAATTTCTGAAGTCAATTCAGTAGCTTTACCACCGCTTTAATCTTTTGTGATGAATTTTTTGAAGAGGACGCTACGGGTAGGGGTGATTGTTTTTTCATTCATTGTTGTAATTATATTAGTTACCAACGTTTGGGTAGTTCGAAGTACAAAATCCCATGTACTTACTGACTATAAATTATTGCCCGACAGCGGAGTAGCCCTGGTACTTGGCACCAGCCACCGGTTGGTTAATGGATCGCCCAATCCTTTTTTTCATAACCGAATGGCAACTGCAGCAGAACTTTATAAGCAAGGAAAGATTGTTCACTTTATAGTAAGCGGTGATAACCGCACAAAATATTACAATGAGCCTTTTGAGATGCAGAAAGCACTCATGAGGTTGGGCGTACCGGCTGAGGCGATCACCCTCGATTTTGCCGGTTTACGTACACTGGATTCAATTGTCAGATGTAAGGAAATTTTTGGTCAAACAAATATTACCATCATTACACAACCCTTCCATAGTTACCGCGCCTTATTTATTAGCCGGTATTACGATGTTGATGCGGTTGCCCTGGTTGCCAGTGAACCGAACCCGGAGGATGCATTGCGTGTTTACCTACGTGAGTATCTGGCACGAACAAAAGCTATTTTGGATTTATATGTTCTTGGAACCACCCCGCAACATTTAGGAGATAAAGAGCCTATCGGTATTTAGAAGAAATAATCGATGGCCGATGTATACCTCCTGTCAGTTACACCGTATAAATCGTTAATTTTGCGTTTAAACTCATTTTGTGAGCGGCTTATTTAGTTTTAGAGCATTCTCCCTTTCACTTGTTACTCTTGTTTTGGCGGTCGCTTCGGTGTTTGCACAGGAAACGATCATTCAGGGTAAAGTGATTGATGCCGCTTCTGGCGACCCAGTACCCTATGCCAATATTGTCTTCAAGGGAACAACAATTGGTACTACTTCCGATTTTGACGGAAATTATCTTTTAAAGACAACCAAGCCTACCGATTCAATTTTTGCTTCTTATATCGGCTATAAGCCAAGGCATAAGGCCATTAAAAAAGGAGTTAAGCAAGTAATTAATTTTCAATTAGAGGAAGATGTTACTAAGCTACAAGAGATTGTAATTAAGTCAGGTGAAAATCCAGCCTTTGAAATTCTTCGTAAGGTAGTACGAAATAAAAGTAATAACGATAAGCGCAAGCTCACTGCGTATGAGTACGACACTTACACCAAAATTGAAATGGATGTAGATAATCTCTCCGACAAATTCAGGGAGCGAAAAATAATTAAACAAATAACACAAGTTCTTGATAGTATTGAAATCATTGCCGGGGAAGATGGTAAACCCATTCTACCGGTGTTCATGACAGAAAGTGTTTCTAAACTTTATTACCGCGACAACCCATCGCTAAAGAAAGAATATATACTGAAGACCAAAATTAATGGGGTCGGTGTTGAAGATGGAACTACTATTACCCAAATGATTGGTTCAACCTTTCAGGAATACAACTTCTATCAAAACTGGTTAAATATTCTTGATAAGGAGTTTGTTTCGCCTATTGCCGATGGGTGGCGTATTTATTACGATTACGATCTTACTGATAGCCTTTATGTGGGCAATGACTTTTGTTATCGTCTGGATTTTTTTCCTCGAAGTCCAATGGACCTAGCTTTTACCGGCACCATGTGGATTACAAAGGCCGAGTATGCCCTTAAACAAATTGATGCTTCAATGGGTAAGCAGGCCAACCTAAACTTTATTGATAAAATCAGACTGCAACAGGAATTAGGTAAGACCGATCTGGGTCCCTGGCTTCCGGTAAAGAATAGGGTACTTATAGATGTAGGGCAGCTTGGAAAAGAGAATGCCGGCATGCTTGCAAAATTCTATACCAGCAACAGGAACATTATTACCAACCAGCCACGCGATCCGGTATTTTATGAACGCTCAATTGAAACCGCAGAAGATTCGCGAATGTATGAAGAGGATAAATATTGGGATACCCTACGGCATGAACCTTTAAGCGCTACAGAGAAGAACGTCTATAAAATGATGGACACACTCAGGAATATTCCGGTTGTAAAAACCTATACAGAAATTATTAAAATTGTACTGGATGGATATTATGAAGTAGGGAAGGTCGATGTGGGTTCATACCTAGGACTTTTGGCATGGAATGATAAAGAAGGTGTGCGTGTACAACTTGGTTTAAGAACGAATTACAGATTCAGCAGGAAATGGGTAATGCAAGGTCAGTTGGCCTACGGATTTACAGACGAGAAATTAAAATACCTGGCTTCAGTGCAACGGATCTTATCCAGAGATCGATGGACCACATTAACATTCAGGGCAAGAAGAGATATCAGCCGATTGGGCGTTGACAATGAAAGTCTGGCTGACAATACAATTCTGCTCGCCCTTTCACAATGGGGTTATTTTCGAAGAGGTTTTTATTCGGATGAATATAGGGTAGCTCTGAATCGTGAATTATTTAAAGGATATTCACAGAAGGTCTCGTTTAGGTATTGGACCTTTGACCCCACATTTGAGTTTGGTTATCCTGCCAATCCTGAAGATGTTAACTCCGCTATTTTAGACAGTTTTCAAAATTCAGAAGTAAGCATTGAATCACGCTATGCCCGCGATGAAGTTTTCCTTCAGGACGACAATAATCGTGTAAGTCTGGGTACGACCAAGTGGCCCATTATAACACTTAAATATACCCACGGATTTAGTGGGGTTTTTGGAAGCGATTTTGAATATGACAAGCTAAAATTTGGAATTACAAAGCGGATTAAGACTGGTCCCTTAGGCGTGGGTTATCTTAACCTAACAGGTGAATATATTTTTGATACGTTACCATACCCAATGTTAGGCCTTCACCTGGGTAATCAGTCACCAATATATTCTTCAGTGCTTTATAGCCTTATGAATTATGGTGAGTTTGTCAGCGATCACTATGCGGCACTTCAATATCAACAATACCTGGAAGGTTTTCTGCTTAACAGAATTCCATTGCTGAATAAGTTAAAGTGGCGATTGCTGGCCACCTCCAATGTAATTATGGGTGGAATGCGACAATCCAATCAGGATTTGATTTCCACCGTCTCTCCGGATGGAACAGAAACCTTGCCTGTTGGTTTTTTTAAAAATGGAAAACCCTATGTGGAGTTGGGATACGGAGTAGAGAATATTTTCAAGCTCTTGCGGGTAGATTTTGTGCATCGTTTGTCCTACCTGGATAATCCAAATGCCCGCAAGTTTGGTGTTCTGTTTACCCTTCAGCTTCAGCTGTAAGATTCATCGTTTTTTCTTTGTGTGGGCCATTTAAAAGAATGGTGGGAAAAGTCGATATTTGCGATCCAAAATGAATATTGTTCAATGAGTTCTGTTAAAATAACCTTACCCGATGGTTCAGCGCGGGAGTATCCGAAGGGCGTAAAGGGAATAGAAATAGCGCAAAGTATTAGTGAAGGTCTGGCCCGCAATGCACTGTCCATTGAGGTCAATGGCGAGATCTGGGATCTAAGCCGACCGATTGATTCTGATGCTGCTATAAAGATTTTTACTTGGAATGATAAGGGAGGGAAGTATGCCTTTTGGCACTCTTCGGCACACTTGTTTGCAGAATCACTTGAAGCCCTATATCCCGGGGTTAAATTTGGAATTGGACCACCCATTGAGAATGGTTTTTATTACGATGTTGACTTGGGTGATATACCTTTTGGCGATGAAGAACTGGTTGCCGTTGAAAAGAAGATGGTTGAGTTGGCTAAAACTAACAATGCCTTTGTGCGAAGCGATGTTTCAAAAAAGGAAGCTATCGAATATTTTACGAAGAAGGGCGATGAGTATAAACTTGAATTGATTGATGGCCTTGCGGATGGTTCTATCACTTTTTATAAGCAAGGCAATTTTGTAGATCTCTGCCGCGGGCCACATATACCCACCACCGGTCCAATTAAAGCCATCAAATTATTGAGCGTGGCTGGAGCTTATTGGCGCGGGAATGAAAAGAATAAAATGCTCAAGCGCATTTATGGCATTACGTTCCCTAAACAAAAAGAATTGGAGGAGTATCTCCACATGTTGGAAGAAGCCAAAAAGCGAGACCATAGAAAACTTGGTAAAGAATTAGAGTTGTTTGCGTTCTCTGAAAAGGTAGGGATGGGGCTTCCCCTTTGGTTGCCAAAAGGTACCATTCTACGCGAGCGTCTCGAGCAATTCATGCGCAAGGCACAAATCCGTGCTGGTTATGAGCCTGTGGTTACTCCACATATCGGCAGTAAGCAATTGTATGTTACTTCTGGGCATTATGAAAAGTATGGTAAGGATTCGTTTCAACCGATCCATACACCTGATGAGAGTGAGGAGTTCTTACTCAAGCCCATGAACTGTCCGCATCATTGCGAGATCTATAAGGTCAAGCCCCGGTCATACAAGGATCTTCCGATTCGATACGCAGAGTTTGGCACTGTATATCGATATGAACAAAGCGGAGAACTTCATGGATTGACGCGCGTGCGCGGGTTTACTCAAGATGATGCGCATATTTTCTGTAGGCCGGATCAGGTAAAGTCTGAGTTCATCAAGGTAATTGACCTTGTTTTGTTCGTGTTCAAATCGTTGGGATTTGACAACTATACCGCCCAGGTATCCCTGCGCGATCCGGAAAACAAAGCAAAGTACATTGGCGGTGATGAACTTTGGGAACGTGCGGAACGTGAGATTCAGGAAGCCGCTGACGAGCGCGGTTTAAAAACAGTAGCCGTAAAGGGAGAAGCTGCTTTTTATGGCCCCAAGCTTGACTTTATGGTGAAAGATGCATTGGGCAGAAGCTGGCAGTTGGGCACTATTCAGGTGGATTATCAATTGCCTCAGCGATTTGAATTGGAATATGTAGGCGCGGATAACCAAAAGCATACACCCGTAATGATACACCGGGCTCCATTTGGTTCGCTGGAAAGGTTTGTAGCTGTATTGATTGAGCATTGTGCGGGTAACTTCCCATTGTGGTTGGCACCTGAGCAAATTGCCGTCTTGCCAATTTCTGAGCGATTTAATGAGTATGGGCAGAAAGTACTTGATATCTTAAAAAACAGTGATATCAGGGGCTTTTTGGACGACCGGAATGAAAAAATTGGACGTAAGATCAGGGATGCTGAGGTTAGTAAAGTGCCTTTTATGCTTTTAGTAGGTGAAAAAGAAGCTTTGGAGAATAAAGTAGCCGTTAGGAAGCATGGAGAAGGAGATAAAGGAGTTATGGATTTGAATGACTTTGTGACTCAATTTTCTCACGAATTCAGTCTTCCGGCTTCGTTTTAGTGTTTTGATAAAAGGAAAAAAGAGCGATATTTGCAGCCTGTTTTTAAAAAAGTAAGAACTTAAACCCAACGAGTGGCAATATTTCCAGGTAATGACCGCCCGAGGCCTTTTGTAAGAGGCCCGCGCAGAGTAGTTGAAGAACCTTATCGAGTTAATGAAAGAATCCTTGCCCCCCGGGTGCGGGTGGTAGGAGAGAATATTAAGGTAGATGTTTATCCGACTTCCGTAGCCATTAAAATGGCCCATGAGCAGGGACTTGACTTGGTGGAGATTTCACCCAATGCAGACCCTCCGGTTTGTAAAGTCATTGACTACTCCAAGTTTAAGTACGAGCAGAAAAAGAAACAGAAGGAGATCAAGGCCAATGCTCAGAAGACCATCTTGAAAGAGATTCGCTTCGGGCCTAATACAGATGACCATGATTTCAACTTTAAAGTGAAGCATGCTGAAAACTTCCTAAAAGAAGGAGCCAAGGTTAAGGCATACGTTCATTTTGCAGGTCGCTCAATTGTATATAAAGAACGTGGCGAGATTTTGCTGTTGAAGTTCGCGCAGGCACTGGAAGAAATGGGGAAAGTAGAACAGTTACCCAAATTGGAAGGCAAGCGAATGTATATGATGGTAGCGCCTAAAGGAAAGAAGTAGTTAGTTGATTTAAATTTATAAGTAATGCCTAAGTTAAAAACAAAGTCAGGAGCCAAGAAGCGTTTTAAAGTTACCGGCACCGGTAAGATTAAGCGTAAGAGGGCATATAAGAGTCACATCCTGACAAAGAAAGGAACTAAGCAGAAGAGAAGATTAGGACACGCTACCACCGTTAAAAAAGTTGACGAGGGTAATGTTAAGCCAATGCTTCCTTATCTCGTTTAATCCGTAAAGTCGGATAAGTTATCCTCTAACGCCAGGCGAAAGAGGAAATGGTTCGTCCACTGTAAAGTGGATATATGTTTAACCCGGTAATTGGCAGATAAGTGTCTTGAAATAAAAGACCGCCAACGCCAAAAAATTAAAAATTATGCCACGTTCGGTAAACAATGTAGCATCCCGCGCCAGAAGAAAGCGCGTTATGGAACTGGCCAAAGGGTACTTTGGTCGCAGAAAAAATGTTTGGACTGTAGCGAAGAATGCAGTTGAGAAAGGTTTGGTCTACGCTTATCGCGATAGAAAAGCCAAGAAGAGAGATTTCCGTACACTTTGGATTGCCCGTATCAATGCCGGTGCAAGACTTCACGGATTATCGTATTCTGAATTCATGGGTAAGATTAAAAAAGCCGGAATCGATTTGAATCGCAAAGTCTTAGCTGACCTGGCGATGAATCATCCTTCTGCTTTTGAGGCTGTTGTAAAAAAGTTGAAGTAATACATTTACTTTAAAATAATAGCCCCGTCCTGATAGCTTTCGGGACGGGGCTTTTTACTTTAAAAATTATGTCTCGATCTAAAAAGATCTTTCTGGGGTTTGCAATCATCTTCTTTGTACTGCTTTTCTATGCCAGTTATGACATTAGTACCCGTACTACTTTTCCAGGATCAAAACCACAGCTTAAAGAGCGCATTCAAGACCAGTTTTTGAAGAAAGACTCAATCCCCAAGGACTCTTTAAAGGCTATTCAACGCTGATTTAGGCAATTCGTCAGTTTTTAGAACCTTCAAACGGGTAGACATTTGGTAGTTTTCGGCCTCCGTGTACATTAGCATCAGATTAAAGCCAACTATAGACAAGATTATCCCCCGGGGTCAAGGACTCTGGGGGATTTTCTTTTTTAGCCCTGTCTGACCGCGGGATTCTTTTAAGTAAATTCGAGATTCAAGGCAACCCTTTTTCCTTTTACTCCGTCCCGTGAAAGATTCAATTGAACTAACCTTAGAATAACCTATGCACCTGCTGATCCAGGGATGCAAGCGGAACGATCGTGATAGTCAGCGTTTGCTGTATCAGCATTATTATTCCTATGCATTGAGCATTTGCATACGATATTCCAGAAATAAGGCAGAGGCCAAAGAAGTAGTGAATGACGGATTTATGAAAGTTTTCGGAAAAATTGATCAGTACAATCCTGATTCCTCTTTTAAAGGATGGATTAGGAAAATTATGATCAATTCATCGATTGACCAGTACAGAAAAGAGCTGAAACATCAACAACGGTCTCCGGGTGAGTTTGCTCATACAGTATTTACGCAGCCGCAAGCCATTACAAATCTTTCACATGAAGAGTTAATTGGGTTGGTGCAAAAGTTAACACCTGCGTATCGCGCTGTTTTTAATTTGTATGTAATCGATGGGTATACCCATGAAGAAATAGGTAAGATCCTTGGTATCTCAGATGGAACATCAAAATCAAACTTGCTTAAAGCCCGGGAAAATTTGCGAAGCATGTTGGAAGGATTGAATAGGATATCGTATGAAAAAGTTAACTGATCAGGAGCTAGACTCACTTTTCAAAGCAGCTTCCGATGGTTATCAACCGGCCTTCGATGCAGCTGGTTGGGAAGCCATGGCCGATAAGCTTAATCAACCAAAACTTTCCATTTGGAAAAAGTGGATGCCTTATGCGTTGGTAGGACTGATTATCTTTTCCTCAGGTGTTTGGGTTGGGACTACTTTAAATCAGGATCAGGTTGAGAGTAGAGATGATGAATCGAGGCAAGAGAAAGATCTTTCATTGGAAAATCAAAGGCAACAACCAATAGCTAATCAGCGTAAAGGAGATGAAATTAAGATCGGGGAAAGTAAACATAACAATGAACGTGTTATTGGAAACGTAAACCAGAATAACCTTGCGGCCAATAAGGAAATTGCCAGTCATACTATTCTTGATACTGAAATTGATGACGATGATAGGAATCCTGATTCAGAAAAACGTATTCTACCAGAGCAACTGCAGGCAGATGAGTTTAAAATTTTAGCCAAAGAAAACCCTATTGACTCTACGCTTCACACCAATGAAAAAACGAAAACCGACACAACAACATTAATCGCTGAAGAGCAGGAAAGGAAGAAAGACCATAGGTCATCACATTCAATTTTTTTACGAGCCCTCGCATCACCCGATTTCTCCACCATTAATTTTTCTTCGGCCTCTTCGGTTGGAAGTAATTACGCCTTTCTATTGGAGTATCAAATTAATCCCCGATTGACCATTTCTACCGGAGCCATAAGGTCAATGAAAAAGTATACAACCAGTGAAGAGATCACCTATTCGGGATATACGGCTGATCAATTGGACGGTGCATGTCGCATAATCGATATTCCTTTGAATGTCTATTATAATTTTCCTTCACAATCAAGAATTTCTTTCTATGCGGGTGTAGGTCTTTCATCATATATAATGCAGCAGGAGAATTATACCTACACGGTGAATTATACGTATAGCAGCCGCAGTTATTCGACTCAGGTGGATGGTAAAAATAATGAATGGTTTAAAGTGCTTAATCTGTCGGCTGGGATCCAATATCAAATGACTCACCGAGTGCATTTACAAGCCGAACCATTTGTGAAGACATCGTTGGTGGGGATAGGTGAAGGAGATGTCCTTCTAAACAGCTTGGGAATTTTCTTTGGAGTCAAGTATAAAATAAACTAAAAAGTTAAAATATGATTTCTAATTTTCTAAAGACAATCGCATCCATAGTGTTTTGGATTTCGCTGGTTGTGTACACGGGTTGTTCAAGTAATGATGAGCCACAGCCGGTGGATTGTAATGTATCTACCCTGGCGGTATCATCCACTTCAACAAATCCAACTTCATGTACGGCCTCAGATGGCACGATTTCGGCAACGGCAACGGGAGGGGAAGGACCTTATCAGTTTGCCCTGGATTCTCAACCCTATGCCTCTTCTGCAAGTTTTACAGCCTTGAGCGCTGGAATTTACCTGCTGAAAGTGAAAGACAACAATGGGTGTGAGCGAACCAAGAACGTAACCATTATTTCGGCAGGATCTACTTTGGCGGCAACAGTTAGTTTGCTTGATAGTGGTTGTAAAACTGCCAATGGCACAGTTACTATCAATGCTACCGGTGGCACTGGGCCATATACGTACAAGCTAAATGATGGAGCAGCTTCTTCTTCGGATACATTCACCAATTTGTCCGCTGGCACTTATTCGGCCAAAGTTATTGACAATGTAGGTTGTTCAACTACACAAAGTGTGAAAGTATTGAGTGGTACAAAGTATAGTACACAAGTAAAGAACATCATTGATACAAATTGTGCGATTTCCGGTTGTCACGTAACGGGTGGAGCTGCCCCCATCACATGGACCACGATTGAAAATGTTCAATCGCGGGCTGCGGATATAAAACAAAAGACACAAAGTGGGGAGATGCCAAAAGGGGGACCAAAATTACCTCAGGCTCAGTTGGACCTGATCGCCTGTTGGGTGGATGATGGGGCCTTGAATAATTGATGGGGATAGAATGCCCACACGAGTACTTTTATTTTTCTTCCTGCTTTTTGTTTACTTGCCAGCAATTAGTCAGAAGTATTCCTTAGAAAAATCACTCGTAAGTTTTTTTTCTGAGGCGGCTATTGAGAATATCAAGGCGCAAAATGCCAAGACGAGCAGTTTGCTTAATGCTACCACAGGGGAGGTGGTGTTTTCAATTCCGATCAAGGATTTTAAATTTGATAAATCCTTAATGCAGGATCATTTTAATGAGAAATACATGGAGTCGGATAAATATCCGAAAGCCATCTTTCAGGGAAAATTCTTAAACCTTAAACTAGATGAAACGGGGGAGCAGAGAGTAACGGCTTTAGGAAAATTAACGATGCATGGTGTTACAAGGGAAATTGAAGTGACCGGGACAGTTCAAATCAAATCGAATCAAATACTGGCACGCGCTGATTTTTCCATCAGACTTAAAGACTTTAAGATTAAAATCCCCCAACTTCTTTGGAATAATATAGCTGAAGAAGTTAAGATTACAACAGAGTTTACCTACAAGCCCATATGAAACTAATTACCTTTTGTTTCTTTTTAATTCCAGGTATTTGTTTGTCGCAGGAAGATCTGTTGAAAGAACTCCAGCAAAGTGAAGTCAAAGAGAAGGAATATATTTCCTCAACATTTAAAGGGAGCCGCCTGATAAATGGTCAAACCATCGAAACAAGATACAAGGGCGAATTGGAATTCATCTTCGCCCATCGCTTTGGTCCAATGAATGGCGGACTTTATGAATTGTATGGCTTGGATCAGGCCTATGTAAGAATTGGGCTTGAGTATGGCTTATCAGACCGCCTGGGGGTTGGAATTGGGAGAAACTCAGTTGATAAGACTGTTGACGGATTTCTCCGGTATAAGGCCTTACGGCAATCCAAGGCGGGGATGCCGATAAGTCTTACTGCTTTTGGAATCATGGCAGTAAAGACTTCACCGAAAGATGAAGACGCTGGGTATGATATTACTTTTCAGGATCGTACATCTTACACGGCTCAACTTCTGATTGCCCGTAAATTCACTCCGGCATTATCCCTGCAATTGATGCCGTCTTTTGTTCACAAAAATACTGTTGACCAATCCATTGAAGATAATGATCAGATTGCTTTGGGTGTGGGAGGCAGAATAAAGGTTTCCAGAAGTGTAGCACTTACTACAGAATATTATTATCGATTTAATGTTCATGATAGTAATCCATATTACAATTCAATCGGGTTTGGAGTAGATATAGAAACGGGGGGTCACGTTTTTCAAATAGTAATTACCAATAGCCGGGGGCTTACAGAGAGGGCCTTTATTACGGAGACAACGGGTGAATTTTTTGATGGCGATATCCACTTGGGTTTTAACGTTACCCGTATTTTTCAATTGAAAAGAGACCGCAAAGAGTAGTTGATTTAAGCATTCTCTTTTTTAGTTTTAGGTTCGCATTTGACCTAAACTGACTTGCTGCTTTTTTCTATCATCGTTTACCTGATTCTTACAGTTGCTATAGGCTATTGGGCCTCGCGCAAAGTAAAGACTTCAGGTGATTTTATGCTGGCTGGTCGCAGTCTACCGCTACTGCTTAGTTCCTCCGCCCTGTTTGCTACTTGGTTTGGTTCCGAAACCGTCTTTGGCGCTTCTTCTGAATTCTTAAAAGGTGGACTCTATTCTGTAATTGAAGATCCGTTTGGTGCCGCTCTTTGTCTTGTCCTCTTTGGTCTTTTTTTCGCCCGGAAACTTTACACAATGAACCTGCTCACGTTGGGCGATTTCTTTAAAATACGTTTTGGCAAGCGAACGGAATTGGTTGCCAGTATTTTTTTAGCTCCACCCTATGTGGGATACATAGCCGCTCAACTGGTGGCCATGGGTTTAATTCTAAATGTCGTAACCGGGTTAGAGGTGTGGCAAGGAGTTGTAATCTCTGCCATTGTGGTAACTTTTTATACCTATGTAGGTGGCATGTGGGCAATTTCGGTTACTGATTTTATCCAAAGTATAATCATTATTGGTGGGCTGTTGGTGCTTGCCGTCATACTTGCTCAAAAAGCGGGAGGAGTAAGCACAGTACTCAATGAAGTTAAACCGGGAACGTTTCGGTTTTTGCCTAAGGCGGATTTTAAGGAGATAGTTATTTACCTGGCAGCCTGGTCGGTGCTCGGGTTGGGATCAATACCTTCTCAAGATGTTTTTCAGCGAGTAATGTCATCCAATTCGGTGAATACAGCGGTAAGGTCGTGTTATATCGCAGCCGGTTTATACCTGACAGTCGCAATGATACCCTTATTCATTAGTTTATGCGTTCGGCATCTCTATCCCGAATTTATTAATGGCGATACCCAACTGGCACTTCCCAGCATGGTGCTTAGTCATGCCGACATGCCAGTGCAAATCCTGTTCTTTGGCTCTCTTTTATCAGCCATTATGAGCACAACAAGCTCTGCTATTCTTGCCCCGGCCGCCATTTTTTCTGAAAATCTGATCAAGCCCTTAACCCGCCATCGTTATAGCGACAAAGAACTATTAACCATAACCAGAATTTCTGTGTTAGGCTTCAGTGCTATTGCTACTGTAATGGCTTGTGTGCGTTCAAATATTTATGAACTGGTAGGTGAGTCTTCCGTTCTTAGTCTGGTATCTTTGTTCGCCCCATTGGTGTTAGGACTTTACTGGAAGGGTGCCTCCAGTGCAGGAGCATTACTGGCGATGGTTTCGGGTATTGTTACTTGGTTTATAGCAAACCAATTGGACATAACCTGGCCAAGTTTGGTGCCGGCTCTCCTGGTTAGTATTTTGGCAATGATTGGCGGAAGTTTGATTTGGAAAGATAAGTTAATCGTACATGGTAAAAATTGAAATACATCGGGTTGATCAGGACTTCCGGATGGAAGCCGTTAATGACAAGGGTAACAGCATCATCATGGATGCAAGTGTTGCTGACGGGGGACATGATTCAGGATTAAGACCTATGCAATTACTTTTAGCGGCTATGGGTGGCTGTAGCGCCATTGATCTGATTGGCATTTTGAGAAAGCAACGCGAACCGCTCCAGGACTTAAAGATTACTGTAACGGGTGAACGTGAACAAGGGGTAGTGCCCGCATTGTACACCGAAGTACATGTACATTTTCGGTTATTCGGGGATATTAATCAGCAGAAAGCGGAAAGAGCTGTTGAACTTTCCGTTGAAAAATATTGCTCCGTAGCAAAAACGCTTGAAAACACAGCAGAGGTTACCCACAGTTTTGAGATTATAAAAAATATATGATGGAAGAGAGAAATTTTGAAACGGATGCAGTACGAGCGCAAAGCGAGAGAACCCCGTATCGAGAACATTCGGTTCCTTTATACCTGACTTCCAGTTTTGTATTTGAAGATGCTGAGCAGGCAAGGGCTTTGTTTGCTGACGAAGTCCCTGGAAATATTTACACACGGTTTTCAAATCCCAACAATACAGAGTTAATTCAGAAGCTTTGCTTACTTGAAGGTACAGAAGATGGCATTGCTACGGCATCCGGTATGGCTGCGATGTACATCAGCATGGCATCGCTTTTAAAATCGGGCGATCATGTGCTGGCATCTCGGTCGGTGTTTGGCTCAACGCATCAAATATTAAGTGTTATTTTCCCGAGAGTAAATATCTCCTATACATATGCAGATATTGACGATCCTGCTTCATGGGAAAGTAAAATTCAACCTAACACAAAAATGATTTTTGTGGAGACCCCCTCGAACCCGGCACTCGATATCATTGACCTTGAGTGGTTAGGTAAACTCGCCAACCAGCATAACCTGATTTTGAATGTTGATAATTGTTTTGCTACGCCCTATCTGCAGAACCCTGCTAAGTGGGGGGCTCATCTGGTTACTCACTCAGCTACCAAGTTTATTGACGGCCAGGGTAGGGTAATTGGCGGTGCTGTGTTGGGTAAAAAAGAATTGATTAAAGAGATTCGCTTCTTCGCGCGACATACCGGACCTTCCATGTCGCCCTTCAATGCCTGGGTTTTATCCAAGAGTTTAGAAACACTGGCGGTACGTATGGACCGGCATTGTCAGAATGCACTCGAACTTGCCAGCTACCTGCAGACTCATGTTGAAGTGTTGAAAGTAAAGTATCCGTTTTTGCCATCGCATCCTCAACACGCACTCGCCAAAAAGCAAATGAAGTTGGGTGGGGGTGTAGTTACTTTTGAAATTAAAGGTGGCATTGATCGTGGCCGGAAATTTCTGAACTCACTCAAGATGCTTTCGCACTCGGCTAATTTGGGTGATACTCGTTCTATCGCAACTCATCCGGCATCTACAACCCATTCCAAACTAAGCGAAGAGGAAAGATTGGCCGTAGGGATTACGCCCGGCCTGGTTCGTGTATCGGTAGGTTTAGAAAATATGCAGGACATCATTGCTGATGTTGAGCAGGCAATAAGAAACAGTAATTTGTAGGTCGTCTGAATGATATTTGCATTGCACTGAGTTGTATCTCTCTATTCGCAAGCCATAAAGTCTAAAACACTTTTACAAGTATGCGGATGCTCCAGATGATGACCAACACACCCAGTAATAGGTAAGCTGTTTTCTTGGGTATTTTACCTACTAGCCTGGCTGCAATAGGCGCAGCTATTGTGCCGCCCACCATCAAGGCAACAATTACCTGCCAATGGCTTGCCCCTAGTAATGTGAAGAAAGTAAATGCACTGGCTAATGTGATAAAAAATTCAGTCAGACTTACAGACCCAATTACATACTTGTGACTTCGGCCATTATTGATCAACGTAGAGGTAACAATGGGTCCCCAGCCACCACCTCCGAAGGAATCAAAAAAACCACCCACACTAGCCAATAGGCTATAGTGTTTGAATTTCTTGGCGACTTTCGTTTGCCGAAAGGCATTCAAAATAAATTTTACTCCTAAAAACAATGTATACACGGCAATAATGGGGCGCAGATGATTGCCGTACTTATCGCCCAGTGATACCAATAACACAGCCCCCACGATCGCACCGATGACACCTGGTATAACCAAAGCCTTAAACAATTTTTTATTTACGTTGCCGAATTTATAATGGCTGTAACCTGACACGCCAGCAGCAAAGGTTTCTGCCGTGTGAATGCTACCGCTGATAGCTACCGGGCTAATACCTGTTGATAATAACACCGTTGCACTGGTGACACCGTAACCCATACCTAAAGCGCCATCTACCAACTGTGCCAAAAATCCGGCTAGCAACATCCAATGAAAATTCTCATCCAACGTTTTGTACCATTCTACAGAGGAGTCAGCCATTTGTTGCAGTGGCACATAGGAAAAAATGAAATGCCCCACCAACATTAAAGCAAATGATACAATTGAGTAGGTGGCTATTTTACGAATCCGTTTCTCTTTATCGTACTGCTTATTTTCAACCAGTACTTTACTAATGCGGTTTAGCTTCTTAACCTTTTGAGTAAAATTGCCATTCAGGTTGTTGCGGATACTTTGCATGTTATCCAGCACCTGGTCCAATTCATCGGGCAAAGCCTCGTTAAATGTTTCTTTTAGTCGCTTGGCAATGGTGGGCGATTTTCCGTTGGTGCTAATGGCTATTTTTAAATTTCCTTTTTTAACCATACTACTTAAATAGAAATCGCAAAGCTCTGGTGTGTCAGCTACATTGCACAAAACCCCTTTCTCTTTAGCCAACCGCTTTATATAATAATGTAATTCCTTATTGTCGGTAGCGAGGATGGCAATATCCTTTCCAACCAGATCTGTTTCTTCAAATTCGCGCTCAATTATTTTATAGGTTGTGTGATTTATGATGACCTCTTTCAATTCACTCTTTATTGAAGGAGCAACAATGGTTACATTAGCATCCGGTGACGAAAAAAGTAACGCACTTACTTTCTCCAACCCAACATTACCACCACCCACCACCAGGGCATTGAGTTCATCCAACTTTAGAAAAATTGGATATAGGTTGTTTTTTTTGATTCTCGAATCTACTTTTTCCATTGTGAAATTGTATTCCTTATAAATTCTCTCTCATTCAGTATTCGATTTTTTCGATCCAGTTTTTAGCATTTCTTGCGGCATAGGAGATAATAATATCGGCACCACTTCGTGTTAATGCGGCCCAGGTTTCTATATGCGCCATTTCCCTATTTACCAACTCTTGCTCAGCCAAACTCTCCAATGCAGCATACTCACCACTTACATGATAGGCAGCTACCGGCCTTGTTGTTTGCTGTTTTAGTTTGGTAATAATATCGGTGTACAAAACGGCTGGCTTTACCATTAGAATATCAGCACCTTCTTTTTCATCGCGCAAAGCAGAAGCGATGGCATCGTTGGTATTGAACGGTGAAATTTGGTAGGTCTTTCTGTTTTTTAGTTTGTTAGAATTACTGGGCGCAGAATGACAAGCATCGCGAAATGGACCATAAAACTGGCTGCTGAACTTTGCCGAATAACTCATGATACTCACATTGTCTTTACCTAAGGCATTCAACACGCTTCGCAATGCAGCTATTCGTCCATCCATCATGTCGCTGGGGGCAATGCAATCTGCTCCTTCGCTTGCCAGTTGTGCTGCATAATGACTCAGCACTTCTACTGTTTTATAATTAATTAATTGGGTTCTTTCCTTATTTAAAATACCACAGTGGCCGTGGGTAGTGTAACTACATAAGCATAAGTCTGAGGCTAACCACGCAGCATCTGCAAAATTTTCTTTAATTCTTTTTACTACAGAAGTCGCGAAGGAAAAATCAAAATTGTTTTCTTTTTTTTCGGCCGGAATGGGGAAGAGCAAGAACTTACTGCAGCCGTTTTGCAGGTCCTTTTCGATGGAGTATAAAACAGAATCTAGGCTATCAACCACAACGTTATGCAATCCCTTAACAGGCCTTGGCGCACGTATTCCCGCTTCAACAAAAATTGGTTGAATAAATTTTTTATGAGAAAGTGTTACTAATGCCGTTAACTCTCGCATTTGCGAGCTTGTTCTCAACCTACGCTGAGTGAGCGGGTAGAAATTTGTCTCCATTGTTCAAATGCTTTGATGGTTGGAAAAATAATTGGGTTGAGCCCGTCCTGTTTCAATAAAGTTGCGGTTTCGCCCCCCGCGCACATATGCGTTGCTGAAGGGTTTGCATAGCGCTTATAGGCATCGTATTGGGAATAGCTGCTCCAGAAAATAAAACGGGATGCTGAAATGCTTTTGATAATTCCTTCTTTATGAGTGGCACGCAACTCATAAGTGCTTACCGATGAATAACCTTTTTGTCTCCATCGGTCAGCTGCCTCCTTGTGAGTGAGCACACAAATATCGGCTGATTGAATATTCATTACCGGCATCTTCAGTGCGGGTAGCAGAAATTCAAATCCCAAACCATCGGCACAGCCTGTAACCCAAACTCCCTGTTTTGCCAACTCCAGCCAGGTCTTGGTTCCAGAGGCGATAATTGTTTTTCCTTGCAAGAGCGTAGTCTTTGTCGGGATTCTGGATGGATTACTTTGTAAGCTTTGTACGGCTTTGAAGTTGGCGACAAAAACCACCGGCTGTTGAATCGCAATTTCTTTATTGCTCCAGGTGTATTCGAAAAAATCTTTCATGTGATTGGTAGAAGAGAATAATTGTTCCTCTTCGATATCTACATCGGACAGCCCTTGCCACTTTTGAAAGACATTACCATTTGTATCCTCACCTGCGGCATACACCACATTCCCAGTTTGAGTGTGCAGTGTGACCACCCCAAATTTTTGTAAACAGCCCGTTCCATACTTATATGCCTCTTGTTTCTCTTTGTACGATTCTTCAAACAAATCAGTGTCATCGATTTGTTTCAGCAATGCTACAGCTGCGGTATTGGAAGAATGTGCCTCTACTACAATGGCGCCCTGACAAGGTGCAGGCACACACTCTATCAGCGGTAGCAGCATCTTTTTTTTATCTTTTAAAAGGACGTTTATGGTTGCCGCATCAGGTTCACTCCGTAATAATCTGTTTAAACCAGCGGTAGCTAGGATAGTTCCATCATAGTTTCCTTCATGCAATTGTTTTAAACGGCTTTCTACGTTGCCCCTGATCGACCTGGTTTCAATCTTAATCTCCTGACTAAGTTGTGGTAACGCTTTTCTTAAAAAGGAGATGGCCATTTCCTCGCGCCTCGGTGAGCAGGTTCCAATGAAAATAGGTTCGCCATTTATTGTTTTCTTTTCTATGTTGGCATTGAAAATGGCTATGTCACGTACATCGTCACGGTCCACTACAGCAAAGGCGGTGTGACTGAAAAAATGCGCAGCGCTCATGTCTTTCATGGAATGCACGGCAATGTCGGCTTCCTCTTTTTCAAGCGCCTCGTAAATTTCTTCGGTAAAAAAATCAACGCCCTCTAACGTTGTCAGGCTTACCTTCAATTCTCTATCCCCACGACTGCTGCGGGCTGTTATGGTCACTTCGGTGCCCGGTTGTACAGCAAAGAATACTTGCTGTACAAC
>JBEBJH010000331.1:0-3889 GCA_040079965.1 Cyclobacteriaceae bacterium
GAGACAGCAGTGAGGTCCGTGTGCACAAATCTCGCCCACTTCACCTTGCTTAAGCTGATTGCCATCATCATCGAAAATGGCGATGTCGGTACCAGGCATTGGGATACCAATAGTACCCCGCTTATGATTACCGTCCAGCGGATTACAACATAATACGGGAGAGGTTTCACTGAGTCCGTAGCCTTCTACCAAAGGATGACCAGTAACTTCTTCCCACTTATTTGCCACTACATCCTGTACGGCCATGGCTCCACCGATTGAGCCTTTTAAGGCCGAGAAATCACAATCTTTAAAATCGGGATTGTTTAAAAGGCTATTAAACAATGTATTCACGCCCGTAATAATTGAGAACCGGTGCTTCTTCAATTCTTTTACAAACCCCGGAATATCGCGCGGGTTAGTAATCATGACACTTTTCACCCCTTGTGTATACATCAATAACCCATTCACGGTAAGCGCGAAGATGTGATATAACGGTAAGGCAGTGATGATAATATCTTGCTGGCCTTCGGTAAGCAAGGGTTTGAACCAATGCGTTATCATTGTGTTGTGTGCGATGATATTGCGATGAGAAAGTTGTGCTCCTTTTGAAATGCCCGTAGTGCCACCCGTGTATTGAAGCACCGCCAGATCTTCACTATGCATTTGAGGACGCTGGTATTTCAGAGTCTCGCCTTTTCTTAAGACATACTTGAAGGATAAAGCAGTAGGCAAACTATACTTCGGCACCAGCTTCTTAATATACTTAACCACAAAATTCAGGACGACTCCTTTCACACCACCAATCATATCACCCATATCGGTAACGATAATATGCTTGACAGAAATCCTGGGGAGGATTTGTTCAAGATGATGCGCAAAGTTTGAAACGATCACAATCGCTGAAATACCCGCATCATTAAATTGATACTCCATTTCGCGGGGCGTGTAGAGCGGGTTGGTATTTACGGCAATAAGCCCGGCTTTGATCACGCCTATGAATGCAATCGGAAATTGAATCAGGTTAGGCATCTGGATGGCAACCCGGTCCCCCTTTTTCAGCTGCAGTTCCTGCTGAAGGTAGGCAGCAAATGCAGTAGAAAGTCTGTCAATCTCGCCAAAGGTGATCTGCTTACCAAAATTCTCAAAGGCCACCCGGTTAGGATACTTCTTGGCAGCCACCTTGAAGAGATCCAGCAGCGAATCGTACTCATAGGGGCCGATTTGCTGTGGTATTCCTTTTGGATATTTAGACAACCAGGGTGAATCCATCGTATTCTATTTTGAATTCTAAAGAACGAAAAAAAAGGTGGGTTCAGCAATCGATTGATAGCTGGATTGAGGCAGACTGCAAATAAAAAAAGCCCCGATCATTTGATCGGGGCTTTGCTGTAGAGGAAGGGTTCGAACCTTCACGAGGAAGTTAGCCGCAGGACATAAGAAAACATTTAGTGGTCAACCCATTACCCTGTGTTTATCCTTTGCTCCTCACCCCCGAGACAGGAGGGCTTGTCTGCCAATTTCAACACCCTACATTATTTAAAAAGAACGTCCGATAGCTATCGGGATACTGTTGCTGTAGAGGAAGGCCTCGAACCTCCACGGAGCAGTTAGTCCCGGTTTTACCCGAAATTTATCCTGTTATCTCCACCCCCGAGATCGGAGGGCTTGTCTGCCTATTTCAACACCCTACATTGTAAATTCTTTAGCAAAGAAACGGTTGAAATGATTTTAAGTCAATAAATTGTTCAAATAATTGCATAATATTTAATATTATAACGATATTATTGATAGATTTAAAAAAAATACTACCTATCATGAGTCGAAATTTTGAAATTGACAATACGGATCTCAAAATCCTTGAGATCCTTATGCAAGACGCCAAAAGGCCTTATACAGAAGTGGCCAAGAAGGTTAACGTTTCCCAAGGAACTGTACATGTGCGGATGAATAAAATGGAAGAAGCGGGCATTCTGGAAAAGACTACCCTTCGTATCAACTATGCCAGACTGGGTTACGACATCACTGCTTTTATTGGTATCTATCTGGAAAAGAGCGCTTTGTATGATATGGTTCTATCAAAATTGAGAAGTATCCCTGAGATTACAAGCATCCATTATACCACAGGCAATTATTCTATGTTCGTTAAGATTCATTGCCGCGATACAAACCACCTGAAAGAGGTGCTGCACGACAAAATGCAACAGGTAGAGGGCATTGAACGAACCGAGACTATGATCTCACTTGAAGAGAGCCTTAACAGAAATTTGAAGCTCACCTAACCAAAGAAATTTCACATTCCGGAGAACCTTAAACACTCAGTTTTGTTGTATTTTTAACGATTATTTGAAATTAGTCTAAATAGGCTGAACTGAAATGAGTAAGGGCAATCAGGTTCTGGAAGAAATCACCTCGAAAGAATACGAGCACGGCACTGTAAACCTGGAAGCTGATGAAGCTCCAATGGGACTAAATGAAGGCACTGTTCGGTTTATTTCTGCCAAGAAAGGCGAACCAGAATGGTTATTGGAGTGGCGCTTGAAAGCGTTCAGACAATGGGAGAAAATGGTTGAACCCAAATGGTCCAATGTTCACTACCCTGCCATTAACTATCAGGATATTATTTATTATTCGGCACCCAAGAAAAGAGCAGCGCTCGATAGTCTGAATCAGGTTGATCCTGAATTAGTGAAGACATTTGAAAAGTTAGGCATTTCTATAACCGAACAAAAGAGATTAACGGGAGTCGCAGTGGATGCAGTGATTGATAGTGTTTCAGTGGCCACTACATTCAAAGATAAACTTGGTGAACTAGGAATAATCTTTTGTTCATTCAGTGAGGCAGTCAAAGAACATCCGGAACTAATCAAGAAATACCTGGGCTCAGTAGTTCCCATGAACGACAACTACTTTGCGGCTCTTAACTCAGCTGTATTTTCTGATGGATCATTCTGCTACATCCCGAAAGGCGTGAGATGTCCGATGGAATTATCAACCTACTTCCGGATCAACGCTGCGAACACAGGCCAGTTCGAAAGAACCCTGATCGTTGCCGATGAAGGATCTTATGTAAGTTACCTTGAAGGCTGTACGGCACCTATGCGGGATGAAAATCAATTGCATGCCGCTGTGGTGGAACTTTATGCGATGAAGGATGCTGAGATAAAATATTCTACCGTGCAAAACTGGTATCCCGGAGATAAAAATGGTAAAGGCGGTATTTACAACTTCGTTACCAAGCGTGGATTGTGCTTTGGCGATCACTCCAAAATTTCATGGACACAAGTAGAGACAGGATCAGCCATTACATGGAAGTATCCATCGTGTGTTCTGAAAGGAGATTATTCCGTAGGTGAATTTTATTCTGTAGCGGTTACAAACAATTATCAGCAAGCAGATACCGGTACCAAAATGACTCACATCGGAAAGAATACACGCTCCCGCATTGTGAGTAAAGGTATTTCGGCCGGAAAATCGCAAAACAGTTACCGCGGACAAGTTCACGTGATGAAGCGTGCATCGAACGCAAGAAACCACTCTCAATGTGATTCCTTGCTGATGGGTGATCAGTGCGGGGCTCATACGTTCCCGTATATTGATGTTGAAAACAACTCAGCACGAATCGAACACGAAGCAACCACTTCTAAGATTGGTGAAGATCAGATCTTTTATTGTTTGCAGCGTGGCATTGATGAAGAAGCAGCTGTGGCATTGATTGTGAATGGGTATGCAAAAGAAGTCTTGAATCAACTTCCGATGGAATTTGCTGTAGAAGCCCAAAAACTTCTTGCATTGACGTTGGAAGGTAGTGTGGGTTAACATCCTTGCGCCTCAGCGTCTTTGCGGTTAAAAAATTAGAAAGAACTAATAGAATATGTTATCCATAAAAAATTTACAGGCAAAAGTCGGG
>JBEBJH010000072.1:0-19479 GCA_040079965.1 Cyclobacteriaceae bacterium
CATTAGAAGCCACCATCATGCTTAACAGAATTCGTGGGTATGAAACTATTTCAGTAAAACTTAACGCCCAGTCGATTCAGCAATCATTGCCGCAGATTCAAAAAATTTGGGAAAAGGCATATCCTGAATACATTTACTCCTATCGCTTTTTAGATGAGCAGATTCGTGAGTTTTATGAAAACGAGCAACGCACTTCTGTTATGCTTACCATATTCACATCATTAGCGATTTTTATTGGTTGCCTGGGTTTATTTGGATTAACCGTGTTCATGGCTAATCAAAAAACAAAAGAGATTGGTGTGCGCAAAGTACTAGGTGCTTCAGTGGAGAGCATTCTCTTCCTTTTTTCGCGTGAGTTTGTGAAATTAATCTTTATAGGGTTCTGCGTGGCGGCTCCAATAGCGTGGTATTTTTCTAATGAATACCTAGATCAATTTGCATATAAAGTATCTGTAGGCCCTTCCGTCTTTTTGATTGGGTTAACCGTTACATTCACGATTGCTTTGGTTACGGTAGCGTATCGTTCGATTCGTGCAGCAATGACAAATCCAGTTAATTCATTACGAAGTGAGTAAACTATTTCCACCACTTCTCTTGAATCACCTGCAGCATTTCTGCGTGAACGTGACCACTGGCACATAGTTCGCCACCAAAAAGATAGTTTGATCCTCCTTTGAAATCGGATACAGTTCCACCCGCTTGCTGTACAATGAATGTACCTCCGGCCACATCCCACGCCTTAAGACTATATTCAAAGAAGCCCTCGAGTCGTCCACAGGCTACGTAGGCTAAGTCAATGGCTGCGCTACCTAGTCTTCGGATACCGTGGGTGTTTTCAAGAAAGACTTTGATGATCTCGAGGTAATCTTCTTTTTTTTCTGAATGATAATAGGGGAACCCTGTTGCCAATAAACTTTCTTCAAGCGCTTTGATGGATGAAACTTTTATTTCCTTTCCATTACATTTTGCCTGTTCTCCTTCAATAGCATGAAAGCACTCCTTATGACTTACATCATATACGATACCCAGAATAGTATTATCATTTCTCTGCAATCCAATGGAGATGGCATACAAGGGTAAGCCATGTAAATAATTGGTAGTACCATCCAATGGATCGATGATCCAACGATACTCATTGCTGCCAACCACTTCAGTTCCCTCTTCAGCTAAAAAGCCTGATCCAGGTAGCAATTGGCTTAACCGGTTTACTAATCTCTTCTCTGACTCTTTATCGACATATGAAACGAGGTTACTGAAACTTCCTTTTTGTTCAATTTTAGAAAGGTCAAATCCTTCATTCTCTTTTCTCATAAAATCGCCTACCTCTTCACATAATTCTATAACATCGCGTTCTAATAATGATAAGTTCATTTTTTACGAGTTTGGTTTTTGACAAACGACAATAATATAATTAACACTGAAATCCAGGCTGCGGTTCTTGCGATTAACTCTCCTTGCTTCAGGTATTTCTCGGACCCGGAGAATCCCTGAGTATATAACGTAATCATTTCGGCATGGTTAATACCCGCTGTTTCTGTTTGATAGGAAAAGAGGATTGGTACAATAATCAAGGCAATGCCAGCGGTAAAATAGTACCCATTAAATTCTTTTTTCTGAAAGAATGTCAAATAGAAAATCAGATTGACCACTAAAATCCAGAAAGACGCGCCCAGATATCCGACATGATATGTCCATTTCATCCAGGATGCTTGTAGTTGCAATGCATCCGCAAGAAAGAGTGTTTGCTCTGACCATGGCAACTTCAGCAGAATATACTCGGCCCCCAACCAAAAAAAGATAATTGTAAATTTCCCTAATCGGCTGCCAAGGCTTTGATACGCGAATGAATATCCTACAAACGTTAGTGTAAATAGAATGGACTGAGCCAGCACAAAAACTAACAATTTGGTGTTGAAAAGTAGAGCTGCAAACAGGGAAACAGAGAGTGACAGTAGAATTAACTCAAACCGATTCCATGGAGATTTGTGATCCTTTGCCTGGTCGGTGATTGCGAATAAGGGAGCAATGCCTAAGAAGATGAGAACCGGAAAAGACTTCATTAACCAACCCGCTGAGAGTAGCAAGGTGCCGATCGTGAAAAGAGCCCATGGATTGTAAGGCAGATTATTCCTTTTTGCCATCGATAACGATTACAATTTCCCCTTTCACATCTTTCTTTTTAAAATGATCTAATACTTCAATTACAGCACCCGTTCGCGTCTCTTCATGAAGTTTGGTTAACTCACGCGAAACAGAAACCTGACGATCTGGTCCAAAGAATTCAATCAACTGTTCCAGGGTTTTAATCAAGCGGTGGGGGGATTCATAAAGTATAATGGTTCGATCTTCTTCTGATAACTTCTTCAGTAAAGTCTGTCTTCCTTTTTTGTGTGGAAGGAAGCCTTCGAAGACAAACCGATCTGTAGGGAATCCTGATTTTACCAAAGCCGGTATTAAGGCAGTGGCCCCGGGCAAACAATCAATTTGTAAGCCGGCTTTCAACGCTTCCCTTACTAACAGAAAGCCAGGATCAGAAATACCTGGTGTGCCAGCATCGCTTATCAAGGCCATTACCTCACCTTGTTGCAGACGGGCAATTAAACCGGCCAGTGTTTTGTGTTCATTAAAAATATGGAAACTCTGAAGCGGTTTCGAAATTTCGTAGCGTTTGAGTAGAAAGCCTGAGGTACGGGTGTCTTCGGCCAAAATGGTGTCCACTGATTTTAAAACCTCCAATCCACGTAGCGTAATATCAGATAAGTTGCCGATCGGTGTGGGTACCAGATAAAGAGAGGTTTTTCCAGATTCCACTTCTATACGAGTTGATCAATAGCTTTGGCAAGTTTCCGATCCTTGTCAGTAACGATATCTCCAGCATCGTGTGTCGAGAGTTCGATATTCACCACGTTGTAAACCTTCGTCCAAAAGGGGTGATGATCCATCTTTTCGGCTACCAAGGCCACTTTAGTCATGAAACCAAAAGCCTGAGTAAAATCTTTAAACTTGAAGGTCTTTTTTAGACGATTATTTTCCTCTACCCACATATATTTTTAGGATTAGCATTATAAAGTTAGAAGAAACCCAGAACCCTTTGTAGAGTTTTCAGGATATCATTTACAAAGCTATGATTCCTTCAATTTGCGCGGCCGTCTGGTAGATTTCAATTACCGCATCGCTGGAGGGCATCATCATTTTCAGGGTAATGCTTGTATAGTTACCGTTTTTGGATGGCTTCTCAGTAGCAGTATGTTTTTGGAATAATGCCTTCACTTCTTCCTCTTTGCCACTGGGTACGATAAACTTAAATGTGTATAAGGCCGGCCATGCATAATGATGGTCGAGTTGATCGCGGAATTTATCAAGCCATTGCTGATCCATGGTAAAATAAAAAGCGTCCCGGAGTTAAGATTCCGGGACGCTGTTAAATTGAATTTTCTAGTTAAAAGTATTTATAACGCTTGTCTTGAATATTCGCACCTTCTTTCAAGGCCTCGGAAATGCTATAGCCTGCTCTTCCGTTCAATCCCTGAAGCAATTGATTTTTGAACACCGCATAGTCACCAACGGCCGGTGCAACCGTTTTGTTCTTCAACTCTACTACCAATACGCCATTCTCACCAGCAAAGGGCTGTGACTGTTTTCCACCTTCAAGAGAGAAGATTTTACCTACCGCTACCGGATCGAGGCCCACACTAGGTAAGGTGTTGGAATTTAATTTGAGATCACTCGATGAGTTTATTATTGCATCAGAACCAAAGGCTTTTGCCATTTCTTCCAACGTACCTTTCTTGGCATTGAGGGTTTCAATGATTTTTTTACCTTTTACTTCATTAAGTACAGCTGGCTTAATTTCTTCTTTCACATCCTCAAATGAACGAACTCCTTCTTCTGTTTCAGAAGTCATAACGGCTACGGTGTAATCGGCATCGAGGTCAAATACATCAGATACTTTTCCAACCTTGGCATCACGGAAAAGCCAGGTTATCATGGCACGAGCATCCCCTAGTTCATTGATTCTGCGATCTGCTGTTTTCAAGTCATTCGCATCCATCACTATAAGACCTTCCTTTTTTGCTTTTTCTTTAAATTCATCTACTCCAGACAAGTCGCTGGCGAACGCCTGAGATTTTAAGAAAGCTTCGTTTTGAGTTTCATCACTGGGTGCAATTGCAAGTTCTATGGTAGCGACTGAATAAGTAGTATAATCGGCAACTCCCGTTACCTCAATTATATGGTAGCCAAATGAAGTTTCAACCACATCGTTTAATAAGCCTGTTTTCTTTGCACTGAACACTGCTTGATCAAAAGGCTTTACCATTTGCCCGGTTGTAAACCAACCAAGGTCACCACCGCGGGAAGCAGTGCCATCAGTTCCAAATTCACGGGCCTTTGCACTGAAGTCTGCGCCAGCTTTAATTTCGCCCAGGATTTTTTTTGCTTTTTCTTTAGCTACTTTTTTGGCCGCATCAGTTTCATCATCCCACCTAATCAAAATATGACTGGCTTTGGCATTGCCCACGGTGTCCTTACCAAATCGTACTACCTTTACTACCTTAAATGAACCACCATCTAAAAATGGTCCGATTACAGTTCCGGCAGTCAATTTATCTTTCTGATCACTCAAGAATGTCGGGAGGGTTGAAGTAGAATATTTGGTAAATGGTTCGGAGCCTTCAGTATTGGATGCGGCAAAGACCGAATCTTCAGTTACAGTTTTAAAGTCTGCAGCCAATTTCTCAAGATCTTGCCTGATTTGAGCTGAGTCAGCTGATGACGCTGCGATGGGGAAAGACACATAGCTCAAGCTACGAGTTTGCTCAGCTTTGTATTTTCCTTTATTGCGGTTGTAATAATCCTTGAGGTCGCTGTCAGAAACTGTAGAGTCGCTAACGACAAAAAATGGCACATAAAGATACCTAACCTCTGCAACATCATTTTGAATATGATAATCTCTTTCGGCTTCAGCTTCGGTTACATAATTGGTTTTTACAAGTAAGTTTTCATATTTAATCCGTTCGCGGCCCAGACCAAGATCACGCTGAAAAGTGCTCCAGCGATATTTAGCTTCCTGCCATCCGGCAAGTGCCCGAGGGTCAACTGGCGCGGGTGTATTGAATTGATTGATATATTCGATCAACCTTCTGCGATCAAAATTTCCCGCAGAATCCAGGAAGGATGATTTAACATTTTCATCAATATTTTTTCCCTGAATCATGTCCCAGATTTCATCGGTGGTAACTTGTACACCCACCTTTTCAAACTCTGGCTTAATAGCTTTCTGTGAGATAAGCATGTCCCATGCCTGCTGCTGCAAAAGTGGTCTTTCGCGCTCACCTGGCTGACGTCCAAAATTCAGAATGTAGTTGTTTTCGCGCTCCTGAACAGCTGCCTGGTATTCTTCAAGTGTAATGGTAGTACCAGCAATTTTCCCGACAGAATTCTCGTTTCCGAAAACTGCTGTTGGGCCATTGCCAAATAAGTCATTCAAAATAAAGGCTGAGATGGCCACAGCCACAAAACCCACCACCCACTTGGTCATCTTGTTCCTCAACGTTCCAATCAATGCCATAAGAGAAATTTATAATGTTGAATTGTTTGTTTACCTTGTTTTTAGGCTTTTCTATGCTAAAAGCCCTATTTGTTTAAAGAACCGCAAATTTAACCCGTTAAATCAATTCGGCAAAGGAGAGTTTTAATAATACTTGAATTTAATAGACATTGGTAATCAGGTACTTATATGGAATCTAACTCACCAATTAGCCTATCTTTTTTTACGGTAGGTATATAGGAAAAATAGCATAACAGCCATCATTACCAGCCAATAGGCCTGACCAATGCCAACGGCCATTATTTCGTAAATGGCTATGATGACAAAAAAGGCCGCCAGGGAAAGAATGAGTATATCCCAGAGTTTCATAGATAAGGTGTTAAATCGACATATAATTACTCTTCTACAACAAACTCACCTTCCGGGTTTTTAATTTGGTATGTTGACAAGTCTTGGACTGCATCCAGGCCGGTACCATAAATGACTTCGTTTTGAAGTTTGATTGTAACGAACTTATCAGTGAAGATTTTTTTTGTATCCTGTTTCCAGAAAAGTTCTTCGGTATTGAGTTGTTCCTGCTTGTCAATGTTTACCACTTCAACAGCACCACGCCCACGCCATTTATTTTCTTCTTTAAAGTAGTAGGCACTATTTGCCCGCAGGGTGGATGTCATCTTTCCAAACTCGTCAAAAAACTCGATATAAATACCTTCCGGGAATTCCCGATCACCATTTTGAAATTCAAAAATCTTTTTTGCTTTGAGCATAACCTTTACCACTTCTTTTTCTGAGTAGTACATCACCACATCTTCAGCTTCGCTAAGCGGACCTTCATACAATACCGGTTTTGTAGTTTCTGGAGAGTTACATCCAGATAACCAAATCCCCAATAAAATGGTCAGTCCTGAAAGCAGGGCCTTTGATTTTGTTTTATAGGTGCTCACCGTATTCATAAATGAAGAAGGCTGACTTATTAAGCCAGCCTTCAGTAAGATTTGAGTGACAATTTATTCTTTTCCTCTTGTCTTCAGTACGACCGTTTCACCTATCCAACAAGAGATCGTTTTAGTATCGCCTTCTTTCCAGTTCAATTCGAATAATTCAGTAACGGAAGGGAACTGAGCGCGAGCTGCATTCATTTTCTGTTGGTCACTCGCTTTAGCATACATGTCGTAGGCTGCTAAATATACCAATCGGTCTTCAGCCAGGCTTGATCCTTTTGCACAATCTTTAAACGATCCCATATACAAATCACCAATCTTCTCATAACCAGCTTTGCTGCTGGCATCTGTTGCAATGGCCTTACGATAGGACTCACGGGCGGCTGCTTTGCTACCCTTCTGCGACAGAATATCTCCCTGGAGGGTATACGCATCTGCTTTATCCTGATTGGTTGTTGCAAGGGTAACAGCTTCGTTAAACAGGCCTTCCGCTTTTGCCATGTTGCCATTTTTGGCGTAGATTTTACCCATATTTTTAGCCAAACCATAATCTGGGCTAACTTTATGGATCTCTTCAGCCGCCTCTAACCAAAGCGGATCTTCAACGCAACCTCCCATGGTCATGAATTGAAAAATCTTTTTAGCAAGCGCAATGTCGCTTGGGTTTTGCTTGAACTTAGGAGCGAGATTCTTTTTTACAAACTCGCAATCAATCTTTACTCCACACTTAGGAAGAATATCATCAATTGCTTCCTTACTCTTTTTTAAACGATCAACAACATCTTGCTTATTCTCTGCTTGAGCTTTCTTGATTTTGGCATCAATAACTGCTGATACCTTATCGTACCGCTGTAATATTTGTTCTTCGCTTAAATTTTTAAGAAGCGCCACGTTTAGTTGAACAACCTTCATGTAGGCTTCAAGATTATTATCCTGAACGTTATTTCCGCTGATCTCATAAACCTTATCATACAGGGCAAGCACCTCAGCTGTCTTTGCTTTATTCTGGCCGTTATAAGCAAGAGCGTATAATGCTTTTCTATTCAACACATTAACCTCGTCACCACAATTGGCAATACGCATGTCATAGATTAACATCAAAGAATCTATAAGTACTTGCTTTTTAACAGGGTCTTTTTCGGCCGTTGCCAGCTTATTATAAATTTCACCACCTTCAATGTATAATTTTGTATTCCATTTAGGAGCATTCTTTACCATCCATTGCCAGGCAGGCACAGCACCCCGATAGTTGCCTTGTTTGTAGGCATCACCATAAACCGCTACTTGCTCTTCTGCTTTTGCCTTGTCTTCAGGCCATATAAATTCCTTGCACTGTGAAAAACCGGTAATAGCAGTGAGGATGATGAAAGCGAATCCCAGCAGCGATGACTTCATTTTCTTTTTCATTGTTCGTTAAGTTATTTATTCAAATCGTCTTCTGATAAACCATTGGTCGTTAAAAGTTGCACCAAAGTAAATCTTAAAATAGTTTTCTTCAATTGTATTGTCTTGCAGATTTCCTCTTTTTCCGATTTTAACTGCAAAATCGAGGCTTGAAATTCTGCTGACTGGCATAGAGAACCCAAAATTAATGCCAAAATCTTTAACAGGCATGTTGTTAATTAAATAGGGGTATTTGTCATAGCTTACGCCCGTTCGGTATGTCATCCGCTTTAAATAACTGATTGCAGTTGCGTCAGGGGTAAATTCCGACCCAAGGGATAACCTCCAGCCTTTAGTGGTTTCTCTGGTTTCTTCTTTATAATCTTGGTACTGAGTATAATCTAACAAAATAAAATCTGTTCCCACCACCCATTTATCCCCTTTTCCAAAGGAAATTCCAGCTGCCAGTATTTGTGGTAAAGTTATAGATCCCGGTTCGTTATCGACCAATATGGTAGAGTCTACCAGGCCCGAGGAATTTCTTTGTTCAATTTGAGAGTAGTTTTCAGTTTTTAAGTTGGTTTTAAAATCATAAACCAACCCCAGGTTGAATTTGTAGTTTTTTCTAAACAAAGAATCTACATGGTATGAGAGACCTAAAGTGAAATCAAAGTCCTTCACATAGGTTCTTTCGTAAACTGTTGGATAATAAGTGATCGGTTGGGCACTTTGCGTAAGGGTATTCGTGTATTCGTTAATTATTGAGCTAAATAGGTAGGTTGCCTTTATTCCAACCGAAAGGTTCTTATGTAATGAAACTCCATTTGACCAGGCAAACTGATTAATGCCTCCCTTGCCCGTTTCTTCTACTTGCACGGTATTAGTACTTCCTTCAATAACATCAGTATAATTAAGGCGATAATTCACATTGGAGTAGGGGGCTAAGCCCAAAGAGGTAGACCATCGGCCGAGCTTTACAGGAAAGCCCATAATAAGATAGTTCAAATTTGCATTGCCGTTCGATTCTGAAGTCCCATTGCCCATTACAGTTCTTCGCTCGCCAATAAACCCAGCTTCAAATGAAGTGATCCTGTTAAACACCAACAACGCGGGATTTTGGTTATTAATGTAAAAATATTGTGGGTTGCTAACACCAACCCCCGCCATCCCCTGATTATGAGCCAGTGCGTTACCGTAATATTCGCCTATTCCCAAATATGAAAAGGGTGTCATGGCTGCCTGGCCCAGAACCCCAAGTGCGGAGAACAAGGAAAAACCAATTATACAAAGGGTGTTCTTCTTAAAATTCAGCATGATAGCGCAAAATCCTGTTCAATCCTGTCAAAACGAGATCAGGGGCCACAAATATGGGGTGTTTAAGCCTGTTTTCAAAAAACGAATAACCCCCACCGCACAAAATTACCCTCACCCCCGGGAATAACCCCTTGTACTTTTCAATGATACCATCTACTTCAGCAAGTACTCCATTCATTACCCCACTTTGCATACAAGATTCAGTACTATCCCCAATTAGTCGGGCTTCATTTACTGGATTAACCAAGGGCAGCCTGGAAGTAAACGTATGCATGGCTTCAAATCGCATAGCGATGCCCGGTGAAATACTCCCCCCCTGATAGATTTTATGGCGACTTATAAATTCATAATTAATGCAAGTGCCAGCATCAATGACAAGACAGTCTTGTTCAGGGAATAATTCAAATGCACCACAGGCGGCCGCAATGCGATCAACACCTAAGGTATCAGGCGTTACATAAGAAATTACAATAGGAAATGTCAGTGATGACGTGAGCACAATTTTTTTTCCCTTCGTTGCGGACCAGGTAAGAATTTCATTAGGATCATGATTGACAGAACTGACAAGCACATGACTAAATGAGTTTTTAATCATGAACTCTCTTAATTCTTCAGGAAGTACAAAGTATTCCTTCAGAACCAACGCGGAGCCATCGAACACCCCCACTTTAAACCGTGTATTGCCTGAGTCAACAACCAGATTCATATTCTCGAAAAGACCTCAAAAGTAAGCAAAGAAGTTCCAACCATGATTTTAAATATCTTTGAAAGGTTAAAGTTTATAGGATGAAAGACCTGCTTCAAAAGTTTGAGACTAAACGACCCGAAATTGTATTTGAGTGGAAAGACAGCGAGACCGAGGCCGTTGGTTGGGTAGTTATTAACTCCCTGCGCGGTGGCGCTGCCGGGGGCGGCACCCGTATGCGCATAGGACTGGATAAAAGAGAAGTAGAATCATTGGCCAAAACCATGGAAATCAAATTCACTGTTTCGGGTCCTCCGATAGGTGGAGCGAAGTCAGGGATTAATTTCGACCCGAATGATCCGCGCAAAGCAGGCGTGCTTCATCGGTGGTATGCTGCCGTAATGCCATTGCTCAAGTATTATTATGGTACGGGAGGCGATTTGAATGTTGACGAAATTCATGAAGTGATTCCGCACACGGAAGATGTTGGTATCTGGCATCCGCAGGAGGGAGTTTTTACAGGGCACTATAAACCTACGGAACCACAAAAAGTAAATCGCATCGGTCAACTTCGTCAAGGCGTGATTAAACTCATTGAAGATGAGAAATACACGCCAACCCTTCAAAAAAAATATACTATTGCTGACATGTGCACCGGGTATGGTGTGGCGGAGGCGGTGCATCATTATTATAACCTGTGGGGCGGAAAGTTGGAAGGGAAACGTGCCGTAGTGCAGGGTTGGGGGAATGTAGGCGCTGCCGCGGGATTTTACCTTTCGCAGATGGGGGTTAAGATTGTGGGTATTCTTACCCGTGAAGGTGGATTGATTAATCAGGCCGGATTCTCACATGAAGAAATTTGTAATCTGGTGGTGAACCGGGAAGGCAATCGATTAGTTACAGATGAACTTTTACCATTTGATATTGTCAATCAAAAAATCTGGGATCTTGAATTTGAAGTTTTTATTCCGGCAGCTGCTTCGAGACTCGTCACCAAAGATCAGATTGATCGTATGATAGAATCCGGAGTGGAGGTGTTTTCGTGTGGTGCCAACGTGCCCTTTGCAGACCCTGAAATTTTCTTTGGAGCTACGGGCTTATATGCTGACGAAAAAATTTCAGTGATCCCTGACTTTATAGCCAACTGTGGCATGGCCCGGGTGTTTGCGTACTTTATGGAACGGGAAGTAAGTATGACGGATGAAGCAATCTTTTCGGACATTTCGCAAATAATAAAAACCGCACTGGAAAAGACCAGGAAGATCAGTAATTCAAAAACCAAGGTAGCTCAAACCTCTTTTGAGATTGCACTGAAGCAACTTGTGTAACTAATCGGAAGTATCACAGAATCGAATACCACGATATTGGTTGGATTGGAGTAAAAAATTCACAACAAAAAAGAGAGGAATCATGTGATGCCTCTCTTAGTTTAAGGAGTTTCTGCGCTTATTGCACAGGTGGGTGCACAGCCAGGTAAGGTTGAATGATCAGGTAAATAATGGCTCCGGCAGCATATCCAAGCAATGCAATCAATGAGATTTTTTTCATGTACCAAATAAAGTCAATTTTTTCAATGCCCATTGCGGCAACACCGGCAGCTGATCCAATAATCAGAATACTACCTCCGGTACCGGCACAATAAGCCAGGTATTCCCACACCATGTGATCCTGATAATAAATGTTCATATCGTACATACCCATACTGGCTGCAACCAGTGGAACGTTATCTACAATGGCCGACAGCAATCCAATCAACGTAACAATGATTCGCTGATCACCAATCGCATGGTCAAGCCATGATGCAAGGTGATGTAATACTTGCATGGATTCCAACGCCCCTACAGCCAACAAAATGCCAAGGAAGAATAGAACGCTGGGAACGTCAATGCGAGCGAGTGCCCCTGCCACCGTATAATTTTTCTTTACGGCCTCGTCCAGATCAGGATTAATCAATTCAGAGACTACCCAAAGTACACCCAATCCAAGTAAGATTCCAGTATAGGGTGGCATGTGGGTAAGAGTTTTAAAAATAGGAACGAAAACCAACGCACCTACTCCTAATACCAACATAAGATTGCCTGAGCGTACCACTCCGTCATGGCTTTTGCTATGGCTTTCAGGAGTTTCACCAAGTGTTCCCTTCAAAGTAAAATTTAAATAGATCAAGGGGATAAGCATACAAGCTACACTAGGTAAGAAGAGAGTCACCATAATGTTGCCGGTTGAAATTTGCCCACCAATCCAAAGCATCGTAGTGGTAACGTCTCCTATGGGAGTCCATGCTCCACCTGCATTGGCGGCAATCACAATCATACCCGCAAAGAACAGACGCATTTCTTTATCGGGAATCAGTTTTCGTACAAGTGAAAGCATTACAATGGTTGTTGTCAGGTTATCCAGAACAGAGGAGAGAAAAAAGGATACCCAGCAAATGATCCAGAGTAGTTTTTTTGGATTTTTAGTTTTGATGCGATCCGTAATAAACCGAAAGCCATGATGTGCATCAACCAATTCTACAATGGTCATAGCGCCCATCAGGAAAAACAGAATCTGGGCAATAGAACTGAGGTGGTGAGATAATTCGGTCGTAACAAATTCACGGTAGAGTTCACCTGAAGAAAGGGCGTTGAATTTTGCCCCCAACTCCACTTTTAGAACCTCTAAAAATGACGCGTACGATGCACTGTCTGTAACCGCAGCCGAGGGTTCGGAAATGACAAAGAGTGTCCAACAGATTACGCCTGCCAGTAGGGCCGAGGCTGTCTTATTTATTTTGATTGGGTGCTCGAGAGCAATAGCGATGTATCCGATTACGAATACAATAATTACAAGGGCTTCCATAGGACTTGCAGTTAGGTCTATGGTAAATATAGGCGAAAAAACTAATTCCGATTATTAAAATTCAATTATGACTTTATTCTCGGATAAGCGGTATTTTTTAATTGTTAACTACAGTTGAAAAGGCCAGATCGGGCATAGCAGAAATAGTAGCCATTGTAAGGGTAAATAAAAAGAAGCAGTTCAGACACAACTATGTATGAACTGCTTCTCTATTAATTACGAATTAGAACTGGAATGTTAACTGGGCTAAATACGAGGTACCCATCTGGCTGAAGTGAGAGCCATCATAAGTAAGTACCGGGTAGCGACCGTTAAACGTGATGTAACTGATTTGATCTTTTACCTGATTTTCATCTGACAGAATAGCATCACCCGCTGCATTACGTGATTTAATCTTATACTCAGGCATTACATTAAATATATTCTGAACGGTGATGGAAAATGTAGTCTTGGGATTAAATGAGTAAGACACGCCAAGATCTGTTAGCAATTTGGTTTTGAATTCTATGAAGAGATTGTCATCCAGGTCTGCGTTACTAAATGTTGTGGGACCAAAAGTTGTATTATTCAAATTGATGGCTAGTTTATTTTTGGTATAGTCAACTCCCAAAATATATTTATATTTTGGTCTACTGGTCGTTAGCAATGACTCCAACGTCTGTGTAAATATGGGCAAACCAAAGTCATCGTTAAGTGACTGATACCCGCCTACCAACGTGTTTCCGATGGTATAATTACCAGCCAGGTTTAATCCCAACCTTCCGCCACCAAGTTCAATATTTCGGTAGCTGGCAACAATATCAACACCCTCGGTCTTAGTTTGGGCAGCATTGATAAAGAATGATGTCGCTTCAATTGAGCGCAATGGATCTGGATCTGGTTTATCTACTTCCTGGCTGTAAACAATTCTGTCATCAATTTTAATTGAATAGTAATCGGCTGTTATTGAGAAGTTCCTGTTGGGATTCAATCCAAAACCTAAAGTAATGTTGTTAGATTTCTCCGCTTTTAGCTTGGGAACGCCCAGGATGCGGGCTTCAGGGCTTACATTGTTAGCTAACCCGGTAATCACAATGTCTCCACCAGAAAATGAGGCCTGACTCAACGACAAGTATTGCTGATGCAGAGTCGGGGCTCTGAATCCTGAAGAAACCGAACCTCTTAGTATGAATTTTTCTCCAAACTTATAGCGCGAAGTAAACTTATACACGTTGGCATTTCCAAAATCAGAATAATTTTCTGCCCGGTAGGCACCCCCGATCAAGAAGTTTTCGGTTATATCCCAGGTTAGATCAACATAGGCACCAATATTAAAGCGATTGACTTTAATGGCATTGCGCTCTTGTAATCCAGGAAATGAGTTAGCGCCCTGTCCTGCATAAGAAGCAGCATCTCCTGGAATAAGCTCCCAGTTCTCAGTACGGAACTCCGAGCCAACAGACAAGAAAAGATTATTGATAATTGCTTTAGAAAAATCCATGTTACCCACAATATGGTTAAAGGCATAACCACCTGGCTTAAATGAAATGGGGCTGTTTTTCTGTAAGGATCGGTTCACCGTATTATTAACGGTAAAAAGCATTTTATTGCCACCGAAGGTAAGACTCATATCTTGCTTCCAGCCATTCAAATCATTGTTTCGGAAACCAATTGTTCCATTGTAGTCATTTAAATCTCCATCAAAAGAAGGTTGATAGCCATTGTAACCCTTGTAATTACCGGCTGCTTGATCGGCTGCTATTTCTGTGTATAGATCTGAGGGGGGCACAGTCTCATCAACTAATGGGGTCGAAGGATCGTCAGGTGTACCTGGATCTCCATAACTTTCTGAATCTACCGTATAATCGGGTTGACTTGGATCAATGGTATGCAATAATAAGTGGTCTGCTCTCCAGTAGGGCTGCCTGTAGTTTGCATTACTTTCTGTTTTTCTATATACATAGGCTGCATTAAAATAGATTTCAGAACTTGCTCCTACAGGGATGGCTCCGTTTATTAAAAATTTTGCAGATGTATTTTCGGGAGTTCCGTTCTTATTACTTCCATCCGGAAAACGTTGTAAATATTTTTGAACTTGAGCAATACTGGTCGAGGAGTTATTAGTAAGGTCTCTGGCATCGCTTAACGCATCAATTTTATCTTTACGGATGGCGGCATCCTGATGATTGAATGAGATATGATAATTTAAGAATCCTTTTTTGCCAAAGTTGGCCCCGCTGTTAAGGTTAAGCCCATACGTAAATCCTCCATAATTGGCAGTCGAACCTGACGTTAGCGATACAGAGGTATAATCATAACTATCTTTTAGGATAATGTTCATTACTCCTGCAATGGCGTCCGATCCGTATTGTGCTGAAGCACCATCGCGAAGAATTTCAACCCGCTTAATCGCGTCAGTAGGAATAGCTGAAAGATCGGCACCCGTTTCACCCCGACCGGGTCCTGTTTGTGTATAAACCAAAGAGGTAAGATTTTTACGCTTACCATTGATAAGAATTAATGTACGGCTTGGGCCGAGGCCTCTTATTTCATAAGGATCAAAGAGTGAGGTGGCATCGTTCACGGGAGTATTAACAGTGTTAAATGATGGTACTCTGTATTGTAGAGCTTTATCGAAAGTAACCTGACCGGATGTTCTTAGATCCGCTGCAGCTATGTTATCGATCGGAAGAGGTGTATCAGTGAGAGTGCGTTCCATACCCCGACCCGAAGAAACTACCACTTCTTGCAGCTGGTTTTCACTGATCTCCAACCCTATTGATATAGAATTTGATTCCGTGATTGCAACCTCTTGAGTGACATACCCTATAAATGAAACGACCAAGACTTTTGCATCAGCCGAAATAGGCAATGTAAATTTGCCATTGGTATCTGTTGCTGTGCCAGTTACTGAGCCCTTCACAACTATGTTGGCACCTGCAATCGTGGAGCCATCAGACGCATCAGTTACCGTACCGGTAAGGGTGCGTGTCTGAGCCATCAGGCATTGAAGGCTCAGAGAGAATAGGATGAACAGTAGAGTTTTTTTCATAATTAATTGGGGTTTTATGATTTGGGTATATTGAAGATACAGATATAGACTCACTATCCAAACCCAATACCGATAGGAACTCTAATTTGCCGGTAATTAGAGTAAAAACCTCAACAGAATAATAAGTTAAATTAACGCTGCCTGATTATGATAAGAGCAATCAGAGATTGAATAAACCCACGTTCAACAGATTCAATGCTATATCTTTTTGACCAGTATTTACCAAAATGGAAATGTTATTCTGACTTCCTCCGTACGACACCATTCGGATCGGCACAGTGGAGAGAGATTGAAACACCTCTTTCAGAACACCCTCTTTCTCCGATAGCATATTCCCAACAATACATATGATACTCTGGTTCTCGTCTACTTCGATGGTGCCGAAGGTCTTTAATTCCTCAAGAATAGAAGTAAGATTTCTATTATCATCAATGGTGAGAGAAACCGCCACCTCAGAAGTAGAGATCATATCGATTGATGTTTTATATCGCTCAAACACTTCAAATACTTTTCGCAAAAATCCGTGTGCCAATAACATGCGAGATGATTTGATATTAATAGCCGTGATACCATCTTTAGCGGCAATGGCTTTGAACTGCCCGCGGCTGCCTTTATCACTGATGAGGGTGCCGGGTGCCTTTTCATCCATTGTGTTTTTCAGTCGCACGGGAACACTATATTTTTGTGCCGGCACAATTGTGGAGGGGTGCAAGATTTTCGCTCCAAAGTAGGCAAGTTCCGAGGCTTCATCGAAGGTAAGTTCCGCTATGGGCATGGTCTTTTTTACGATTCGCGGATCGTTGTTGTGCATGCCATCAATGTCTGTCCAGATTTGAATTTCTTCGGCCCGGATCGCAGCGCCAATCAGGGAAGCCGTGTAATCACTTCCGCCACGTTTTAAATTATCAATCTCATTGCGATGATTGCGACAGATGTATCCTTGCGTTACCAGGATATCTACATTGTTCATGGTTCCGAGAATTGGTCTCAATCGTTCGCTTATTTTTTCCAACTCAGGTTCCTGATTCTCATCAATCGACATAAAATGCAAGGCGGGGAGTAAGCGAGCTGGCACTTTTCTTTCTTGCAGGTGATGATAAAATAGTTCGGTGGAGATCAATTCACCTTGAGCCAATAGCTCGCGATAGCTACGATCGTCAAATTTGCCAGCAGCCAACAAACGGAACAGACTGAAGTACCGACTCACTATCTCCTGGCCGATGGCCTGATACGCTTCACTCTCATAGAGTTCCTTAATAAACTGCTGATAGTGTTTTTCAAGCCCGGCAATTTCCTGTTCTGCGGCTGTCTGTTGCTGAGCCACCAGGTGATCCCCAATCCGTACCAGTGTGTTAGTGGTACCGCTGAGTGCTGAGAGGACAACAATCTTTTTCCCTGGCATGCTTAACACGAGGTTCGCAATTTTCTTCATCCGTTCAGGCTTGCCTACCGAAGTGCCTCCAAACTTTACAACCAGCATAATCTTTTATTTAAGGGTCGTAAAGATAGTTTTGATTGCGGGAAAACAGAATCAAAAAGGTTAAAGAAAAAAAGACCCTTTGGATTTTTACTTCCAAAGGGTCGTTAGTTTAAAGTCAGTGTCTGACGTTTACTTTACTTCTTCGTATTCTACATCGGTTGCATTGCCATTGCCTCCGGTTGCTCCGGCACCACTGTTGGCTGATCCATTGTTTGGTTGAGCCCCAGGATTAGCTCCGGCTTGTGAGCCGCCAGCATACATCTCCTGAGAAGCTACCTGCCACGCTGCGTTGAGGGCATTCATAGCATTTTCAATGGCTGCCAGATCCTGGCTCTTGTGAGCTTCTTTCAGTTTATCCAGAGCTTGTGTGATCGCAGTTTTATTTCCTTCAGAAAGTTTATCGCCAAATTCTTTCAACTGTTTTTCAGTTTGGAAGATCAGCGAATCAGCGTGATTGATTTTCTCAACGCGCTCTTTCTCTTTTCTATCAGTTTCAGCATTGGCTTCGGCTTCCTGCTTCATCTTCTTGATTTCAGCTTCAGTCAATCCACTCGATGCCTCAATCCGGATCTTCTGTTCTTTGCCAGTGCCTTTGTCTTTGGCGGCCACATGAAGAATACCGTTTGCATCAATATCAAAGATTACTTCTACCTGCGGCACACCACGAGGTGCTGGTGGAATTCCATCGAGATGGAATCTTCCAATCGTGCGGTTATCGCGCGCCATTGGACGTTCGCCCTGAAGCACATGAATTTCTACCGATGGTTGATTGTCTGATGCGGTTGAGAACACTTCTGATTTTTTAGAAGGGATCGTAGTGTTTGATTCGATCAGCTTGGTAAACACACCGCCCATGGTTTCGATACCTAATGACAGTGGAGTAACATCCAACAATAACACATCTTTTACTTCTCCGGTAAGTACACCGCCTTGAATCGCAGCACCTACGGCTACTACTTCATCGGGGTTTACACCTTTAGAAGGCTTTTTGCCAAAGAACTTTTCAACTTCATCAACAATCCGTGGAATGCGGGTAGAACCACCCACTAAGATCACTTCGTCAATCTGACTTACAGAATACCCTGAGTCAGCCACAGCTTTGCGGCAGGGCTCAAGTGTTCTGCGGATCAAATCATCACACAACTGTTCAAACTTCGCGCGTGAAAGTTTCTTCACTAAGTGTTCAGGCACTCCATCCACGGAAGTGATATAGGGTAAGTTGATTTCAGTTTCGGTAGAGCTGGAAAGTTCGATCTTCGCCTTTTCAGAAGCTTCCTTTAAACGTTGAAGCGCCATTGGGTCCTTGCGTAAATCGATGTTCTTATCGGCTTTGAATTCATCGGCCAACCAGTTCATAATGCGCATATCAAAGTCATCACCACCCAGGTGAACATCACCGTTGGTTGATTTTACTTCGAACACGCCATCCCCTAATTCAAGAACAGAGATATCGAATGTACCACCACCCAGGTCATACACCGCGATTTTCATGTCTTTGTTTTTCTTATCTAAACCATAAGCCAGAGCAGCAGCTGTCGGTTCGTTGATGATTCGTTTCACATCCAAACCAGCGATCTGACCAGCTTCTTTTGTAGCCTGGCGTTCTGCATCGTTAAAATAGGCAGGAACCGTGATAACGGCTTCAGTTACCGTTGTGCCAAGATAATCTTCAGCAGTGCTCTTCATTTTTTGAAGAATCATTGCAGAAATTTCCTGGGCGGTATACAGGCGATCACCAATACGAACGCGTACCGTGTCGTTGTTACCGCTTTCTACTTCGTACGATACCATTTTCTTCTCACCTGTTACTTCGGCAAATTTTTTGCCCATGAAGCGCTTGATTGAGGAGACAGTATTTTTGGGATTGGTTATGGCTTGACGCTTGGCAGGATCACCTACTTTACGCTCGCCTTTTCCGTTATCCAAAAAACCCACGATGGAAGGCGTAGTTCTACGGCCTTCGCTGTTGGCAATCACTACGGGTTCGTTGCCCTCCATAACGGCCACGCACGAGTTGGTGGTTCCTAAGTCTATTCCAATAATTTTTCCCATGATATGTTCAGTTTTTGATTGCAGTTTTTTAAGTCAGCATACACCCCTGAACAAGGGTTATGCCAAGGGGTATTTTAAGGGAAAAAGTGACACAATGGCATAATGACAGAGCTATTCGAATGAACTGGTCGGCTGTTTGGGCGGCTTAAAGGGCTGTCGCTACTCGCCATCCGCCCACATTCCAGGGAGCCTGTCCCGCAGCTT